>CALWSC010000092.1 GCA_944384105.1 uncultured Lachnospiraceae bacterium | reverse complement strand
GCTCCTGCTGGGCACACATCCGCCGGTACTTTATCGATGCCGTTCCCAAAGGAAAGCAGTATGACTACAGTCAGCCGGCAGTGCAGGGAGTCCAGTACTGCAACCGGTTATTCGCCATTGAGGACTCAATTAACAAAAAGTATCCCGGTGATTATGAAAAGCGGAAGCAGCTGCGTCTCGAGAAGGAAAAACCTGTTCTGGAGGCTTTCTGGTCGTGGCTGGATCAGCAGAAGCCTGTCCGGAATACGCGGATGGATAAAGCCATTAATTATGTTCTCAACCGGCGTGATACAGCGGAGACCTATCTGGAAGACGGACGGTGCAGCTTTACCAATAATCTCAGTGAGAATGCAATCCGCCCATTTGCAGTAGGCCGGAAGAACTGGCTGTTCAGCAATTCCATTGACGGAGCGAATGCCAGTGCAGTGGTCTACACAATGGTTGAGATGGCAAAAGCACACGGTCTGAATATTTACGGATATCTTAAATTTCTGCTGGAGAACCGGCCAGGTAAAGATATGACCGATGAACAGCTGGCAGAACTGGCACCTTGGAGTGAAAAACTCCAATCTATCAAAAATCGCATGTGAATTATAGTGAATTACTCCAACTCGCAAAGGGCTGGGGTAATTTTGTATCTGACCGCATTATTATTTGGCGGTTCTTTCCAACATTAGTTGATATCACTGCAATAAAGCGATATAATAATACAGGGTGATGGTTCATGGAACAGGAGATCATAAAATTATTAAGTCCAGATCTGGAGTGTATCCGGTACAGATTAAAAACCAGACAGATTATTTTCGAAGTACAATCTGCAAGGGGGCAAGTTCCCTGCCCTTACTGCGGGACCTTTTCATCAAAAGTGCATTCCGTTTATCAGCGTGAGATCCAGGACATTCCGCTGCAGGACCGGCAGACAATACTTTTATTAAACACCAGGAAGATGTTCTGCATGAATCCTGCCTGCGGCCATAAAACATTCTCTGAAAGATTTGATTTTATTGCTCCACAAGAGAGAAAAACCAGGCGGCTGGTGAATAAAATCCTGAAAACATCTTCCAAATTAAGTTCTGTCAGTGCTTCCGCTTTACTGAAGGAAGATTCCATAAAGGTCTGTAAAAGCAGCATCTGCGATCTGCTTAAAAAAAATGCCGATTCCTGTGGATAAGTCCGGCGTTACAAAGATTTGTGTGGATGACTTTGCGTTCCGTAAGAGATATTCTTACGGAACAGTGATGGTTGACCTGGAAAGCCATAGAATTATTGATCTCCTCGATTCCAGAGAAACCGGAAAGGTTGAGGAATGGCTGAAATCTTATCCAAATATCCAGGTTATTTCCCGCGATGGCGCACAGACGTATGCTTCTGCAGCGGTCAATTCCCATCCTGGGGCATTACAGATCAGTGATCGTTTCCATCTACTGAAAAATCTGTCCGACACAGTGGAGGAATATATGTACAGGCTGTTCCCTTCCCGCCTGGCTGTCCCGGCTGTTTCACAAAATCCGGAAATGCTGGCCCTGTATGATACCAGGAACCGTACGGAAAGGATACTGTTTGCCCGAAAAAAGCGCTCCGAAGGCTATACGGTTAATGATATCGCGCTTCTCCTTCATTCTTCCGTGACAACCATAAACCGGTATCTTTCGATGCCGGAAGATAAGATTCCGGAAAAGAAAGAAAACGCCCGTGAGCGGCAGCATCAGGAGCAGATCCTGAAAAAGCAGGCGAAAATCGATGAAGTCCGCAGGCTTCATTCAGAAGGCTATTCGATCGATGAGATCAGTCGGATCACCGGTCACGCAAAACGGACTGTCAAAACATACCTGAAAGAGGACTGTCCGCTCATAAATGGGGACTATGACAGAAGACGGTCGGGAAAACTGGCACCATATGAGGAGGAGATCATCGAACTGCGGTCCAAAGGGCTAACTTATGCCAGGATCCATGAACATATCGTTCAGAAAGGATATACAGGCACGGTTGCCTCCCTGAGAGTCTTTATGCAGAAGGAACGAACACACCAGAAAAATATTTCCCCAAATGAGGCTGTCCCTGTTGAGTACATTCCTCGCAAGACCATGTGTCAGCTGATCTACCATGAACTGGAGAGTGTGAAAGGGATTACGGCAGAACAATATGAGGCAGTGATTCAAAAGTATCCTGTACTCGGCCAGTTATATACACTGTTAAAGGAATTCTACCGTATTGTATTTTCCAGAAAAAGTGAAGAACTGGATTCCTGGATGGAAACGGCAGCAGAACTGAAGATAGATGAACTGGACCGGTATATTAATGGTCTGAAAAACGACCTGAGAGCCGTAAAAAATGCTATTATCTTTCCATACAATAATGGCCTGGCTGAAGGCAGTGTAAATAAAATCAAACTTACGAAACGCATTATGTATGGACGGAATAGTTTTGCTTTATTGAAAGCAAAACTACTCATAAACGAATATTTTCATCAAATCAACTAAATCTGGAAAGAACCTATTTGGCGCTTACGTTTTATGTAAAAATTCAGATTATACATGAACAAAGTATCTAGTAAGTTTTACAGTTGTTTTTTCTTTGTAACTAAAAACATGACACCATATTGTTTACAAATAAATAAGACCTTTGTTATCATAATTGATTTCGGTAAAAAATAAAGAATAATAAAGAAAAAGTAGAAATAAAGCTTGACATAAATGATCATACTGATTAAAATGAAGATAGTGTATTAATAAAAAGAGTAAAGAGATTTTTGATGAATTATATTTTAAACACAATGATATATATGAATCGATAGAAACTGAAAATGCTATTTTGTATAAAATTAATTTATAATTGTCACAATAACAATTTTTGAAAGGAATGAGAGGTGAGAGAAATACAGATTTTAGCTACTGGTGATAGCATGTTTCCAACGCTTGAGGATGGAAAATTATATGATTTAGAATTGCTAGAGAATAACACTATTTTTGTGGGCGATATTATTGTTTTTTATATAAATGATTTGATTATATGCCATAGAGTTGTTGAAGTAGTTACCTCAAAAAATCAGACAAAATTTTTTGTTACAAAAGGGGACAACTGTAGTCAAATTGATCCGTATACAATCACAACAGATAAAGTGATTGGTAAAATAATTATAAATTAATGCGGAGAATAAAATAAAGGAGGTATATATTGTGAGCAAAGAAGAAATTTTAAAATTACTTCAAGAGCAAAAAGTAATCGTAGCTTATTGTTGCTGTGGTAATCACAAAACAATAAGAGTATCTTGCTAAAAGAAGTAGAGTTTTGTTGAGAAAACATCTTATATAGATGCTATTTGTTGGAAAATGTATCTATATAAGATGTGAGTATCTAGTGGAAAAACAGAGATTTAACTATTAAAGAGAGGGGAATTGAGTTGAATAAAGAGAATTTTATAGAGGATATAAAAGAAATATTGGCAAAAGTGATTAACTCCAATGAGTATAATGGAATTATTTCGTTTGATACTAATTTGGTCGACGGGATTGGAACTAATTCTATACCGCTGTCGTCAATAGATTATGTTAAATTTTTAACGTATATAGAAGAAAAATATGATATAATATATGATTTTGAAACTGTTATACGTACAATAGGAGATATATATAATTATATTTATATAACTAAAGAAAAAGAGGGCAATTAGGACTATGGGAGACAGTGGGCATTATTCATTTTTGATGGACGGAAAATTTTATTTATATGATTTTATAGGGGGAGTAATTACAGAAATATCTGATAATTTCTATGATATAATAAAAAGGTATGATAAAAATGAAGTTGATGATGTAAATGAAGCTAAATTTATTAATACATTATTATCATGTGGACTACTGCAAAAAATGAAAGATATTCCCCAGCATACATCATATGATGATAAAGTTGCGTATTTAACATTTGCCCCAACGTATAAATGTAATTTTCGTTGTACATATTGTTTTGGGGAACATGGAGATAAGTATAGTGGTAACGAAAGAGAATTCACTAAAGAATCGTTACTAAAAATGTTAAAATATTTTTTCGAAGTTGCCTTTCCACAGGCTGAACAATATCGCATCGATTTTGTTAGTGGGGGAGAACCATTATTAGGTTTCGAAATTATTAAGATGGCAGTAGCGCATATTGAGGAATATACGATTCAAAAGAAAAAACAGGTATCTATATGGTTATGCACAAATGGTGCCCTATTGACAGATGATATTATTGAATATTTAAGCAGACATAATATATCAATTGGCATTAGTATAGACGGTGAAAAGAAATACAATGACATAAACAGAATAGATGCTAACGGGATGGGTACGTATGATAGGATCTGTAAGGGAATAGCGCTGATTAGAAACAATAAGAATGTAAGTGAAAAATTCAAATGTCTTTGGGGGCTATGTACTGCTACAAATGAAAATTGCAATTTTGTTGAAATACTAAATCATATGAAACAATTAGGGTTTTCAAATGTACAAATAAGACTTATTCGAAGTAACAAAAACTATGATATAAATAAAATTATCACACAATATGATCGATTAAGTGAATTTTTGATTGAAAGCTATAGAAAAGGTGATCTTACATATTTAAAAATGATTTTAAATGATAATGATCAGTTTGGGAAAATTTTAAAGAGAATTATTCTTAATGCTATATCAATAAGACGTTGCGATGCAGGTATTAACAAAATTACAATATGCCCGGATGGAACTATTTATCCATGTGACAGCTTAGTAGGAATTCATGAATTTACCATTGGAAACATCAATAATAAAAATAAAAGAGACAAGATGAAAATAGATATAAATAAAATTAGATATTGCAAAAATTGCGATATAAAATATTTATGTGGCGGAGATTGCTACTTTAATTCTTATATGAAAACAGGAAGTGTATTTGAACCAGACAGTGAATTTTGTAAAATACAGAGATATCTCCTTGAACTAGCAATTGTCTTAAGATATAAGATGGAAACAATGAATAACGATTTATATAATGCCTTATCAAAGGAGGTTAAAATAAAAAATGACTATACAGAACTGTTTGGATAATATTAAATTTTCTATTAGAGAAGGAATTGAGTTTTATTACTTTGGAGAGGGCTGTATAGCAGATTATTATGGTAGCTCAATAGCATATCTTGATGAAGTTGACATAAAAATCATATTATTACTCAAAAAAGGACTAAGCACATTCGAAATTGATAGCTATTTTAACAATATGATTGATAATAAAGATTGTATAATAACAAAGATTCAGAATTTATATAAAAAAGGAGTTTTAGTTAGAACTAATTGTGGGTTTGAGAAAGAACTTATTTTTCATGGGATTAAAGGGTGTTACTTCCCTAAAGAAATTGCAATTGAGCTTACAAATACATGTAATTATAAATGTCCTTTTTGCTATAAAAATGCCCAAGTTAAGGGAGAATTTATTTCTGATGAAACCATCTATAAAATAGATGATACTATCCGGAATAATGTACGCCATATTTTGCTTACTGGAGGAGAACCCACTATTCATCCTAATTATTTAGAATATATAGAATTGTTTTCGACGTATGCGGATGTACATATGATTTCAAATGGAAGTGTTTTGTTTAATCATAATCCAGAAGTGTTAAGAAAACTTCAACGTATACAGTTTTCGATTTATGGCTGTGATGATAAGGAATATAAAAAAATGACTGGAATTTCAGATGGATTTACAAGACTTTGTAAATCTATAGAGTTTGCAAAGCAAAATGGAATTAACATTAGTGCAGGTGTTACTCTTTGTGACAATACAATAGACCATATAGAATCCTTTGTTAAAATTGCATTAGAGCTTGGGTTTGATACTTTGCGAATAGGGACAGCTGATGTTTTTGGACGAGGGAAAAAGTTATTTGATTCTAATGGTGAGTATGAAGAACAAAGAGATAAGGTATATGATATACTTTTAGAACTAAAACGTAAATATAGAAAAGATATTTATTTTGAACTGCCCAATATTTATGTAAAACATGTGGTGGATCATAGTGATATTAATGAGAATGTTTTTAGAAATTCTTTGTGTTGTGGTTGCGGATCAGAATATTTGGCTATATCTGAAAAAGGCGAAATTAGACCCTGTCAAATGTTACCTGAATCATGGTTTTCTATAGGGGCAGAAAATGCATTAATAGAACATATTAAAGGAGACTTTCATATCAAACAACTCCATAGATCAGCGGAAAAATATTATAGTGACAATGATTTTTATGCTTTAAATATATCACCTTGTCAAGCATTAGAGCAGCTTACTAAAGAAAAAGAGAGAAATAATCATGTATCAGAATAATCAAAAATTTGCTGAAAAAGATATGAAAAAGCTGTGCTGCATAAAGACAGTGGTGGGAGCCGTATCAATTCCTGTCGCATTGCTTAACGCACAGCTTTTATCCGTCATAGTCCAAAGTGCGGCTTCGGGAAGCGTTTCGGGGGTAGTCCGGTATGCGGCGGCGCTTCTAAGCGTAGCGATCCTGTCATTTATCATCCTGACCGCAGCGCATGTATTTCTCGGAAGAGGGGAGTTAAAAGCGGTAAATCGCTTAAAGCTTCGTTTCCTGGAAAAATTTTTAAAGAATTCTCCCGACCGTTTATTCAGGATCAATTATGGAGAACTGATAGAAAATCTGACTGCGGATATGGAGCGATTTACCAAACGGTATACGGAACTGTTTCCCGGTATTTTTTCCAGTCTAATGGGAACAGTGGGATATTTTTTATTTCTATTTATGCAAAGCCCTATTGTTTCTGTTTCTTTATTGGGAATTGCGCTTCTTCAGCTTTTTCCTCCGCTTCTCGTAAAGAAATATATGCAGGTTAGCTACGATCAGTGCGAAGAGCTGGAGGCGGCCATTACAAATCATATAGCAGAAGCCGTGGAGGGCTTTGAAACAATCAAGCTGTATCGCCTCAAAGACCGGTGGCAGCAAAAGCTGAAAGAATATTATAGAAAATATCTTCACGTCGGAAGAAAAGCGGATGCTGCTGCTGCGGCACAGAGAGGCATGTACCGGCTGGCAGGCAATCTTATGCAGTTTGGAACATATGCGCTGATGGGATTTTATGTTATGGCAGGCTATTGCGAGTTTGATGCGGCGGTTCAGGCAATTTACCTGTCAGGAAATTTCTTTCCTTCTGTCCAGGGGATATTTTCAGCGATCCCGGAAATTGCCGTATCCCAAAACGCGCAGAAAAGACTTGGAAAATGGATTGGCGGCGGGGAGGAGTTCCCGGACAGTGTTTCGACAGAAGCAATGCGTCTGTGCGGGGTATCCTACCGCTGTGAAGAAAGAGATATTTTAAAAGATGTCAGCATCCGGTTTGATCCGGAGAAAAATTACTTCATCAAAGGAAGCAACGGGACGGGAAAGACGACTTTGCTGAATCTGCTTGCAGGGCTGCTTCGTCCGACACAGGGCGAACTCTGCGCCAGCCGGGAGAAAGAAGAAATCTTCTATATACCGCAGCAGGATCCGGAGTACCATTGTGATATTAATACGCTGTTTCATTTATTTGGCGGGGAAAAGCAGAAAAAGCTTATCCTGCTGGCAGAACGTTTTGGACTCTCAGAGAGAATACGGGAAGGAAAAGAGATATGCAGGCTTTCCGGCGGAGAGCGGAAAAAAGTGTTCCTTACCATTGGTTTTGCAATGGGAAGCAGATGGCTGTTCCTCGATGAGCCCTCGAACAACCTGGACAGTGAGGGAAAAAATGTGCTGCTTGAGTTGCTTCGGGAACGGAAAGGGCTGATTGTAGTCAGTCATGACCCTGTGCTTTCCGGTGCGGCGGATGAAACGATATGGCTTGAGGACGGGAGAATTTGCAATGAGAAGAATAAATAATGAACAGGGAGCGGTCCTCAGAGAATGTGCCCGCGCAATGCGGCTTCCGCTTCTTATGGAAGTACCGATATCAATTCTGACGGGAGCGCTGGGTATCCTTACTGCGGATACCCTGGGGAGCTTTGCAGATGCGGCGTTTGCGCTTGACTTTTCCATGGGACTGAAGAAGATGGCGGCGCTGGCTGTGTGTATCGGTCTTACGGTATTTGTCCTGCCGCTTTTGGGAATGCTTTCGGATTTTGTGATGCTGAAAGAAGCGCTGCGCCATGATATGGTGGTGTTCGGTCATTATCTGGACAAACGGATAGAAAAAGGAATGGTAAAAAGCGGAGGAAAAATCCGTTATGAGCTGGAGGACGCGCCGAATATTCTGCGGATTCAGTGGCTCATCATCCTCAGCAAGGCGCTCTCGCTTCCTTTTTGCCTGGGATATTTTTTGTACTGCGTGGGAAGTATTAGCTGGATCATGGCGTTTCTGATGCTTGTAATTCCGGCGGTAAAGCTGGGGGTGCCTGCGTATTTTAAGGAGAAGCTTGCCGCATACGACAGAACAGAAAAGGAATATGAGGCAAAACGAAGAGATTATGAAACGGATCTTGTATACCGTGCCTATATCGCCAGGTTATGGAATATCGGCTCCGGTTTAAGGGAGAGGATAGACAGACTTTTCCGGGAATATTATGACCAAAGCGCAGGCAGACAGGTCACCTGCCGGGTACTTTCCGAAAGAATACAGGCATTGACGGAACAGGCGTCTATGGTTCTGCTGCTTCTTGCCGGAGCGGTAATGGTAGCACAGGGAAAGGTGTCGCCGGGTGAATTTGCTTCACTGTTTGTTTACCTTTCCGTAGCTCAGACGTTCTTCCGGGATGCGGGAGAGATTCTGGAAAATTATCCGCTTCTGCTGAATGCGGCGGAAAGAGTAAGTAAGTTTTATCAGGATGAGGAGAAAACCGGAGAGGAGACAGCAGAATACTTTACCGGGCTTTCCGGTGAGAAGCTTTCCTTCTCATATGCAGAGAGAAAGATATTGTCTGATTTGGATTTTCAGATAAAAGCCGGAGAGAAAGTCAGAATCTGCGGGGAAAACGGACGGGGCAAATCAACTTTGCTTAAAATACTCTGCACCTCTCTCGAAAACTATGAGGGAGTAATACAGATAGGAGACGCAGATCTGCGCACTGTCAATAAGGAGTCATGGAGATCTGAAATTGCCTATGCGCCGCAGACGCCATTTTTGTTTTGTGACACAGTGCGGGAGAACCTTCTGGCGGATTATGGCGATGAGGCAAAGCGTCTTATGGAGCAGTTCGGCATCGCACATCTTGCAGAGAGAGTTATCTGTGCAGATTCAGATCTCTCAGGAGGTGAAAGGCAGAAGATTTCTCTGGTTCGGACTTTTCTGAAAGACTCCAGCGTATTGATTCTGGATGAACCATCCAACCATCTGGATCAGGAGAGTACACGGATATTAAGGGAATATCTGAACAGAAGCAAAAAGACCGTGATTTTAGTCACGCATGATGATGCGCTGGCTGACCTGGCGGACAGGTGTATTCAGATATAACAGAAGATGCGGAAAAAACGCGGAGGCAGTAAATCATACGACTTACTGCCTCCATATTTTTCTTACCCGATAATAGAACGCTGAACAGTGCCGCCGGTATTGCGCGGAGCATAAGCAGACAGAGTAATCGTCATGGAACCGGTGGGTTCAAAGGAGTTAACTATTATATTGAAAGTGCCTCCGTCTCTGGCATCCCACATATTCTGCTGGCCGGTGCCGCTGGCAAGATTCAGAAAAGAATCAACAATCGCATCTGTGTCCTGTGCCCAGAGCTCGGCGTTAGACGATGGCTCAGGGAGAGCGGTTTTTGCCCACTGGATGATTTCATTCAATATTGTCTGTGCAGTGTCTTCGGAGCTTGTCGTGATATCCAGTGTACCGCCGTATAATTGATTGTCTTCCGTGAAAGAATACCCCTCCTGTACCTCGCAGTCACCCATATCTGACCAGAGGGAACTGTTTACATAATTCTCGATTCCGTGTTCCGCGGCAATATCCTCCGCAGAGATGGCTTTGATTTCTTTTACATCCTCCCAGGAAATCCACCAGTCCAGATCTGTAAGAGTAAAGCCGTTGTCGGAATATGTGATGAATTTCTGCGGAATACTGTCAGCATTGGAATCCGGATTCTCAGTTCCTTCTGAAGAATCCGATTCCGGAGATTCGGTTGGCTCCGGAGAACTCGTCACAGCCGGGTCAGAAGTATCCTCTGCGGTTTTGCTGTCATCCATCGCACAGCCGTTCAGCATAAGAGCGAATGTACAGCCGGAAAGAAACAGCAGAGCGGTCAGCCTTGAGGAGAGACCCGTGTGATAGAACATATTTTTCCTCTTCATAATTTTGCACCTCCTATAGCAAGAGACGGAAGATAATCTTTTATCCACTGAAGGATCTTTCTTAACAGTACTCGGGCACATCCTCCCTCCCGTAACGAACCTTAATAGTAAGATCGTTATAAACAGGGGCTGTTATTTCACAGCCCCTAAATATCCTTCAGTCCTTATTTCCCTGCCGTCAGCAAATACTCCTGCACGCTCGTCACGCAGTTCGCCCCGTCCGAAGCCGCGGTAATAATCTGACGAAGCTGTTTGGTGCGGACATCTCCTGCGGCGAAGACGCCGGGGATGCTGGTGGCGCCGTTTTCGCCGGCTTCGAGATAGCCGCCTTTATCGGTCTTCACCTGATCCTTCAACAGTTCGGAATTCGGAAGAATTCCGACAGCGACGAAGACACCGTCCACGTCGAGCGTTCTTTTCTCGCCGGTTTTTACGTTCTTGACAGCGAGTTCTTTTACGAGTCCTTCCCCGCGGATTTCCTCCGCAACGCTGTCCCATACCATCTCCACATTGTCGAGGGAGAGCAGGTTGTCCTGCAGAATCTTTGCCGCGCGCAGCTCGTCTCTGCGGTGTACAACGTATACCTTCTTACACAGGCGCGCCAGGAAGATCGCGTCCTCCACAGCCACGTCTCCGCCTCCGATGACTGCAGTCACCTTATTGCGGAAAAATGCTCCATCGCAGGTTGCGCAGTAGGATACGCCCATGCCTGTAAACTCTTTTTCACCCGGAATATCGAGTGTGCGGTGCTTCGCGCCGGCAGCGTAGATGACGGTCTTTGTCTCGTATGCCTCATCTTCAGTCTTTACAATCTTCACATCGCCATCAGCCTGAATTTCCACAACCTTCGCGCGCACGAACTGCGCGCCCATCTTCTCGGCGTGTTCACGCATCTTCATGCCGAGATCCATCCCGTTGATGCCCGGAAGTCCCGGATAATTGTCTACCTCATAGGTGTTGACTACCTGGCCTCCGCTGATATAGTTTTCCTCGATGATCATCATTTCCAGCTTTGCTCTCTGCGCGTAAATCGCTGCGGCAAGTCCTGCCGGTCCTGAACCTATAATAATTACGTCGTACATAATCTGTATTCTCCTTTTCTGCTTTGATAATCCCGCCGCCGAATTGGCGGCAGAAAGGTTTTTATGTATTTTCTCCCGGGGACACTGCGGTTCCCCGGTTACATACCGCTTGAATGCCGCGGACCATTCCCAGCGCACGGTCAACGGTGATCTCCGTATAATTCTGTTCACTGCCATCCGCATAAAATGTATAGGTCACTGCGCCGGCATCTTCATCCTCTGACTTCTCATAGTCCTTCCCGTCGGCGAACAATTCGAACTCCTCAAGTGAAGTACCCAGAGAAATATTGCCTGCTACAGTGATCGGAACCTTTACGGTGTCCATATCGCCTGATACGCTTGTCACAAAACAATTGCTCGACACGGTCGGTCCCTGCCCGTAATTGTATACAACCGTATAGAGCTTCTGCCCGTCTTTTTCAAGCGTCGCATATCCGAACTCCCCGGCCGGCACCGCCTCGTCGGACTCCTCTGTATTCAACTCCCAGCCGTTATCCTCAAAAGCTGCGACAGGAGCAGGCAGACGGTACAGACTTCCCGCATACAGCACGGTAAAGTCATTCAGCTCTTCTGAGAGCTGTTCAGGCGGCTGATAAGCTTCTACTTCAGGGGTTGTTCCCTGTTCGGCACCCTCCAGTGATTCTTCTCCTCCAGGGTTCGTGTAATCCCTGAGATCCACTGTTGTCAGCACGTTATCGGTAAACCCCAGAACTGCCTCGCGGTTTACGCCGAATGTATACGTACAGGATACGGTATTTCCCTCCTCGTAGCGGTCTCGCGGCGCGCCGTAAGCCTCGCGCACATCAGCCTCCGTCGCTACGCGCAGTACAATATCGCCTGGAAGCTCCATATAGAGATCCGCTGTCTTTCCCGACCCATTCACGGCTATGCCCCCCACGAAACACTGATCCGCAGTCAGCACCTGATCTGTCATATTCACAAGATCTGCGCTGATTTCCTGATCAGCCTGAGAAAACGTTACATCCTCAATATATGACTGCGGCTGTATCTGCATCTGATCCAGCCCGTCGGATACCCAGCCCAGCGCCGTAAAATCCGTCGCTTTCATCGGAAGTGTGTATTTCTCTCCCCAGAGGGAAAAGGAAAATGAGGAGAGCTCATCCGGAAGCTCCACATCATACTGCGGCACCTCTTCTCCGTTCGGGGGCGTATCCGTATTATCGCCGTCCATCACAAGAGACTCGTTATCATCGGCCGGCAGAGGGTTATCTGACAGCGGTTTTTCCTCTTTTTTTGAACTGCACCCGGCGAGCAGAAGCCCGGCGAGCAGTACGACCAGAACATGCTTCGTATATTTTCCCATAAGCGCACACCTCCTACCCCGATTTTACCACAACGTTCCCAAGAGTTCTATCACAAATTCTCATATGGACAACTTCCGGATTCATAAGCTGATAACAACAGCCTTTTCTGAAAGTAAAGGGGGTTCCTTCCAAAATGTTACAGAAATTCTCGTTTATCCGGCGCAGGTGGTTAGGGGCGCTCGCCTGTGTGCTGGCGCTGCTTTTTGGGGCGTCATCGTATCTGCTGCTGGAGCGGGCGGCTGAGAACAGGAGATTTACGGACTTCACCCGGCAGGTCTTTATCGGAGAAATTTCCTCGGACACCCTGAGTATGCATTACCTGATCTCAGACCCCGAAGCGTTCGGCATTCGTGATTATACCGTCACGCTTGGGCGAATTGCAGCCGATGATGAGCAGAAAAATGCGAATCTCGAAAATCTCATGGCGTCGCTTGCATCTTTTCTTCCCTCAAGGCTTACAGAGGAAAACCGCATTACGCTCGATACGATGAAGCTATATTGCGAGACTGCTCTGGATGCCGCGGATCTGCCGCCGCTCTATGAGCCCTTGAGCCCCTCGCTGGGCGTACAGGCGCAGCTCCCGGTGCTGCTTGCCGAGTACGCGTTTTATGAGGAACAGGATATTCTCGATTATCTGGCGCTTCTCAAAGACTTGCCTTCCTATTTCGAGTCAATCCTGACATATGAGAAACAAAAGGCTGACGCCGGCTGTTTTATGAGCGATGTGTCTGTTGACCGTATAACACAGCAGTGCAGTACCTTTATCTCCGGAGGGGAGGATAATTATCTGCAGACGATCTTTCAGGAGAAGCTCTCCGAATTTCCGGGTCTTAAGGAAGAGGAGTGCTCGCGTCTTTCGGAGGCGCATCGGGCGCTGCTGCGGGAGAGTGTCATTCCGGCCTATCGGTCTCTGATTGACGGTCTGAACAATTTAAAAGGCAGCGGCACGAACACCATGGGACTCTCTTATTATCCCCAGGGAAAGGAATACTATGAATACCTTCTCAAAAGCGAGGTCGGCATCTGGGATTCTCCGCAGGAGATGGAGTCTATGCTGCTTACATGCCTGCAAAAGGATGTATCGGAAATCCAGAGCCTGCTCTCGGAAAAACCGGAACTTATCACGCAGGCTGCTGCGGATGGCAGCACACGCTCCCCGGAGGAAATTCTGCTGGATCTTCAGGAAAAAATCCGTGAGGACTTCCCTCCGCTTGAGGCTCCGGAGTATGAGATCAAATATGTGCATAAGGATCTCGAGGATTTTCTGAGTCCTGCTTTTTATCTGACGCCGCCGCTCGACATGGAGACATCCAATTCGATTTATATCAACGGGGCCTCCAAGCTGACCGGAATTGACCTTTATACGACACTTGCACATGAGAGCTTTCCCGGACACCTCTATCAGACTGTATTCAGTGAGCGAACAGATCCGAATCCCGTCCGCAGCCTGTTCCAGCCGGGAGGATATACGGAGGGCTGGGCGACCTATGCAGAAACCTTTGCCTACGGATATGCGCTCTCAGACAGTGATCTTGCCGATCTTTTGCTTCTCAACCGCAGAGTGACGCTCTGCCTGTACTCGCTGCTCGACGTGGGCATCCATTATCATGGCTGGACGCCTGAGACAGCAGCAGAATTTCTGCGCGGCTTCGGTATTACAGATCCGGATACATGTGCGGAGATTTACCAGTATGTTGTGGAGACGCCGGCGAACTATTTGAAATACTGCGTGGGAAGCCTCTGTTTTTGGCAGCTTCAGGACGAGTACAGAGAAGAGAGGGGAGAGGATTTTTCTACGATAGAATTTCATGAAAGAATTCTTCGAATCGGCGCAGCCCCGTTCCCAGTGGTGGAAAAGTATCTGCTGAGCTGAAAAAATTGCTTTACAAATCTAAAGAAATCATATATAGTAGAAAAAGATTTGAATATATTGCCAGTGGAAAACTGCAGGAAAACAGCCCTTATGGCTTACCGACGGAATAATACTCTCAGGTGTCTCCGGTTTGTGAGATAGGACTGCAGTTGGATGGCTCTCTGGAGAATCCCATAAAAGTGGGTGCCGAAGGTGTAAGCAGCAGCGCTGTGAATCTCTCAGGCAAAAGGACAGGGTTTGTATCTATTTGGGTATTCCGGAGTTGGAATGGCTGTATTTTTATACAGCGGTTCCGACTTCTTTTTTTTCACCCGCACAGCTCTTTTATCGCAGCTTCAGAGACGTTATTCAAACTGAAATTTTTTCATGGGTTTGGAGGAAACGTATCATGGACGCATTTATGAATTTTCTCACGGAAATCGTGGAGATGATCAGCTCCTTTTTGTGGGATTACGCACTGATGTATCTGCTAGTGGCTACAGGTATCTATTTTACTGTCAGGCTTGGATTTATCCAGCTTCGTAAATTCGGCGCGGGATTTAAGGCGATGTTCGGCGGTTTCTCGCTTCACGGGAAATCGGGAGAAGACGGACTCAGCTCTTTTCAGGCGCTGACAACCGCCGTCGCCGCGCAGGTCGGCACCGGAAATATCGCCGGAGCTGCTACCGCCATTGCTTCCGGAGGCCCCGGAGCGATTTTTTGGATGTGGCTGAGCGCATTCTTCGGCATGGCCACAATCTATGCTGAGGCGGTGCTCGCGCAGCACACGCGGCGAAAGGAAAACGGCTCCTTTGTGGGAGGACCGGTCTACTATATCAAAGCAATCTTTAAGGGAAAATTCGGGAAGTTTCTGGCTGGATTTTTTTCCATTGCACTGATTCTTGCGCTTGGATTTATGGGGAATATGGTGCAGTCAAACTCGATCGGCGATTCCTTTAAGAATGCGTTCGGCATTCCGCCTCTGGTGATGGGGATTTTGGTAGCCGCTGCGGCAGGATTCATTTTCCTCGGCGGTATCAGGAGAATCGCCCGCTTTACGGAGAAGATTGTTCCCATCATGGCGCTTTTTTATATTATCGGGTGTATTGTAATTCTGGTTATGAATCCTGCAGGAGTGGCAAAGGCGTTTCATGATATTTTTGTGATGGCGTTCGCGCCGCAGGCTGTCGCAGGAGGAGTCGCCGGAGTCACGGTGCAGAAAGCGATGCGATTTGGTATCGCCCGCGGATTATTTTCCAATGAAGCCGGTATGGGATCGACTCCGCACGCGCATGCGACTGCTGCGGTAAAGCATCCGGGAGACCAGGGACTGATCGCGATGATGGGTGTATTTGTCGATACGTTCGTGATCCTGACACTGACTGCACTGGTAATCCTCTCCACGGGCTCTCTTGAGAGCGGGCTTACGGGATCGGGACTCGCGCAGTTTGCATTTAACTCTGCGTTTGGCTCATTCGGAGATGCGTTTATCGCAATTTGTATGCTGTTTTTCGCATTTACGACGATCATCGGATGGTACTTTTTCGGAGAGGTAAACGTAAAATATCTCTTTGGCCAGAAAGCGACAAAGGTATACGCCCTGCTCGTGATTCTCTTCGTGATTGCCGGCTCCTGCCTGAAGGTGACTCTCGTATGGGATATGTCTGATATGTTTAACGGTCTGATGGTGCTTCCGAACCTGGTGGCGCTGATTGCAGGTTCCGGCATAGTAGTACGCCTGACCAGAGAATATACGAAAAAAATATAAAGTGATTTCCGGGAGACTTTGCCTTTGTGCGGCAAAGTCTCCTTTTTTCATCCGAAAGCGCTCCCGGCATCATAGGGCGGTGTTTTTTGCATATACTGAAAAGAAGAAGCATGCAGCCGGGAGATTTGCCGTGAATATCCTGCTCTTTATTTCAAATCTGATGATTCCTTTTGTCATCTTCTATGTCGTGGGCTTTGCGCTCCTGATGAAGCGCGACGTCTACGGGGATTTTGTAGCCGGGGCTGCCGACGGGCTGAAAACAGTGGTTCGGATTATGCCAACGCTGATCGGTCTGATGGTCGCTGTCGGTGTGCTGCGCGCCTCGGGGTTTCTCGACATGCTCTCGCAGATCCTCGGCAGGCTGCTGGCGCCGCTGGGATTTCCGCCGGAGCTCGTGCCGCTCACAGTTGTGAAAATGTTCTCTTCGAGCGCTGCGACAGGGCTTTTGCTCGATGTCTACAAATCCTTCGGCACAGATTCCACGATAGGGCTGATCGCCTCTATATCCATGGGCTGTACAGAGACGATTTTTTACACCATGTCCGTGTATTTTGCTGCAGCAAAGGTCACAAAAACCCGCTACACACTCGCCGGTGCTCTGATTGCCACGCTTGCCGGACTTGCAGCAAGCGTAGTCCTTGCGGGTGCTTTGTGAAAACCTCTAAAAATCGTTGTGGATTCAAAGTAAATCATGTATAATGAAGCAAAAGGGGAAAAGAAGGTGATTCCAAATGGCGCAGTACGATACCTTAAAGGACGTTCTCGTGAATCTTTTCAACGAGATTATGGATATAGAGGAAAAGGCTATCATAACGGAAGAATTCAGCGATATCACAAATAATGATATGCACGTGATTCAGGCGATCGGAATCGGAACCCCGCGCAATATGTCGTCCATAGCCAGAACCATGGGCGTGACCGTGGGCACGCTGACCATTTCCATCAACGGGCTGGTTAAGAAGGGATATGTAAAGAGAAAGCGCAGCGAGGAAGACCGCCGCGTTGTCCTCATTTCCCTTTCCCCGAAGGGCAGGCGCGCCTACGATCACCACGAGCGCTTCCATCAGGAGATGATAGATGCAGTGCTCGGAGAGCTCTCTGACGAGGAGGCAAAGCTGATTGCCGGTGCCCTGGTGAGACTGCAGAAGTTCTTCAGAGAGTATCCCCGGAAGATGTGAGCTTCCCCAGACGCCTTCTTCTGTATTCGGCAGGAGAACATCCTGTCTGTTTTTTGAATATCCGGCTGAAATACAGGGGATTTTCGTAACCCACGACAGTTCCGATTTCCCCTATGTTATAATCCGTACTTTCAAGAAGACTTGCCGCCTTTGCGACCCGTATCCTCGTCAGATACTGCAGGGGCGGCATTCCTGTATACTGACGGAAGCTGCGAATAAACCAGCAGGTACTCATGTTCTGGGATTTCGCATACTCTGAAATATGTACAGGTTCGCTGTAATTTTCATTAAAATACCGTACAGCCGCTTCAATTTCCCGCTTCATCTTTCTGTCTGTCCCCGACGTCTCGCTTTGAGCTCTTTTTGCCAGCAGCAGAATTTCTCTCAGATACAGGGAAATCAAATCCTCAAAGCAGGGATTCTGCACCTGGAGTTCACGGATGATCTGCAGATACAGATAGGGATATTCCGGAGATATTCCGACGGCTGCAATACGGACCGCGCCGCTGCCGCCGAATACCTCATCGGTGATCCGTTTTGCATCGCTCCCGGAGAAATGCACCCAGTATACCTCCGGCTGTTCTTCCCTGTAATAGGTATAATTCTGCGGAAATCCGGGAGGAAATAAAATCAGGCTGCCAGCCGGAGCGATTTGCTCCGATTCTCTGTCCATACAGTAGACATTTCCCGAAGCCACATACATAATCTGATAATCCCGGCGGCCATTGGGCCGTGTCGTATTCAGAAACGGCATGGTACGCAGCCTGTAATTTCCGCAGCTTGTAATATCGATCAGCAGTTCCTTTTCATCCTTATCCACATCAGTCTCATAGTGATATCCTGTATTTGCGTACATGAAATCCCCTCCTTTTGGTTTCTGCGGTTCGATTTTTTTGCTATTGTATCATTTCGTGCATGTTTTGTCCAATAGAAGCCATGGAAAGAACATGTGCTGCAGTATATAATAAAGCTACATTTTACAGGAGGTTTTGACGATGATTATACCCAGACATTATGAGAATCTTCAGGTTCTTCATGAAAATACGATGCCAAATCGTGCATATTATGTGCCGGCGTCTTTCCGTATGGGGGCGTCTGTGACAGACAGGAAGGCATCTGACCGTTTTCAGCTTCTGAGCGGAAAGTGGAAGTTTTGTTATTACAGCAGTGTCTATGATCTGCAGGAGAAATTTTACGAAAAAGATTATCGCGCAGAAGGTTTTTGGGAGGTACAGGTGCCGGGCGTATGGCAGAATTACGGCTGTGACCGTCACCAGTACACCAATACCCGCTACCCGTTTCCGTTTGATCCGCCGTATGTTCCGCAGGAGAATCCGTGCGGCGCGTATGTGCGAACGTTTACTTATGAGAAGGACAGCAGGGCGCCGCGCGCGTTTCTGAACTTTGAGGGTGTGGATTCGTGCTTCTATGTGTGGCTTAACGGCGCTTATGTCGGCTACAGCCAGGTATCGCATTCTACGAGTGAGTTTGATGTGACGGATTATATAGCCGACGGAGAGAATACGCTTGCCGTGCTGGTTCTGAAGTGGTGTGACGGCAGCTATCTCGAAGATCAGGATAAGTTCCGCATGAGCGGTATTTTCCGCGACGTATATCTGCTCAAGCGCCCGGAAAACTGCATTTACGATTACTTTATAAATGTGACCCGCTCCTCGGCGGATGTCCGTTTTTCATTCCTTGGGGAAACTACGCCGGTGGAGGCATGCGTATACAATACGGACAGAAAGCTTGTAGCCCATGGCTTTTCAGAAGCAGTCAGCGGGGATGCGGATGGTTATACGGCGCGTCTGCACCTGGATATTCAGGATCCCGTCTTGTGGAACCCGGAGCAGCCATATCTTTATACGGTCGTATATTCCTGCGGCGATGAGATCATTACCGACAGAATCGGTCTGCGTGAAATTGAGATCCGTGACAGCATCGTATATGTCAACGGCGTGAATGTCAAGTTTCACGGAGTGAACCGCCATGACAGCGACCCGGTGGCGGGATTTGCAGTTTCTGTGGAGCAGATGAAGAAGGATCTGCTGCTGATGAAGCAGCACAATGTCAACGCGATCCGCACAAGCCACTATCCGAATGCACCGCAGTTCTATCAGCTCTGCGACGAGTATGGATTCTTCGTGATTGATGAGGCGGACAACGAGAGCCATGGGACAGCGTCCGTCTATATTCAGGACACAGAGTGGAAGAATGTTCTGCGGTACTGGAGCAGACCGATTGCGGATAACCCGGACTTTATTGCGGCGACAGTGGACAGGACGCAGCGCTGTGTCCACAGAGACAAGAACCGCCCCTGTGTTGTGGTATGGTCTATGGGAAATGAGTGCGGTTACGGCTGCACCTTTGAGGAGGCGCTCAGGTGGACGAAGCAGTTTGACCCCGGACGCCTGACGCATTATGAGGGATTCCACTACCACACAGATGACCGCGAATATGACTTTTCCAACTTGGATCTTTACAGCACGATGTATCCGGGGATTGCCTCGGTTAAGGAATACGCCGAAAGCAGCCCCGAGCGGCCGTACATCATGTGCGAATACTGCCACGCCATGGGCAACGGTCCGGGCGACCTGGAGGATTATTTTGAGGTGATACAGTCCTATGACGTACTCTGCGGAGGATGTGTCTGGGAGTGGTGCGATCATGCGATTTATAAAGGAACGACAGAGACAGGAAAAGCTAAATATTTCTACGGCGGCGATCACGGCGAAGATCTGCATGACGGAAATTTCTGTATGGATGGTCTTGTCTATCCGGACAGAAGAGTGCATACGGGACTGCAGGAGTTTAAAAATGTATTCCGTCCTGTGCGCGCCGCGGCTTATGATCAAAAGACCGGTGAGCTGACGCTGCACAGCTATATGGATTTTGTGAACATCCGGGATTATCTCGATATCAGTTATGAAGTGGTTCGGGACGGGGAGACTGTATCAAGCGGTGTTCTGAACAGCGTGCCGGAGATTGCCCCGCATGGAGAGGCGAAGATCGCCCTTCCCGTACAGATTCCGGAGAACGGCAAGTGTTTCCTGAAGCTGTTCTATACGCTGAAACAGGCGTCCGCTGTACTTGCAGGGCATCATCCGCTGGGATTTGACGAGATCCGGCTTGAAACCGCGGATAACAGAAATCAAAAGGTATGCGCGATGCTGGGAGCTGCGGCCGGGACAGACGGGGCGATTACCGTTACGGAGACAGATCGGTATATCTATGTGGAGCATCCGGATTTTGCTTATACCTTTAACCGCCTGACAGGGCTCTTTGAGAAAATGGTATACCGTCAGCAGCAGCTTCTGACGCGTCCTATGGAGATGAATATCTGGCGCGCTCCTACGGACAATGACCGGAATATCAAGAATAAATGGATGGCAGCGCATTTTGACAGTGCGGCGGCGAGGGCTTATGATGCTTCCTGGGAGAGAATTTCCGGCGGCATACAGATTCACAGTACGGCTTCTCTGTCCGCAAATTCCGTACAGAAAATCCTGCATACGGAGACGGTATGGACAATTCTTTCTGACGGCAGAATCGAAGTTCATATGTCTGTACAGCGCACTCCAGGCTTTCCGTCTCTGCCGCGCTTCGGTCTGCGCCTTTTCCTGCCGGGCGATATGAATACCGTGACCTATTGCGGCATGGGACCGCAGGAGAGCTATATCGACAAGCACCGCGCGTCCAGCCACGGCGTTTACCGCGGAACAGCGGAGGAACTCCACGAGGACTACCTGCGTCCGCAGGAAAACGGAAGTCATTGGGACTGCGACTACGTAACCCTCTCGGGTTCCCGCATCTCCCTCACTGCCGCGGGCAGAACGCCGTTCTCCTTTAACGCCTCTCCATACACGCAGGAGGAGCTGACCGCAAAAGCTCACAACTACGAGCTTGAGGCCTGCCGGGATACGGTTCTCTGCCTTGATTACAGGCAAAACGGCATCGGATCGAACAGCTGCGGACCGGAGCTTTTGGAGAAATACCGGATGGATGAGGAAAATTTTGAATTTGAGGTTACACTGATACCGGAGAAATAATTTCCAGGGGGCGGGCAGCCGCCCCCTGATTTTTTGTATTAAAGGAAAGTTCTCCGTCTGGAGCCCTTAGGGTTGAAAAATGCCCGCTGATAGCGGGCATGATGAGGCAGACGGTGGTTAGAAGAAGTCGATATAGAAGCCTTCTTCAAATCCATC
>CALWSC010000091.1 GCA_944384105.1 uncultured Lachnospiraceae bacterium | reverse complement strand
ATTATCTGAAGAACCCGGAGGGGGTTACAGGTGAGCCCAAGTTTGGCTGGATTCTGGAATCGGACAGACGGAACGTATTTCAGAGAGCGTACCGGCTGCAGATAGCAGAGGAGGAGAAGTTCGGTACGCCCGCATACGACAGCGGGAGAATAGATAGTGATCAGTCCGTACAGGTCAGTGCGAAGCACATTGCGTGGAAGCCTCTGACAAAGTATTTTGCCCGAGTCATGGTCTGGGATGATGAAGGGGAGGAGAGCTCCTGGTGCAGAGCGGAGTCGTTTATCACAGGTCTGTTATCCCCGGAAGACTGGCAGGGAAAGTTTATTACAGCAGAGAATGAGCGGGATGTACAGGAATCTAAGGGAACGGCCGTGTGTCTGGATTTTTATGTGGAGAAGCCTTTGAAATCCGCATATGCCGCGGCGACGGCGCTCGGACTGTATAGATTTTTTATCAACGGGGGAAAGGTTGGGAAGGATCAGTTCACCCCGGGATGGACGTCGTATAATAAGCGGCTGCTTTACCAGGTATATGATGTGACGGAGTATATCAGACAGGGAGAGAATTCCGTGATGGCTGTGCTCGGCGCGGGGTGGTATAAGGGCACGATGGGATTTAACAGAAGGAGAAACATTTACGGCAACTATGCGGCATTTTCCGGAGAAATTCATCTGAACTATGCGGACGGGACAACTGAGGTGATTGCGACGGACGAGAACTGGATCGGAAGCTGCGCCCCGATTGAGTTCTCGGAAATTTACGATGGCGAGACGTTTGACGCGAGGCTTTCAGGCATCCCTTCCTGTTATGCGGATGCGATGCGGCTGGGCTGCCGCCCTGTGCGCGTGCTCGATGTGGATAAATCGATTCTGGACAGCCAGGCCGGCTGCCGCGTGCGGAAACTGACTTCCGTTCCGGCAAAGCGGATTTTCACCACGCCGGGCGGGGACACGGTCATTGATTTTGGACAGAATCTGACCGGATGGGTGCAGTTTAAGGTAAAAGGAAAAAGAGGCGACCGCGTCGTTTTGCGCCACTTTGAGACACTGGACGCCGACGGAAACGTTTATCTCGACAATCTGAGGACAGCTAAGCAGTGCGTGACATACATCTGCAAAGGAGGAAAGCAGGAGACGTATCATCCGATCTTTTCCTTCCAGGGGTTTCGGTATGTTCTCATAGACAGCTATCCGGGCACGCCGAATCTGAGAAATTTCACCGCGTATGCGGTGCATTCTGATATGGAGAGCACAGGAAGCTTCATTTGCTCCAACCAGGACGTAAACCGGCTTATGCAGAATATTCGCTGGGGCATGAAGAGCAACTTCCTCGATGTTCCGACCGACTGCCCGCAGAGGGATGAGCGCCTCGGATGGACAGGCGACGCACAGATTTTCTGCCGCACGGCAAGCTATCTGATGAATACGGATGCTTTCTTCAGAAAATGGCTCAAAGATGTCGCGGCAGACCAGACGCCGGAGGGCGGCGTGCCGCATGTTGTGCCGGATATCCTGACCAACAAGACAGACGGTGACTGGCTGGTGGAAGAGGGGAGCGACTCTGCAGCCGCATGGGCGGACGCGGCAGTGATCATACCGTGGACTCTGTATCTGATGTACGGGGATACACAGGTAATTCGCGATCAGTACGCGAGTATGAAAGCCTGGATCGATTTTATGCACAGACATGCGGCAGACGGTACCTGGAGTTATCGCCGCCAGTTCGGCGACTGGGTGGCGCTTGACGCCGAGGAGGGCAGCTACTTCGGAGCGACGCCCAACGAGCTGATCTGTGCCGCGTATTATGCTTATTCGACGCGGCTGTTTGCAAAGATGGCAGAGGTGATCGGAAATACAGAGGATGCCGAAAGGTACGGTAAGCTGTACGAGCGTGTGAAATCAGACTATCAGAAGTATTTTATGAAGGACGGGCACATGAAGGCGCGCACGCAGACAGCTCAGATTGTTTCTCTGTACTTTGAACTGGTGCCGGAGAAATATAAGGAAAATGTAATCGCCGACCTGCTTGAGCTTCTGGCAGAGCACGGCGGTCATCTGGTGACAGGCTTTGTGGGAACGCCGTATTTCTGCCATGCTCTGAGCATGAGCGGGCATACAAAGGAGGCGTATGAGCTGCTCTTAAAGGACGATTTTCCATCCTGGCTGTATCAGGTGAAAATGGGAGCGACCACGGTCTGGGAGCACTGGGACAGCATAAGACCGGACGGGACGATGTGGAGTCCCGACATGAACTCACTGAATCACTATGCCTACGGCGCGGTCGGCGAATGGCTGTACCGTGTTGCGGCGGGTATTGAGGTAAAGGAAGACGGCGCGGGATTTAAGAAATTCATTCTGCAGCCCCATGTGGGAGGCGGCTTCTCCTATGCGGAAGGGAAATATGAGAGTATGTACGGAACGATCAAAAGCCGCTGGGAGGCGGACAGAGATATGGTTACAGTCCGGGTGCAGATTCCGTGCAATACGACGGCGCTCCTTTGCCTCGACAGCGCATCCGGGATACTCGACAACGACGGACTTACCTTTGAGAACCGCGGGGATACGCTGTGCGCGGAGGCGGGAAGCGGAAGCTATGTGATACGGTATAAAAGGCGCGGATAAGAGGCGCTATCCCAAAACCTTCTGAAGCGCTGCCGGATCCAGTTCCGGAAACGGTATAACGGGCGCCGGATTCGGTGTGTGCTCGCCGATCAGCTTCTCCATCCAGACCATATTGTACCATCTGCCGAACTTATAGCCGCATTTTTGGAATTCCCCTACCATGCGGTAGCCCATGTGGGCGTGAAACTCGGCACTGTTTTTTGTCAGATATTCATCCTCAACCTCGGGATAGCCGATGCAGGCGTTCAGGTTGAGGATGTTCTGCATTGCGGAGATCTCTTCCAGCGCAGTGTAGAGCTTTTTGCCAACGCCCATGCGCTTTTTGTCCTCACGCAGATAAATAGTCGTCTCTGCCGCCCAGTCGTAGGCAGCCCGCCCGACAAACGGACTGGTATAGGTATAGCCCAGCAGCTCCCCGCCCTGTTCTGCGACCAGATATGGATAGCGCTTAAGCTTCTGTTCGATTCTTGCTCGGAATTCTTCCAGGGAAGGGACCTCGCATTCAAAAGATATCACCGTGCGTGCGACGTATGGGGCGTAGATCTCAAGCAGTTCACCGGCGTCGGACGGGGCTGCGGTGCGGATGGATATTTCAGATGTATTCATTAATCAGGCCTCCTTTTTCGGTTGTGCAGAAAAAGTATAGCACGCGGGGGAAATACTGTCATTAGTTTTTGTTCATAAAACGTAAAAACCGTTGACACGTATTATGAATATAGTGCAAAATTTCAACTGATAGTAGAATGATTGTTGGAAACTAAACGAACCAGTTATCGTTTTTTTGTGAAATAAGGTGTAATATATGACCATGGAGGATGCGCTTATGAATATTGGAACAGTTATTATGAAGAAAAGAAAATCTTTGGGGCTTACTCAACAGACATTGGCAAAAGAATTGAATGTTTCCTTTCAGGCGATATCAAAATGGGAAAACGGGCACTTCGTGTCCGGAAATTAATTTACTCCCTGCGCTGGCATGTGCTTTGCAAACAAGTGTCGATTCTTTATTAGGTTATGAAGCAGTTATAAATGCCGATTATGAAAAAAGATATCAGACAGGTGAGTATTATTGGGGGCTGGAGCCAAATCAATTATGTTATGAGATTATGCAGCTAAAGCCGCCAATAAAACCATTTAAGGTATTGGATATAGGATGTGGAGAAGGAAAGGATGCAGTTTTTTTGGCGAGAAACGGCTATATTGTTTCAGCCTTGGATGCTGCAGATCATGGAATTGAAAAAGGAAAGCAATTAGCAGGAAAATGCGGTGTATTCGTTGACTTTTTCAAGGCGAATATAGAGGATTTCAGATTAAAGGAAAATTATGATATCATATTTTGCAGTGGAGTAATGCATTTTGTAAAACCGGAATATCGAAATGATATCTTTCAGAATTTGAAAGAACATACAAATCAAAATGGTATTCATGCTATGAACGTTTTTGTTGAAAAACCATTTATTGCTGTTTCGGAAAACAAGAAGAACGGCGTGGATAGATTTAGATGGAAATCAGGCGAACTCAATAGCGGCGGCGTTTGGCATAAACATTGTACGGATATTGTGATTGCAGAAAATACAGTAAATGAAAGATAAGCGGAGGAAAATATGAAAAAGAAAGCAGTTATGATTCTTTTGTGCGCCGCAGCCGCAGCGGCTGCGCTGTGGGCGGCGCGGGAGTATTGGCCCGGGAGAGCTTCACAGCCGTCCGGCCGCCGGGAAAATGCTGCGGATACAGCCGTTCCGGAGCCTGAGAAACAGCCGGCTCCCGTGTTTGAAAGCGAGCCGATCAGCGATGAGATTTTTGCCCGTATGTATGGAAAATCTTATAAGGAGGACTGCACAATTCCCCGGGAAGACCTGCGGTATCTGCGGCTTTCTCATTACGGCTTTGACGGGCAGATTTACGAGGGGGAGATGGTTGTGAACACCTCCATCGCCGACGAAGTGACGGAAATTTTCCGGGAATTATTTGAGGCGCACTATCCGATAGAAAAGATGCGCCTGATCGATGACTATGACGCTGACGACGAGAAATCCATGGCGGATAATAACAGCTCGGCGTTTAACTACCGTACAATTTCCGGAACGGACAAGCTCTCCAATCACAGCCGGGGCATGGCGATCGACATCAATCCCCTGTATAATCCCTATATTCACGCGAATACGGGGACAGAGACGTGTGAACCGGCCAATGCGCTGCCCTATACAGACCGCAGCCTGGACTTTCCGTATAAGATTGATGAGACGGATCTCTGCTATCAGATTTTCAGCGCCCACGGCTTTTCGTGGGGCGGAAGCTGGAACAGCTCAAAGGATTATCAGCACTTTGAATATACGGAATAGGTACCCTTAAAAATATGCCCGGATTTCCTGCATCCTGCTGACCTGATCCACATGGAACGGGCAGCGGTCATTGCAGTGGCCGCAGCCGATACATGCGTCCGCCTTTACGGCAAGGCTTCTGTAGTGATCAGCGGCCAGAGCATCGCCGGAGCGGGAGAGATCGTAATACTTGTTGATCAGTCCGACGTCGAGCCCTGCGGGGCAGGGCTGGCAGTGGTTGCAGTAGACGCAGGTGCCCTCCATATCCCGCGGCGTGAGAGTGCTGATCGCGCTGTAATCCCGTTCCCGGGCGGAAGAATTCAGAAAACCTAGAATTTCCTTTAAGTCCTTACGGCTTCGGATACCGGGCAGTACGGTTAAAACGCCGGGCTTGTCAAGCACGTACTGGATGCACTGGTATGCAGTAAGTGCTTTTCCGAACGGCGAAGTCTTTGCGTCAAGGAGCTGTCCTCCGGCAAACGCCTTCATGACAGAGATGCCTACGCCGTCCGCTTCGCAGCGGCGGTAAAGTGCCATGCGCTCCGCGGCACTGCCGTTTGCATAGTCACCGTGCTGGTAGTCATATCCGGCATTGATGCTGAACATCATCATATCGATAAGACCGGTGTCCAGCACTTTGGACGCAAGAGAGGGTGTGTGGGTGGAAAGACCTATGTGGCGGACAACGCCAGCGTCTTTTAATACCTCAATATAGCGCAGCACGCCGTTATTGAGGTATTGCTCCCAGTCATCCGCCTCATCGAGGCAGTGGATAAAACCGTAATCAATATAGCTGGTTTTTAACTGCGCAAGCTGCCAGTCCACGGAGCGGCGGATCGCGTCGAGATCAGTCGTCCAGCTGTAGCTCTTTCCGGGACCGTATACAGCTCCGAAGTGAATCTGATAGCGCACCTGGGAGCGGACGGATGAGAGCGCTGCCCCGAACATCGGAAAGACAGAAGACTCGGCAG
The DNA here is from genome assembly GCA_944384105.1 of uncultured Lachnospiraceae bacterium. Lineage (GTDB taxonomy): Bacteria > Bacillota > Clostridia > Lachnospirales > Lachnospiraceae > Egerieimonas_A. The sequence continues at coordinate 13,015 of CALWSC010000091.1, read as the reverse complement.
CTGCGAGGTCATAATAGTTGATGCCGTTTTCAAAGGCTGACTCCAATGCGGCGGCGCCCTCCTTCTCCCCTGAAGCGGCCAGTGAACTGGTTCCAAATCCAAGAATGCTGATCTTATCGCCTGTGCGGCGGTTTGTGCGGTATTCCATGCATTTCACCTCATTTCAGATTGTTCTGGAAGAATTCTGTCATTCTGTCAAACGGGATGATATCCTTTCTGTCGTACAGGTCAGTGTGTACGGCATCCCGGATCAGCAGAAGCTCCTTGTTATCTCCCTTTAACTTTGCGTATGCGTCTTTGCTGAAATAACAGGAGTGCGCTTTCTCACCGTGAATTAACAGTACGGCGCTTCGGATCTCATCGATGTACTGAAGAATCGGCATGTTCAAAAAGGAGAGCGCGGAGGTCACATTCCAGCCGTCGTTGGAATTTAAAGAGCGGGCATGATATCCGCGCTTTGTCTTATAATAATCATAGTAGTCCTTCGCGAAGAACGGTGCGTCCTCAGGAAGCGGATCGACCACGCCGCCGGCTCTTGCGTAGCTGCCGTTTCGGTAGTCGGCAGTTCTCTGCGCATTTAAGGCTTCGCGCTTTGCGCGGCGGTCGCTCTCGCTGTCCTCCGCATCAAAGTAACCCTTTGCGTTTACACGGCTCATATCGTACATCGTCGAGGCAACGGTAGCTTTGATTCTCGTGTCAAGCGCGGCAGCATTTAACGCCATTCCTCCCCAGCCGCAGATGCCGATGATTCCGATGCGTTCCGGGTCAGCCTCATCACAGACGGACAGATAGTCGACTGCCGCCTGAAAATCCTCTGTGTTGATATCCGGGGAGGCAACATATCTGGGCTGTCCGCCGCTCTCTCCAGTAAAGGAAGGATCAAAGGCGAGGGTCAGAAATCCGCGGGAAGCCATCTCCTGAGCGTACAGACCGCTTGCCTGCTCCTTCACTGCGCCGAAAGGACCGCAGACTGCAAGCGCCGGAAGCTTTCCTTCGGCGTTCTTCGGTGTGTACAGATCAGCGGCAAGCGTGATGCCGTAGCGGTTGTGGAAGGTGACCTTGCGGTGATTTACATTTGGATTCTGCGGGAATGTCTTATCCCACTCGGTTACAAGCTCTAAGTTTTCGTTCATCATAAGAAAATCTCCTTTATTTACTATTTTGCCGGACAGCTTGACATGCCCGGATTTCTCGGTTAAGATAAGCATATATCCTAAACCTGACTTTAGGTCAAGCTTTTTTTGAAAATTTTACAGGAGGAAGTATTATGTATACGATTGGACAGGTGTCTGAAATGTTCGGGCTGCCCGTATCAACGCTCAGATATTATGATAAGGAGGGCCTCTTTCCAAACCTGAAGCGCACTTCCGGTATCCGTAAGTTCGGGGATAAGGAGCTTGAGACGATACGGGTGATAGAATGTCTGAAGAAATCCGGACTGGAGATTAAGGATATCAAGCAGTTTATGGTATGGTGCGAGGAGGGAAGTGCGACGTATCAGAAGCGCAGAGAACTGTTTTTAAGACAGAAGGTCCATATGGAGGCAGAGCTTATGCGTATGAACCGCGTGCTCGACATGATACGGTATAAATGCTGGTACTATGAGCAGGCAATCACAGACGGCAACGAGAACCGTGTAAGAGCTATGCAGCCTGCAGATATGCCCGTGGAAATCCGAGAAGCATATGAAAACGCACATAGAGAAGACGAATACCCGCAGTCCTAGACCGCTCCCCTGCGCATGTCGAAAAAAAGTAAATATTGTCCCTGAAAAAACTTTGTGCTACAATATTTCATCGAACAATGGAAGTGGAAATGTAATTTATGAACCAGAAGAAAGCGGGTAAAAGTATGACGGAAAAGAAATATATCGTTGGAATCGACATAGGCAGCACAACGACGAAGGCAGTGGCGATTGACCGGGAGAGCGGACGCATTGTGTTCTCGGACTACCGCAGGCATCATGCGGATCAGAAGAAGAGTATTCTGCATGTAATGGAAATGATAGCTGAGAAACTGCCGGGTGCCAGGCTTCGCGCGGCATTGACGGGTTCAGGGGCAAAGCCTATCGCCGAGTCGCTGGGACTGCCGTTTATTCAGGAGGTGGCTGCAAACGCGGCGGCGCTGCAGAAAAAGTACCGCCGGATCGGAAGCGCTGTGGAGCTGGGGGGACAGGATGCAAAGATGATCTTCTTCCAGAGAGAGGAGAATACCGGTGCGCTTCATGTTGCGGACATGCGCATGAACGGAAGCTGTGCGGGAGGAACCGGTGCGTTTATTGATGAGATTGCCTCGGTGCTGAAGGTACCGGTAGAGGAGTTTGACAGTCTTGCCGCAGCGGGGACGTGCGTCTATGATATCTCGGGGCGCTGCGGCGTGTATGCAAAGACAGACATTCAGCCGCTGTTAAATCAGGGAGTGGCGAAGGCGGATCTGGCGCTCTCTGCTTTTCACGCGATTGCAAAGCAGACGATCGGAGGGCTGGCGCAGGGGCTTGAGATCAAGCCTCCGGTGGCGTTCGAGGGAGGTCCGCTGACGTTTAATCCCACGCTGGTTCGGGTATTTGCCGAGCGGCTGAATCTCACCGGAGATGATATTGTGATTCCGGAACATCCGGAGCTGATGGTGGCATACGGAGCAGCGCTCTCTCTTGAGACGATGTTCTCGGATGAGAGCGTACCGCGGACGGCGCAGGAATTCCTGGAGCGCTTTGCAAAACAGGTATCTGTGAACGACAGCGCGGCTTCAGACGGTGAGGCAAAGCCTTTTTTCAGCTCCGCACAGGAGCGGGAGGCATTTGAGAAGCGCCATGCGCGCAGTCTCAGAAAAGAGGCAGAGCTGGCTGCGGGTACGGATGTATATGCGTATCTCGGCATCGACTCAGGCAGCACGACGACGAAGTTTGTACTGCTCGGCGAAGATGAGGAGATTCTGGATTCCTTTTACGCTCCGAATGAGGGAGAACCGCTGCTTGTTGCAAAGTGCGCGCTGATACAGATGCGCGATCGCTATAAACGCGCCGGCGTGCGCCTGCATATTCTCGCTGCGGGTACTACAGGCTATGGTGAGGTGCTCTTTGCAAAGGCGTTTCAGGCAGAATATCACACAGTTGAGACAGTCGCGCACGCACGCGCCGCGGAGAAGTACGTCAAGGACGCCACATTCCTTCTTGACATCGGCGGGCAGGACATGAAGGCGATCTGGCTGGATCACGGCGTTATCACAAATATTCTCGTAAATGAGGCGTGTTCCTCAGGCTGCGGTTCCGTTCTGGAGAACTTTGCGTCCTCTCTGCATATCCCGACAGAGAAGATTGCTGAGGCAGCGTTCTCCTCGGAGCATCCGGCGAAGCTGGGAAGCCGCTGCACAGTATTTATGAACAGCAGCATCATCACGGAGCAGAGAAACGGCAGGCGCGGCGAGGACATCATGGCGGGACTGTGCCGTTCGATTATCGAGAACGTGTTTACCAAGGTTGTGCGCCTCTCAAATGTAGATATGCTCGGTGACAGGATTGTGGTGCAGGGCGGTACCTTTGAGAATGACGCAGTACTCAGGGCGCTGGAGGAGTACATCGGAAGAGAGGTTGTGCGCGCGCCGTATCCCGGTCTGATGGGCGCGATCGGAATCGCGCTTACTGCAAGGGAGCGCCATTTAAAAGAGCCTCAGCATCAGACGTTTATCGATCTGGACAGCCTTGACGATTTTTCATATACCCAGGAGGCAAACATGCCGTGCCCGTTCTGCGCCAATCACTGCAGGAGAACTGTGCTGACGTTCTCAAACGGCAGTTCCTGGATCACGAACAATCGCTGCGAGCGCGGAGAGGTGCTCGGAAATCCCGGTGATGCGCAGGTAAGAGAGCAGCTTCGCGAGAAGACGCGCCGGGCGAAGGCAGTCCCGAATATGTTCGAGGTGCGCAAACAGCTTCTGTTTCAGAAGTACCCGGCAAAGGAACCGAAGCAAAAGCGCGGAATCACCGTCGGCATTCCCCGTGTGCTTTCTTTCTGGGAGACAATGCCGTTTTGGAGGACATTTCTGGAAAGCCTGGGCTTTGATGTGAAGCTTTCGGACTTCAGTACGCGCACGATCTATGAACAGGGACTTTCCGCAGTGACATCAGATACTGTCTGCTTCCCGGCTAAGCTCGTTCACGGCCATCTGCGCAATCTGCGTGAAAAAGGCGTCGACCGTATTTTCATGCCGTCTGTGACAACAGTTCCGACTGAGAATGAACAGTCTACGAGCCAGTCGATGTGCGCAGTCGTAAAGGGCTATCCGATTGTCGTGGGAAATTCCGACAATCCGGAGAAAAACTGGGATATCCCCTATGACGCCCCGCTTTTTCACTGGTACAGCCGAAAGGATGAGATGCGTCAGCTCGTTGCATATATGCGCGATACATTTGCAATTATGCAGCAGGAGACGGAAGAGGCAGTGCGTGCCGGCTGGGAAGCACAGAGGCAGTTTCACGAGGCACTCACAGCCGCCGGAGCTGAAGTGATAAAGAATGCGGAGCGTGACGGCAGCTTTGCGGTCGTGCTCGCATCACGCCCGTATCAGAATGACTCGCTCGTAAACCACGAGCTGCCGGAGCTCTTTACTTCCATGGGAATCCCCGTGCTCACCGCGGACTGCGTGCCGGGTGTAAATGAAGCGGATTTAAGCAGAAGCCGTCTTGACATCGTAAATAATTACCATGCAAGGATGCTCGGCTCTGCTGTGATCGCCGCGCAGAACGAGCATCTGGAATACGTGCAGCTCGTAAGCTTCGGCTGCGGGCACGATGCCTATCTCTCGGATGAGATCGTCCGCATGATGAAGGAGATCTCAGGCAAGACTCCGCTGATCTTAAAGGTGGACGAAAGCGACGTCCAGGGACCGCTGCGCATCCGCGTGAGATCTTTCCTCGAGACGATCGCGATGAAGAAAGAGCAAAATACAGTACATACAGTCCGGCCGCTGAAGGAGCCGTATCCGGTCAAATATGAGAAGAAAGACAGGCAGGAACGGGTTGTCCTCGTGCCGAACACATCCCATGCGTTCTGCCGCCTGATGACTGCCGCGTTCTGCTCCCAGGGAGTCCGCGCTGTCCCGCTTGCCGTTGGAAGGGAAGAGGCGATACGCCTGGGCAAGAAGTACGTGCACAACGATATCTGCTTTCCGGCGCAGATTGTGATCGGAGAGGCACTCGCCGCGCTTTCCTCCGGTAAATACGATCCCGCTCACACGGCAATCGGAATGGGAAAATACATTGGAGACTGCCGGCTGACACATTATAGTGCGCTGCTGCGCAAAGCACTCGACGATGCGGGCTTTTCTGAGACGGCGATTCTGACAAATGATGACGTGGATTACCACAGACTGCATCCCGGATTTAAACTCAGCATCGCCTCGTCAATACGGATCGCGTTCGCGCTTCCGATGATCGATGCGCTGGAGGAGCTGCTGCGCAAGATGCGCCCGTATGAGCTGGAGGAGGGAAGCAGCCTGCGGGCCTTTGAGCAGGCGCTGGATGCGCTGATCGACGGGCTGCAGAATTCTGGCGTGCGCGGGGCGAAGCGCGGATTTGCCCGCGGTATCGAGCTTATGCGCCAGGTGAAGATCGACCGCTCTAAGCCGAGACCGCGTGTGCTTATCGTCGGAGAATATCTGTTAAACTTTCACCCGGGCGCAAATCATGACATTGAGGCATATCTTGAGAAGAACGGATTTGAAATCATTGAAGCGCGCATGACCGATGTGATCCGCAAGACATATTTTTATCAGGACAGTCAGGTCAGGGAGTATCATATTGACCGCGGCTTTATCAAGAAGGAGTGGCTTCATATCGCGAATCAGGTATTTAATCTGGCGCATGACCTTACGGATAGGATTGCATCGGCGCATCCTCTGTACCGGCCGCCGTTCCGGATGCAGGATCTCGTAAAGGAGAGCGATCCGATCATCCATCATACGTTTGACGCAGGGGAGGGAGTGCTGATTCCCGGAGAGATTCTGCACCACGCCGAGCATGGCTGCCGAGCGTTCGTGATCCTGCAGCCGTTCGGCTGTCTGCCAAACCATGTGGTCGGAAGAGGAATTTCCAAGAAGATCAAGGAACGCTATCCCGATGCTCAGATTCTGCCGCTCGACTATGACCCGGATGTAAGCTTTGCCAATATCGAAAACCGCCTGCAGATGCTCGTAATGAATGTGCGTGCCGGACAGCAGGAGCAGATCTCGGAGACAGGCAGAAGAGAAGAGGAAAAGGATGAGAAGCGCCGCGGCGCTTACCGGCTGAAAAATAAGGAGGCGCTCTCATGACAGTACCTGCATATATGAGGAAAAAGGTATTATGAACTATACGGGCTATGAACTGATATGGCTGTTTTTCGTCTATTCGTTTTTCGGATGGGTGATGGAGACGGTCATGGGAACAATCAAACAGAGGAAATTTGTCAACCGAGGCTTCTTCACAGGACCGTTCTGCTTCGTCTACGGTATCGCCTCGGCGCTGATGACAGTGATTCTATGGGAGCTGGAGGGCAGATGGTTCTTCCTGTTTTTAGGCTGTATGATCCTGGGAACTGTGACGGAGTGGTTCACCGGCAAGCTTCTGGAGCGGATGAACCGGCAGAAGTGGTGGGACTACTCCAAAAAGAAGTGGAACTTTGACGGATATATCTGTCTGCAGTATTCTCTGCTCTGGGGCGTGCTCGGAACTGTGTGCGTCTCATTTGCGAATGAATGGTTTACCGCGCTGTTTCGGATGCTGCCGGGGCTTGCCGAGCAGATACTGTGCATTGCCCTGATCGCTGTCGGCATTATCGATCTGTCCGTGTCGCTGGCTGCATTCTTCCGCATAAAGCTCAACCGGCAGATGCCAGTTGTATACCTCTGGAACCGCCATCTCGGCGCTGCTGCGCGGCGGATGGGGATGTGGATCGTCGGCTGTGTGCAGCGTCGTATGGAGAAGGCGTATCCGGTGCTTCTGGAGGCAGGGCATCAGCTTTCGCGGGAAGGCAGATTTGCCGAGGGATGCGGCTTTTACAAACTGTTCTGGATCTTTTTTACAGGTTCCCTGCTTGGGGATCTTGTAGAAACAATTTTCTGCCGTATTACGGTCGGAGTGTGGATGAGCAGAAGCAGTCTGGTATGGGGACCGTTCAGTGTTGTGTGGGGCGGTGCGCTCGTGCTTGCGACTGTGCTGCTCTATAAAGACCGCGAAAAGCCAGACCGGTATCTTTTCCTGATCGGAACGCTCCTGGGCGGCGCGTACGAATACATCTGCAGCGTGCTTTCTGAGCTCGTTTTCGGAAAAGTTTTCTGGGACTACAGCGAGATTCCGTTCAACCTTGGCGGCAGGGTCAATCTGCTGTACTGCTTTTTCTGGGGAATTGCCGCTGTGATATGGATTAAGGTGCTCTACCCGAAGCTGTCGGCCCTGATTGAAAAGCTCCCTGTCATCAGCGGAAAACTTATCACCTGGGCTGCCGTGGTCTTTATGATTGCAAATATGATCTGCTCCGGGCTTGCGCTGATCCGCTATGACGCCCGCAGCAGCGGCAGGGAGCCGGAATATGCCTGGGAGCGGTGGATGGATATACATTATGGTGATGAGATGATGCAGAAGATCTATCCGAATGCGCTGGATACCTGATATTTAATGTTTATCATTAAAAAAATATTGACGGACAGATAATCAGGCGGTATGCTTAAGATGTAAGAAGAGAACGTTTTTCCATTTGGAAAGGGGGAGGTCTTATGCAGAAACCTGAAAACCTTGAGAAAAGGGAGAGAATGTATTACAAGGGCTGTATGGTGCTGGTCATTGTGTTTGAGTGCTTGGCGGGTCTTGCTGCCCTGCTTTCAGTTGTCGATCTTGCAAGGACTGCCGCGGCGCCGCCGGATGCAGCTGTGGTGGAAGAGATCCGCGGAACACTGTATTTTTCCGTCACAATGACGTATAGCTATACACCGGTTGGCGGACATATCCCGGAGAATTTCAATCCCAAGGTTTTTGAGACAGCATGGATTGCGGTACAGCTATTTGCCGGACAGATTCCGTATCTGATCTTTTTTGGAGCCATACGCCGGATGCTCCGCGAGATAGGGGCGGGACATTCCCCGCTGAATCCGGGCGCAGTCCGTTATATCAGGACGGCAGGTGCGGCGTTGGTATTCCTTTCCGTGTGTGAAGGACTGATCGAGCAGCTTGTAATGGGAGCGGTGATTTACGGCCGCGCAGTAATCAGCAATCCCTTCAGTATACTCGGGCTGTTCGGCGGGCTGCTCATCCTTTTGTTTGCCGGAATATACCGCAGAGGCTGTCTGCTTCAGCAGGAGGCGGATGAGACGATTTAGGATGGAGGATATAGGTATGGCGATTATTCTGCGGCTTGACCGCGTGATGGCAGATCGGAAAATTTCGTTAAACCAGCTTGCCAGGCAGGTTGGGATTTCCAATGTGAACCTTTCAAACTTAAAGACCGGAAAAGTGCGTGCGATTCGCTTTTCCACGCTGAACGCCATCTGTGATGTCCTTAACTGTCAGCCCGGGGATATCCTTGAATTTCAGAGGGACGATTCCGGGAAGAGGGAAAATCTGACAAAACCAACCCCTTAGAATTGATCAGAATGACGGAATTTTCTCAAAAATTGTGTTAAAATTGCATGGAATATGATTTTAGTGTAGACGAATGAGGGGTTTAGGTGTATGATAGGGAATAGAAATGAAAAGAAAGAACAGCGGCGTCTGCGAAGACAGCAGCCGCCAATACAGTAAGAGGTGGAAACATGACTTTGGATAATAAACATTCCCGTAATGCAGGAAAGACAGAGTTTAATTTTCAGGAGAAGAAGCAGGCGATTGTGTCGACTGTGAATATGATCATGGAGAAGTGCGGAGTCGCTCCGCTGAACATTATGGAGAAGGCAACTCTGGAGCAGAGAATCACAGAGCTTTATGCAAGCCATGGAATCAATGAAGATCCGAAATCAATCTATGACACCAAAGGAATGCTTAAGAGCGGTCCGTCCATCAACGACCTGGAACAGTTTATCCGCGAAGACCAGCAGCTTGAGCGTGTACATAAGTGTCTGGTATTTATTCTGGCTGATTAAAAAGATGAGGAGGGCTGTCCTGCAAATTCTGCAGGGCAGCTTTTTTCTATAAAAATCCGCCGCCGAACAGGCGGCAGGAATTCAGGAATGTACTTGAGGGTTTCCAGTCATGCCCCGTGCGGCTTCTCAAACATCCGTATGAATTCCTCCATCGCGCGCGTCAGATACCGGTGCTGTTTCCGGTAGAAATAGATCTCTCTGCGGGAAAGATCCTCGTCGATCCGATAGAACCACAGTGCCCCGCTATCCTGTGCCTGATGTACGAGTGTGTCCGTGACAAAAGAGATTCCCATGCCGTAACAGGCAATCCGGTATGCAGTGACCTGCTGATCGAGCTTTAAGAGCACATGAGGGGAGATTTTCGCGCGCTCAAACAGCCGATCTGAGCGCTCCCTCGTGTCATTGCCCGAGCGCAGCAGCAAAAATGGCTCTCCGGCAAAGGCGGACAGCGGAGGGCATGCTGTCTCTTCCAGAAGATGGCGACCGCTGCGGACGTCGGCAGCAGAGAGTCTGCAGCGCTCCAGCCCCGCATTTGACGGAAAGGAGACCGGAACTGCCAGAAGCAGGTGCTCCTCCCGAAAGAAATGGCGTTCATACAGAGCGCTCGAGAATGCATAATTATCCATAACAAAATCCAGGTTGCCGTCAAACATTTTCTTTTCCAGATCTTTTGTACTCGCCTCAGAAAGGCTGACGTCAATGGAGGGATACTTCTTCATATATTCCGCCAGCATCGGCGGAAGAATATACGATGCAAAGAGGTTGCTTCCCCCAACGGAGAGCCGTCCCACCCGCAGATGTTCCATATCATTCAGATAGTTCTCAAAATCATTTTCCATATCCATCAGTTTCTCGACTTCGCGGATATACCGCTGACCGCACTCCGTAAGCTGAATCGGACTTGTGCTGCGGTCAAAAATCGGCGTCTGCAGCCGGTGCTCGATCTTGCGCACCGTAGCGCTCAAAGCAGGCTGTGAAATATACAGATTCGCGGCCGCCTTGGAAAAACTCCTTGTCTTATACACTTCGTAAATATATTCTTTTCCTTCAAACATCAGATGATCCCCCTGTATAACAAAATGGTTATAACTCTTATATACATATATATATTTGATTCTACCACACAGCGGAGTATAATGAAAGCAGAAAGAGCGGGAAGGTGCGCAGTCCCGAAAATATACATAAGCAAGGAGAAATGAATAATGTCAGCAGAAATGAGAATGGAGCACGATTCAATCGGAATGAAGGAAGTGCCGAAGGACGCCTATTACGGTGTGCAGACACTGCGTGCAGCGGAGAATTTTTATATCACAGGTCTGAATATGCACCCGGAGCTGATCGTCAGCGTGGCGCAGATTAAGAAGGCTGCTGCGATCACAAACTTTGAGGTAGGAACGCTTGACAAGAAGCGCGCAGACGCAATCGTGAAGGCCTGCGATGAGATTATCGCGGGCAAACTCCATGACCAGTTTATCGTAGATCCGATTCAGGGAGGAGCGGGAACGTCCCTGAATATGAACGCGAACGAGGTTATCGCAAACCGTGCGATCGAGATTCTCGGGGGAGAGAAGGGAGACTACTCCATCGTAAATCCGAACGACCACGTAAACTACGGTCAGTCCACAAACGACGTGTTTCCGTCCTGCGGACGCATCACCGCATTAAAGCTGATCAACAAGGCACAGAAGCAGCTGGAGCGCTTATATGACGCGCTGACTCAGAAGGCCGAGGAGTTTGATTCTGTCATTAAGATGGGAAGAACTCAGCTCCAGGACGCAGTGCCGATCCGTCTGGGACAGGAGTTCCGTGCATACAGCATGGCGATCCGCCGTGATATTAACCGTTTTACGAACGCTAAGGATGAGTTGTGCGCTCTGAACCTGGGGGGTACGGCAATCGGTACCGGTCTGAATGCCGATGTGCTGTACTTACAGAAGGTTGTCCGCAATATCGCGCTTGTATCCGGTCTGGATCTGATTCAGTCCTTTGACCTGATTGACGCGACACAGAACCTTGACGGATATACCTCCGTATCCGGTGCAGTTAAGTCCTGTGCGGTTAACCTGTCTAAGATGTCCAACGACTTAAGGCTGATGTCCTCCGGACCGCGTACCGGACTCGGCGAGATTAATCTGCCGGCTAAACAGAACGGTTCCTCCATTATGCCGGGCAAAGTAAACCCGGTTATCCCGGAGGTTGTAAACCAGGTGGCATTCAATATCTTCGGAAACGACATGACGATTGCGATGGCTGCGGAGGCAGGACAGCTTGAGCTGAATGCATTCGAGCCGATCATCTTCTACAACCTGTTCCAGTCCATCGAGACTCTGACATTTGCAGTCCGCACGCTGGTTGATAACTGCATCACCGGCATCACGGCAAACGTGGAGCACTGCCGCCAGATGGTGGAGAACAGCGTTGGAATCATTACCGCAATCTGCCCGTATGTAGGCTACGAGCGCGCGGCAGAGGTGGCAAAGGAGGCAATCGAAACAGGAGCGTCTGTACGTGAATTGATTTTAAGAGACAAGCTTCTGACCGAGGAAGAGTTAAATGTCATCCTCGACCCGTATTCCATGACAGAACCGGGTATTTCCGGCAAAGATCTGATGAGCAAAGAAATGATGAAAAAAGAAATGGAAAAATAATGGAAAAGGAATTGCCCCCGCAGAGGTATCACCGCCGCGGGGGCAATTCCCTGTAAAAAGGGGCTGTCTCTTTTCTTCGCAGTGTGATATACTGAACATAATGCAAACACATTGAAAAATCAGGAGGTACAGTATGGGAAAGGCAGCCATTATTACGGACAGTAACAGCGGCATTACCCAGGAACAGGCAAAGCAGATGGGAATTCAGGTAGTCCCGATGCCGTTCTTTATAGACGATGTAGTCTATTATGAAGATATTGACTTGAGCCAGGAGGAATTCTACCGCCGCCTCGAAGCGGACGCATCGGTATCCACCTCGCAGCCCTCACCGGCAGATCTGATGGATCTGTGGGAGAGCACCCTGATGCGCTATGATTCTATTGTGCACATCCCGATGTCGAGCGGGCTCTCCAACTCCTGCGAGACAGCGCTGGGGCTGGCAAAGGAATTTAACGGCAGAGTCCAGGTTGTGGATAATAAGAGAATCTCCGTCACACAGAAGCAGTCGGTCCGCGACGCAATTGCGCTGGTGAATGCCGGAAAAAGCGCAGTGGAGGTCAAGGAGATCCTTGAGAGAGAGGCTCTGCAGTCGAGTATCTATGTCATGGTAGACACGCTCAAATATTTAAAGAAGGGCGGACGCATAACTCCGGCGGCAGCGATGATAGGAACTGTGCTGAGCTTAAAGCCCGTGCTTCAGATCCAGGGGGACAAGCTCGACGCCTACGCGAAGGTACGCGGACAGAAGCAGGCAAAGAAAGTGATGCTTGACGCGATGCAAAAAGATATGGAAACACGTTTTGCCGATGCGGTGAAGAAGGGAGATATGGTGCTTCATGTGGTATCCGCCGCGACGAACCGTGACGCTGCGGAGGTATTCTGCAGGGAAGTTGAGGAGAGATTTCCGAATATTCCGGTGACGGATGTGGATGCCATTTCCCTGAGTGTAGCCTGTCATATCGGTCCTGGTATACTTGCTGTCGCATGTTCCAAGAAGGCGGATATTTTTTGAAATTTTTCCGCGAAAAGTATTGACAAATGGGAGATCATGCATTATGATTAACCAGTATGCCGCACAGATAGGTATAAGAACCCGCAGGGTCACCAAATCTGGCGAGTAATGATAATAGGAGGTGTGCCATATGTACGCAATTATTGCAACAGGTGGTAAACAGTACAAAGTAGCCGAGGGCGATATCATTAGAGTAGAGAAACTTGGTGTAGAAGCTGGCGAGACTGTTACATTTGACAATGTACTTGCA
>CALWSC010000090.1 GCA_944384105.1 uncultured Lachnospiraceae bacterium | reverse complement strand
GCAGCAGAAGCCGGGATTTGACCGCTATCAATCCGGCTGTGCCGGAGGTGATGAAGATTGCGGTACTATTCAGTTTTCGGTTCTGATGTGCCTTGCCGCTGTTCATCAGCGGCGGGGTTGTCTTTGTCAAAGGATTCCCGGCAGCATATCAAGGCTTTCTCCATTTTTGGTAAATTGGTAGTAAATTCAGCCTGCAATCCTCTGAAAATGTCCGTAAAACAAGGGCGGGGCGGTATAATCAACTAATTTCTACTAAACTGTAAATGATGGAACTTGCCCGGGCGCCTTTTACAGTATCGTGGAACAGGAAATTTTTCCGCAGGGTATCCATCCCGGCTGGGCTGGTAATCATACAGACGGATCGGCGGTAGCCCGTCATTTCCGGAAACATACAGCCACATATAGGACTTGGATTGTGCCGTTTTCCCTTCTTCTTTCAGTACCTGGCAGGGTGTTTCATCTGCATGGATCATGTCCCTCTCCAGCAGATGCTGGTGAAGCTGTTCATAAATGAAACCTTGGCTCTCAACGTACTTCTGTATGGTAGCTTTCTGCCACAAATAATACGTGGTCTGTTGTTTGATGAGTTTTACAATATCGCAAACTCTGTCCGTAGTATCGTAGCTTATAAGAAAATGTATATGGTCTTTATCAGCTTCCATAGCGATAATGTCGTAACCTTTATCTTGAAGATAGTCAAGTACCTGATACAGTTACGGCAGAGTAAACTTTGCCGTAAAGGGTGTTGTCAATCACCCTGTAATGTAACGCCACTTTAGGTAGTAATACCTATTGGGGATTAAAGGCCGGAGGCGTGAGCCGATATTACGACTGGGCAGTTACAAGCCCATGACCTTTAGACCGTGGGTAGTTGACACACCGGCTCCATATAGTCTATGCTGCATTTGATGGTCTGGTTAGCCAGTGTCGCTCTGGGGAGCTTTGCTCCCAGCTGTTTCCAATCCGCTTCCCGGCGGTAAAGCGGTATGCTGTTTACATACTTCTGGTACATGGCATAAGCGACAGAGGATGGGGAATATTCATCATTTGAAGTTGGACTCATTTAAGGTATCTCCTCTACTGTGGATTTTGGAGTAATCAGGTACAACAAAAGCATGATCAGACAAGGGTGGTTGAAACCCGGCTTTTGCAAATCTGAGAACCAGACAGGAAGTGAATCACTCCAAGTATCTGAAGTATCTCACAAAAGTTGGAAATTTGCTATCCGGTCGATTATAAAGCGCTTACGATGCAGATGAAAAATGCAGAAGAACAAATCAATATAATTTGTAATTGTCTAATCATATCTATTTCATATCTGATGAATACCATGAAATTTTGACAGAAATTAATAATATCTATCGAAAATATTCAAATACATTCACAATTATTGCAGATATACTTGACCGCACAGATTTGAACTCGTTTACTGAAGAGGAAAACCAGATTACAGAAACTACAGTTCTTTTAGTAGGATTGCTTTAGAACATGTGTAAAGTTGAATACCAAAAAGGTTCTTGCCCAGTTCGGCAATAATCACAGTGGTGCAATGCACCGTGAACACACTATGATAAAATCAGTTAAAGTAAAATTGTGAAATTATCAGTAAAAAATTCAGATTTTGTTTTTCAAATATATGCGGCGGCTTTTTTCTCTTGTGCAGTTGATGAATTATATGCTACAATAAACATCAAAAGCAAAATACAGGAGAGGATTGTATGAAAAACTTATTAGTAGCGCAGTCCGGCGGACCGACTGCGGCAATTAATGCGACGCTTGCAGGTGTCATTGCGTGTGCATACACTTCTGGGAAAGTGGATAAAGTATTAGGAGCTGTAAATGGAATTCAGGGCGTCTTTGCGGAGAATTTTATCGATCTCAGAGAGAAAGTGCGCAGTGCGGCTCAGCTGGATCTGCTTGCACAGACACCCGCGGCAGCATTGGGTTCATGCAGATATAAGCTGAAAGATCTGGAAAAGGATCAGCAGCAGTTTGAGGAGATCGTAAATATCTTCCGGAAACATGAAATTTCCTATTTTATATATATAGGCGGAAACGACTCTATGGATACGGTTGATAAACTCTCCGCCTACTGTGCGTCAAAGGGGATTGACGATATTTTTGTGGTAGGAGCACCAAAGACAATTGACAATGACCTGATGGGAACGGATCATTGTCCCGGATTCGGATCAGCGGCGAAGTATATTGCAGCTACGTTCTCCGAGATTGAGCGCGACTGTCATGTATACAATACAAAAGCAGTCACGATTGTAGAGGTTATGGGAAGAAATGCCGGATGGCTGACGGCGGCTTCCGCACTCGCAAGAGAAAACGGCGAGCCGGGACCGGCCCTGATTTACCTGTGCGAGACGGCATTCGATACAGAACGCTTCATTGAGGATGTGCGCGCCAAGCTCGAAATGCAGGATGCAGTTGTAGTGGCCGTCAGCGAGGGTATCCGCAGCAAGGACGGCGTTTATATCTCCGAGGAAGTGCAAAGCGGTGCGGTTGACAATTTCGGACACAGCTATATCTCCGGCGCCGGCAAAGTGCTCGAGAACCTGGTACGGGAGAAAATCGGATGTAAGGTGCGCTCTATTGAGTTAAATCTCATGCAGAGATGTGCCGGGCACATCACAAGCGCTGCGGATATTCAGGAATCCCGTATGCTGGGCATGACCGCATGCCAGTGCGCTCTGGACGGCAAAAATGCAGTGATGGCAGCTGTGATCCGTAAAAGCGATGCGCCCTATGAAGCGGAATTTACAAGTATCCCGGTGAAAGAGGTCTCAAACAGGGAGAAAAAAGTTCCTCTGGAGTGGATCAATGAAGCCGGAAACGACGTAACAGAAGAACTTCTCGCCTACCTTCGCCCGTTAATCTGCGGAGAAAATTCTGTGATCTACGAAAACGGAATTCCGAAGCATCTTGTGCTTTACTGAAAGCATGACAGATTTTTAACAAAACCTATTGAAAAAAGTTAAAAAAAAGGATACAATTAAAAACGGCAAATTTTGTTATCATGATATGGGGAAACCTGTCTGATCAGGTGTTCCGCATGTTAATGCATAAAAATCAAAATGGAGGGCTGAAAAGAATGAGTAACACAGCACAAAGCTTAGCAAGCCAGAGAATCAACTCTTTGCTTGACGCCAACAGTTTTGTTGAAATCGGCGGACAGGTTACTGCGCGCAGCACTGATTTCAACTTATCTGCAAAAGAGACACCTGCAGACGGTGTCATCACCGGATACGGTGTGATCGACGGCAATCTTGTATACGTGTACAGCCAGGATGCGTCTGTGATGAACGGAACTATCGGTGAGATGCATGCAAAGAAGATTTCCAGAATCTATGATTTTGCCATGAAGACGGGAGCTCCGGTTATCGGACTGATCGACTGTGCGGGACTGAGACTTCAGGAGGCGACAGACGCGCTCAATGCATTCGGAGAACTCTATATGAACCAGACGATGGCAAGCGGCGTGATTCCTCAGATCACAGCAATTTTCGGAACCTGCGGCGGCGGGCTTGCAATGGTTCCGGCGCTTACGGATTTCACGTTCATGGAGGAGAATAAGGCGAAATTATTCGTAAACTCCCCGAATGCCATCGAGGGCAACATTGACAGCAAATGCGATACCTCCGCTGCCAAATATCAGAGCGAGGAAGCAGGGCTTGTGGATTATGTCGGAAGCGAGGAGGACATCCTCGGCCAGATTCGCACCCTTGTGACGCTGCTGCCGTCCAACAATGAGGACAACGACTCCTATGAGGAGTGCACGGATGATCTTAACCGTGTATGCCAGGATCTCGCAAACTGTGCAGGAGATACCTCCATCGCTCTGTCTCAGATTGCAGACAATAACCTCTTCTTTGAGGTAAAGGCAGACTATGCAAAGGACATGGTGACAGGCTTTATCCGCTTAAACGGAACAACCATCGGAGCAGTGGCAAACCGCTGCGAGATCTACGATGAGGAGGGCAAGCTCGCTGAGTCCATGGAGAGTGTATTAAGCGTCAGAGGAGCAAAGAAGGCAGCAGAGTTTGTAGAGTTCTGCGATGCATTCAATATCCCGGTTCTGTCTCTGACAAATGTAACCGGCTTCAAGGCCACAAAGTGTGCTGAGGCGAATATTGCAAAAGCAGTTGCAAAGCTGACCTACACTTTCGCAAACGCAACGGTTCCGAAGGTGAACGTGGTTGTGGGCAAGGCATACGGAAGCGCATATCTTGCGATGAACAGCAAGTCCATCGGAGCAGATATCGTATATGCATGGCCGACGGCTGAGATTGGCATGATGGATGCGAAGCTTGCGGCTAAAATTATGTACGCGGATGCTGACGCTGCCACAATCAATGAAAAGGCAGCAGAGTACGCAGCTTTACAGTCTAATGTGACAAGCGCTGCAAGAAGAGGCTACGTTGATACTATCATCGAACCGGAGGATACGAGAAAGTATCTGATCGGAGCTTTTGAAATGTTATTCACAAAGAGAGACGGCCGCCCGCCGAAGAAACACGGGACAGTCTAAGAGAGGTGAAGCAGATGAAGCAGACATTTAAGAAATTTCTTGCCGCTGCAGCGGCAGGCGCCTGTGTGATCACCGCTTCGGTTCCGGCATTTGCAGCGACCGAGGGACTCACAGACGATCAGGTCACCCAGGTAGAGCAGGTCGCTCAGAGCTACCTGGAGACGATCGTAGGCTTCAGCGATGAGGAAGCCGCAGACGCAAAGACGTACTACCAGTACATCGCGCCGGGAATCTACGGCTCGATTAATTCATGGGAGGATGCATCGGAGGACCTCGGCGGCTACGTCGGATTTGACGATATCACCGTGGAGAGCGACGGAGAGACCATCACCTGTACTGTGGATGCCCAGTTTGAGAAGCATGACGCAGAGGTGGAGATTCTCATCGATCAGGTGGGACTGCTTACAGGAGAGCAGGATGCCCTGACGAGCATGGCATTTAATGTGGACTACCCGATCAGCACCCTGATGAAGGATGCGGGAAAGAACTTCGTGATCGGTCTTGCAACCGTATTCGTAATGCTGATTTTCCTTACGTTCGTGATCTCTCTGTTCGGAAAAGTGGCGGGAGCTGCAGGCAAGAAGACCGCTGCTCCGGCTGAGGAGAAGAAGCCGGCGCCAGTTCCGGTTCCTGCTGCTGAGGAGGAAGACGTAACGGATGATGCGGAACTCGCGGCAGTCATTGCGGCTGCAATCGCTGCATCCGAGAACACATCCACAGACGGATTTGTAGTCCGTTCTATCAAGAAAGTAAATAAGGGCAGATGGCAGAGAGCCTAAAGTTTCAGGAGGAAATAGAGAATGAAGAATTATACAATCACTGTAAACGGAAACGTATATAATGTCACTGTAGAAGAGGGAACAACCGCAGGCGCGCCGGTGCCGGCTCCGAAGGCAGCGCCGAAAGCAGCACCTGCACCGGCTCCGAAGCCGGCAGCACCGGCTGCAGCCGCAGGTTCTGTCACTGTAAATGCATCCGTACCGGGCAAAGTATTAAAGATCGAGGCAAGCGTGGGACAGGCAGTAAAGGCTGGTGACAGCATCGTGCTCTTAGAGGCAATGAAGATGGAGATCCCGGTTGTCGCTCCGCAGGACGGAACTGTAGCAAGCATCAACGTAGCTGCAGGGGATACCGTAGAGAACGGAGACATTCTTGCAACAATGAACTGAAATGGCAGTCTTGCAGATTGACACAATATACTGGGAGGTAAAACAATGTTAGAAACATTATCAAACCTGCTTCACCAGACTGCGTTCTTTAGTCTGACGTGGGGCAACTACGTCATGATTGTCGTTGCATGTGTATTCCTGTATCTGGCAATTAAGCATGGGTTTGAGCCGTTACTTCTGATCCCGATCGCATTCGGTATGCTGCTCGTCAATATCTATCCGGATATTATGGCGGAGCCGAGCGTCGACGCGAACGGCATCGAACACGCAGGCGGACTTTTATACTATTTCTTCCAACTGGATGAATGGAGTATCCTGCCGTCCCTGATCTTCATGGGCGTCGGAGCGATGACGGACTTCGGTCCGCTGATTGCCAACCCGAAGAGCTTCCTCATGGGAGCAGCGGCTCAGCTTGGTATCTACGTCGCATATTTCCTTGCGATCTTCATGGGATTCTCCGGAAAGGCAGCGGCAGCGATCTCCATCATCGGAGGAGCTGACGGTCCTACTTCCATCTTCCTTGCAGGTAAGCTGGGGCAGACGTCCCTGATGGGACCGATCGCTGTGGCGGCATACTCCTATATGTCCCTCGTTCCGATCATTCAGCCGCCGATCATGAAGCTTCTGACAACAGAGAAGGAGCGCAAGATTAAAATGGAGCAGCTTCGTCCGGTATCCAAACTGGAGAAGATTCTGTTCCCGATCGTTATCACTATCGTTGTGTGTATGATCCTTCCGACAACAGCTCCGCTGGTTGGACTTCTGATGCTCGGAAACCTGTTCCGTGAGTCCGGCGTTGTAAAGCAGCTCACAGAGACGGCTTCCAATGCGCTCATGTACATTGTCGTTATCCTGCTGGGTACTTCCGTAGGAGCTACCACAAGCGCAGAGGCGTTCCTGAACATGGATACGATCAAGATCGTCATCCTTGGTCTTGTAGCGTTCGCATTTGGTACTGCGGGCGGTGTATGGCTCGGCAAGCTGATGTGCAAGCTCTCAAAGGGCAAGATCAATCCTCTGATCGGTTCCGCGGGCGTATCCGCTGTTCCTATGGCTGCGCGTGTATCCCAGAAGGTCGGAGCTGAGGCTGACCCGACAAACTTCCTGCTCATGCATGCCATGGGACCGAACGTTGCCGGTGTTATCGGTACGGCAGTTGCCGCCGGTGCATTCATGGCGATCTTTGGAGTCTGATAAAGAGCATTAAACCAAATTTCAGACGCGTGCAGCTCTCTATGGGCTGCACGGCTGAATCTATGATACAGAAAGGAACAAGAATATGTCAGAAGCAGTAAAAAAACCAATTAAAATTACTGAGACGATCCTGCGTGACGCGCATCAGTCCCTGATCGCCACAAGAATGACGACAGAGCTGATGCTTCCGATAGTAGATAAGTTAGACAAAGTAGGATACCACTCTGTAGAGTGCTGGGGAGGCGCGACCTTCGACGCATCCTTACGTTTCCTGCATGAAGATCCGTGGGAGAGACTGCGCAAGCTGCGCGACGGCTTCAAGAATACGAAGCTGCAGATGCTGTTCCGCGGACAGAATATCCTGGGCTATCGTCCGTACGCAGACGACGTGGTAGAGTATTTCGTACAGAAGTCCATCGCAAACGGAATTGACATCATCCGTATCTTCGACTGCCTCAACGATCTGAGAAATCTTCAGACTGCAGTAAAGGCAGCAAACAAAGAGAAGGGACACGCTCAGGTAGCTCTTTCCTATACACTGGGCGATGCGTACACCCTGGAATACTGGACCAATATCGCAAAAGAGATCGAGGAGATGGGTGCGGACTCCATCTGTATCAAGGATATGGCGGGGCTTCTGCTTCCGTATAAGGCAACGGAGCTTGTCACAGCGCTCAAGGAGGCTGTTAAAATCCCGATCCAGCTCCACACACACTATACATCCGGCGTTGCTTCCATGACCTACTTAAAGGCAGTAGAGGCAGGCGTAGACGTGATCGATACAGCGATGTCTCCGTTCGCACTGGGTACCTCCCAGCCTGCAACAGAGGTTATGGTAGAGACCTTCCGCGGCACTCCGTACGACACAGGTTTCGATCAGAAACTGCTTGCTGAGATCGCAGATTACTTCCGTCCGATGCGCGACGAGGCAATCGAGAGCGGACTGCTCAACCCGAAGAATCTCGGCGTCAACATCAAGACTCTGTTATACCAGGTGCCGGGCGGCATGCTTTCCAACCTGACATCCCAGTTAAAGGAGCAGCACGCAGAAGACAAGTTCTACGAAGTGCTCGAGGAAGTACCGCGCGTGCGCAAAGATCTTGGAGAGCCGCCGCTGGTTACTCCGTCTTCTCAGATCGTGGGAACACAGGCTGTATTCAACGTGATTATGGGCGAGCGCTATAAGATGGTTACAAAGGAGACAAAGGATGTGCTTTCCGGAAAGTACGGCAAGACTGTAAAGCCGTTCAACCCGGAGGTGCAGAAGAAGTGCATCGGAGATGCAGAGGTAATTACCTGCCGTCCTGCAGACCTGCTTGAGCCGGAGATGGATAAGCTGGAGAGCGAGATGGCACAGTGGAAGGAGCAGGATGAGGACGTATTATCCTACGCACTGTTCCCGCAGGTTGCAACTGACTTCTTCAAGTACAGACAGGCACAGCAGACAAAAGTAGATCCGAAAGCAGCGGATACTGCAAACGGAGCATATCCGGTATAAAATTATTGAATACAGGTGCGGCGCACAAAGGAGTGAAACCCTGCGTGCGCCGCGTCTATTTTTATTTGCACTCATTTCTGAAATATGCTATACTGGACGATGAAAATTTTCCGTACCCTTCGGAAGAAAACCTTGTAAAAGAAGGAAGTAATATGACACAGTCAGAAAACCTGCTGGCGCGTATCAACCGCCAGTATCCAAAATTGAGCAAAGGCCAGAAGAATCTGGCAAATTATATTATTGAGCACTATGATAAGGCGGTATTTTTGACAGCTGCAAAGCTCGGGCAGGAGGTGGGCGTCAGCGAATCGACAACCGTGCGTTTTGCCACGCAGCTCGGCTACGACGGATTTCCAGAATTTCACCGCGCGCTCGAGGAGCTTGTGCGCAACCGCCTGAATTCCATACAGAGAATGGAGTTCACCTACGGCAGGGTTCCGCAGTCCGAGATCCTTGACACGGTACTGCAGTCCGATGTGGAGAAGATCAAGCTGACGCTCGAGCAGATGGATCACTCAGCCTTCAATCTCGCGATTGACACAATCCTCGGCGCGAAGACGATCTATATTGTCGGGATCAGGAGCTGTGCCCCGCTTGCCAGCTTTTTAAATTTCTATCTGAATCTGATCTTCGATGATGTTCGCCTGCTGCACACGAACAGCCCGAGCGAGATCTTCGAGCAGATGATCCGGATTGGGGAACAGGATGTAATTATCGGAATCAGCTTTCCGCGTTATTCCATGCGCACGTTAAAGGCCATGGAATTTGCCAATAATAGAAAGGCAAAGGTCATAGCGATTACGGACAGCATCCATTCCCCAATGAATCTTTACTCTTCCTGCAACCTGATTGCGCGAAGCGACATGGCGTCGATCGTGGATTCTCTGGTGGCTCCGTTAAGCGTTATCAATGCGCTCGTCGTCGCGCTGTGCATGCGCAAGCAGAGCGAGGTCATGAGAACACTTGAGAGCATGGAGAAGATCTGGGATGAATACCAGGTCTACAGTAACGATGAGATTAATTATATTGATGAGAGAATCAAAATTAAATTCCCCGGGGAGGAAGGCAAACGATGAGTAAGGTACTGATGATCGGCGGCGGAGCCGCCGGCATGATGGCATCCATCTTCGCCGCAGAGGCGGGGCATGAGGTACATGTCTTTGAACAGAACGAGAAGCTTGGAAAGAAGCTTTTTATCACCGGCAAGGGCAGATGCAACTTCACCAATAACTGTCCGGTCGAGGATTTATTCAAAAATGTTGTCACGAATCCGAAGTTCCTTTACAGTGCGTTCTACGGTTTCGACAGTCAGCAGGCAATCCGATTCTTCGAGGATTTGGGCGTGCGCACGAAGACAGAACGCGGCGGAAGGGCATTTCCCGCATCGGACCATTCCTCAGACATCATTCTGGCCATGGAGCGCCGGATGAAAGCGCTCGGCGTGAAGATTCATCTGAAAAGCAAAGTGGTATCCGTCGGCGTGCTGGATGGAGCGGTCACGGGCGTTACACTGGAGAACGGTGCGAAGATCTCCGGAGACAGGGTGCTGGTTGCGACAGGCGGCATCAGTTATCCGACGACCGGAGCGACCGGGGACGGCTACCGGTTTGCAGAGGAGACTGGGCACACTGTCACAGCGCCTGCTCCTTCGCTGGTACCTCTGGTGACGGAGGAGGACTACATCCCGAAGCTGCAGGGGCTTGCGCTTAAAAATGTGCAGCTCACCGTCCTGGACGGCAGGAAAAAGATATTTGACGAGTTCGGCGAGATGCTCTTTACACACTGCGGCATCAGCGGGCCGCTTGCCCTATCTGCAAGCGCCTATGCCGGAAAACGGCTTGAGAAGAAGCCTCTTCAGGCGCAGATTGATCTGAAGCCGGCACTGAGCGAAGAGCAGCTGGATGCCCGCCTGCTGAGGATGTTTGAGGAGGCGAAGAACAGGCAGTTTAAGAACTCTCTGCACGGGCTCTTCCCGGCGAAGCTGACGCCGGTGATGATTGCTCTTTCTGCAATTCCGGAAGAGAAGAAGGTCAATGAGATCTCCCGCCAGGAGCGCCGTGATTTTGTGCACCTCATCAAGGCATTCCCGTTTACGATTACGGGAACCGGCGAATATAAAGAAGCGATTATCACCCGCGGAGGCGTTTCCGTTCGCGAGATCGATCCGAAGACCATGCAGTCCAGGCGCGTAAGCGGTCTGTATTTTGCCGGCGAGGTTCTCGATGTGGACGCCGTGACCGGAGGATATAACCTCCAGATCGCCTGGTCGACCGCGTATGCGGCTGCACATGCGTTTTGAGAAAATACAAGGAGGAAAATCAGAAATGACATACAACATTGCCATAGACGGACCGGCAGGCGCCGGCAAGAGTACGATCGCCAGGCGCGTGGCGCGCTCCCTCGGCTACATCTATGTGGATACCGGAGCCATGTACCGCGCAATGGCGCTTCATATCCTTCATCAGGGAATCGATCCGAAGGACGCGGATGCTGTTGCGCAGGCGTGCGGCAGCGCGGAGATCGATATCCGATATGAAGGCGGCGAGCAGCAGATCATCCTGAACGGAGAAAATGTGACCGGCGAGCTTCGCAGGGAGGAGGTCGGAAATACCGCATCCCAAACCTCCGTGTACGGCTGTGTGCGCAGAAAGCTCACCCAGCTTCAGAAGGAACTCGCGGCGCGCGAAAATGTTGTGATGGACGGGCGTGACATCGGCACCAGCGTATTGCCGGACGCACAGGCGAAGATTTATCTGACCGCAAGTTCCCGCACCCGCGCGCAGCGCCGTTTTCTGGAGCTTCAGCAGAAGGGGATTGAGGGAAATATCGACGAGATAGAGGCGGATATCAATGAGAGAGACTACCGCGATATGCACCGGGAGATTTCTCCGCTGTGCCAGGCCGCTGACGCGCATCTGGTGGATTCCTCCGATATGGCGATCGATGAGGTCACAGACGCGATCCTATCCATCTGCCGCGGCGCCGGCTGCTGCTAGAGAACAGGAGGTAGTGCCATGAAGGTGACAACTGCAAAGACCGCGGGTTTCTGCTTCGGAGTGCGGCGTGCTGTGGATACCGTCTATGAGCAGGCGGAAAGCTGCGGCGGACCCGTCTACACATACGGTCCGATCATCCATAACGAGACGGTCGTGGAGGATCTCGAGAAGCGGGGCGTGCGCGTAATCAACAGCCCCGAGGAGCTGGAGCAGCTCACAGAAGGAACTGTGATCATCCGTTCCCACGGTGTCGAGAAGGCAATCTATGACAAAATTGAGCGCCTGGGACTGCGCTGCGTGGATGCGACATGTCCGTTTGTTAAGAAGATTCACAGGATTGCAGAGCGGGAGAGCCGCGCGGGACGCCATATCGTGATCATCGGAAACGAGGGACATCCGGAGGTCGAGGGCATCAAGGGATGGTGCGAGGGCGGCGTAACGGTCATTTCAACGCCCGAAGAGGCGGATAAATTCGCTCTGTCAGAGGGAAATCAGGTCTGTATCGTATCCCAGACGACATTTAACTACAACAAATTTCAAGAATTAGTTGAAATTTTTCTCAAAAAGAGTTATGATATTAGTGTTTTAAATACAATCTGCAACGCTACGGAAGAGCGCCAGCGCGAAGCCCGCAGTATTGCAAAACAGGTGGACGCTATGATTGTCATCGGTGGCAGGAGTAGCTCGAATACGCAGAAGCTTTACGAGATTTGCAGGAAAGAATGTAAAAATACTTACTATATACAGACACTCGTTGATTTGGATTCAAAGCCTTTTCAATCTATTGGTCATGTAGGTATTACAGCAGGGGCGTCTACCCCAAATAAAATAATTGAGGAGGTTCAAAAACATGTCAGAATTAAGTTTTGAACAAATGCTGGATGAATCATTTAAAACAATCAGAAACGGAGAAGTAGTCGAGGGTACTGTCATCGACGTCAAGGAAGATGAGATCATCTTAAATATTGGCTACAAGGCAGATGGTATTCTTACACGCAATGAATATACCAACGAGGCGAACCTCGATCTGACAACCGTTGTAAAGCCGGGCGACAAGATGGAAGTGAAGGTTCTGAAGGTAAACGACGGTGAGGGACAGGTACTCCTGACCTACAAGAGACTGGCTGCCGAGAAGGGCAACAAGAGATTAGAGGAAGCTTTTGAGAATAAGGAAGTACTCAAGGCAAAAGTAACACAGGTATTAAACGGCGGATTAAGCGTAGTGATCGATGAAGCCAGAATCTTTATTCCGGCAAGCCTGGTATCTGACGTATATGAGAAGGATTTAACAAAGTATGCAGATCAGGAAATCGAGTTCGTCATCACAGAGTTCAATCCGAGAAGAAGAAGAATCATCGGTGACAGAAAGCAGCTCATCGTTGCTGAGAAGGCAAAGCTTCAGGAAGAACTGTTCGCAAGAATCCATGCAGGCGATACAGTAGAGGGTGTAATCAAGAATGTTACAGACTTCGGTGCATTTATCGACCTGGGCGGAGCAGACGGACTGCTTCATATCTCCGAGATGTCCTGGGGCAGAGTGGAGAACCCGAAGAAGGTATTCAAGGTAGGCGAGAAGCTTACAGTCCTGATCAAAGAGATCAACGGCGACAAGATTGCATTAAGCCTTAAGTTCCCGGAGCAGAATCCGTGGCTGAACGCTTCTGAGAAGTATGCGATCGGTACTGTAGTAACAGGTAAAGTTGCTCGTATGACAGACTTTGGCGCATTCATTGAGCTGGAGCCGGGCGTGGATGCACTGCTTCATGTATCTCAGATTTCCAGAGAGCATGTGGAGAAGCCGTCCGATGCACTGAAGGTAGGACAGGAGATCACAGCTAAGGTTGTAGACTTCAATGAGGAAGACAAGAAGATCAGCCTGAGCATGAAGGTTCTGGAGAAAGCTTCTGAGGAAGAGTAAAGAGAATCATCAGAGATACTCATACTGATACAAGTGAGGGGCTGCCGCACTAATTCTTTAGTGCGGCAGCCCCTTTCAGCATTGCCTGCAGATACTTCTCCAGCTTCTCCCTGTCTATCAGCAGCTCATCCGATGCAAGCGTCCAGTACGTCTTGTCCTGATAATTTTCCTTTAATACCGGAGAGAGCACTGCCTCGGGCTGTGGGAGAAACGTTCCGTTCACATTCTGATAACAGTTGGATGCCTTCGCCTGCTGCCGGTGTTCCCTGTCTACATAGATACCGACGCTTTTATGGATAGCGCAGTCCTCAAGCGGCAGGTAGAAGTAGTCCTTGTAGTTGGGATAGAACAGTCTGCGCACTCCGGTCTGTGACTGTACCGTGAGTTTGCCCTCTTTTCTGCCAAGATTGAGGCGATAAGCTTCATCTGACAACTCGAGTTCCCGCGGGAGTTCATACCCGGGATAAGAGAAATTCAGATGCAGATTCCTGTCTTCGTCGAGCAAAGAACTGTCAAGCTTGGTCTCGCCGGAAAATACGCGCAGATATTCCAGCATTGGCAGAATCCGCAGCATTCCTTCCGCGTCCTCGGCGTTGTGCAGGAGAAGACACTGCAGCAGACGTTCATCAGCAGTGCGCAGGTATTCCTGATAGACCTCGATGAGTTCGCCTCCGGAGAAGGGATCTTTGCGGTGGTAATTCAAAAAAATTTCGACGTCTTTCTGCTTTAGTTGTGAAAAGTTTATCAATTTCTTCAGCGGACGGATTCTGCGGTAGAGATCCACACTTTCCAGTCGCTCGAGACGGTTGTCCATTCCGTAAAATGCATACTTATGCGCCAAATAAGGCAGATCAAAGCCTTCCCCATTATAGTGAACCAGCCGTTCATAAGAGGCGGATACAGCAGTAAATTCCTGTAAAAGCATCTCCTCCTCCGAGGGCTTCTGCGCCAGATACTGTGTCAGAGAAAACGTACCGCCCTCCAGTGAGGCAACGCCGATCAGATAAAGGTGTGAGCGTTTCCAGTATAGTCCGGTAGTCTCGATATCAAAGAACAGCGTAGGTATATCGCTGCAAAATTCCGGCGGAATGTATAGGTTTTGCACGGAAATTGATTTTTTATTAACAATCATTAGAATTGCACTCCTTTTTGAAATTGTATATAATTATAAATGAAATCAGGCAAAAAAAACAGAGATAATTTAAATTTGCCTGCGGCTGTGCGATACCCGGCGCGACGGTGCCGGGTATTTCATACGCGACTAGAAGAAAAGGAGGACTACATATGGGGCTTTTAACATTTAAGGGCGGTATCCATCCATATGATGGGAAAGCGCTTTCCAAGGACAAGCCGATCCGCAGGCTTCTTCCTAAGGGACTGCTTGTCTATCCGCTGTCCCAGCATATCGGGGCGCCCGCGAAGCCTGTAGTGAAGAAGGGAGATCACGTATTAGCCGGTCAGGTGATCGCCGAGGCGGGAGGCTTTGTGTCTGCTCCGGTTCACGCATCTGTCTCCGGAACTGTCAAAGGAATCGAGGACAGGCTCACGAATGTCGGAACCATGGCGTCGTGCATTATTGTCGAGAACGATGGCGCTTACGAATCGGTAGAGTATCATCCCGCGGATCCACAGAAGCTCTCCAAAGAGGAGATATTGGCGCGCATCCGCGAGGGAGGCGTTGTCGGAATGGGAGGAGCCGGATTCCCGACGCACGTAAAGCTTGCTCCGAAGGAGCCGGACAAGATTGACTATGTACTCGTAAACGGAGCGGAGTGCGAGCCGTATCTGACGAGTGATTACCGCAGGATGCTGGAGGAGCCGGAGCTGATCGTGGGAGGATTAAAGATCATGCTGCGCCTGTTTGACAACGCGAAGGGCTATATCTGTGTGGAGGACAACAAGCAGGACTGCGCCGAGAAGCTGCGTCAGGCATGTCAGGGCGAGAGCAGGATTGAGGTCAAGGTCATGAAGACGAAGTATCCGCAGGGAGCGGAGCGCATGATGATTTATGCCGCGACCGGAAGGAAGATTAATTCCTCCATGCTTCCGGCTGATGCGGGCTGCGTGGTAGACAATGTTGACACTGTCGCAGCAATATATAAAGCAGTAGCGCTTGGCGAGCCGCTGATGCACCGCACGGTGACAGTGACCGGAGACGCGATCCGCGATCCGCAGAATTTCTGTGTATGCACGGGTACGAACTATGCGGAGCTCATTGACGAGGCGGGAGGCTTTTACGTGGAGCCGCAGAAGGTTGTTTCCGGAGGGCCGATGATGGGATTTGCCCTGTACGATCTGAATATTCCGGTGACTAAGACTTCCTCCGCGGTGCTCTGTATGAAGGAGGACATCGCAAGCCAGAGAGAGCCGAGCGCCTGCATCAACTGCGGACGCTGCGTGGATGTCTGTCCGGGAAGAGTGCTTCCGGCAAAGCTCGCTGTCTTTGCGGAGCATCACGATGAGGAGAATTTCCTGAAGTATAACGGCCTGGAGTGCTGTGAATGCGGCTGCTGCAGTTATATCTGCCCGGCACGCCGCCCTCTGACCCAGGCGATTAAGTCCATGCGCAAGATCGCACTTGCGCACCGGAAGAAATAGGAGGAGATAAGAATGGAAAAACTGCGAGTATCCTCCAATCCGCATGACCGGTCACGAGTGACGACGAACCAGATCATGCTGATGGTAGTGATTGCATTGCTTCCGGCAACTGTGTTCGGAATTTTTAATTTCGGTCTGAATGCATTTCTGCTGATCGTCATTTCGATTGTCACCTGTGTTCTGACTGAGGGTATTTATGAGATGCTGATGCACAAGAAGCTGACGGTTACGGATTTCAGCGCCGTTGTCACCGGACTTTTGCTGGCGCTGAACCTTCCGCCTGAGGCGCCGTGGTGGATTCCGATTCTGGGCGGCGTGTTTGCAATCCTGATTGTGAAGCAGCTCTTCGGCGGACTGGGACAGAACATCATGAACCCGGCGCTGGCGGCGAGATGCTTCCTGCTGCTGTCCTTTACCGGTATAATGACGGATTTCTCCGTATCTCCGTATGCGCAGAATCATATCGCGGATGTGGTTTCCAGCGCTACGCAGGGAGCGGATGCGGTATCCGGCGCTACGCTTCTGGCGGAGATTAAGGCAGGGACTGCCGTGGACGGCAGCATGCTGCTGGATATGTTTGTCGGAAATATCCGCGGTACTATCGGAGAGACCTCAGCGATCGCGCTTCTGATCGGAGGTATCTTCCTTGTGGCGATGAAGGTGATAAGCCTTCGTATCCCGCTTACATATATCGGAAGTTTCGCTGTATTTTATGCGATTTTCGGCGGCCACGGCATCGATCCGATGTATCTGGCGGCAGAGATCTGCGGCGGCGGTCTGATGCTCGGTGCATGGTTTATGGCGACGGATTATGTGACGGCGCCTCTTACACGGAACGGGCAGCTTGTCTACGGCGTGATTCTCGGAATTTTAACAGGTATCTTCCGCGTGTTCGGCGGCTCGGCGGAGGGGGTATCCTACGCGATTATCTTCTCGAACCTGCTGGTACCGCTGATTGAGCGCGTGACCGTACCGAGAGCATTCGGCAAAGGAGGGAAGCGGCATGAATAAACTGATAAAGGACGCACTTGCCCTGACGGCGATCACGGTGGTCTCCGGACTTCTTCTGGGACTGGTATACGGCATCACCAAGGAGCCGATTGCAAAGCAGCAGGAAAAAACGCAGATGGAGGCATACCGTGAGGTATTTCCGGACGCCGACAGCTTTGAGGATTACATAGACGCAGGCGATGAGAAGATGCGCAGCGTGCTCGATGAGAACGGCTACGAGGCAGAGGAGATTGATAAGATGGTAAAGGCGGTCAGCGCAGACGGAAGTCAGCTCGGATTCGTCGTGACGGTGACGACCTCGGAGGGATACGGAGGCGATATCCAGTTTACCATGGGTGTGGCTGACGACGGCACATTAAACGGCATCTCCATCCTGTCTATCAGCGAGACTGCCGGTCTTGGCATGAAGGCGGACACAGATGAATTTAAGAGTCAGTTCGCTGGAAAGAATGTCGAGGCAATCCATTATTCCAAGACCGGTGCGGCGGCGGATGATCAGATCGATGCCATAAGCGGAGCTACGATCACGACAAACGCCATAACGAACGGCGTCAATGCCGGCCTGTGCGCATTCCGCGAAGCGGAGAAGGGAGGAAATGAGTAATGAAACCAAATACACCTGCCGAGCGTCTCTTCAATGGTCTGATTAAAGAGAATCCGACCTTTGTCATGATGCTGGGAATGTGCCCTACGCTGGCAGTCACCACGTCAGCAATAAACGGGCTTGGCATGGGACTTACGACGATGGTCGTGCTCACCATGTCCAATATGATCATTTCACTGCTCAGAAAGGTGATCCCGGACGGCGTGCGCATGCCTGCGTTTATCGTCGTCGTGGCATCTTTTGTTACGATTGTGCAGTTCCTCCTGGAGGGCTTTATCCCGGCGCTGTATGCATCGCTGGGCATTTATATCCCTCTGATTGTGGTGAACTGTATCATCCTGGGAAGAGCGGAGGCGTATGCTTCCAAGAATAAGGTGGTTCCGTCCATTTTCGACGGTATCGGCATGGGTCTCGGATTCACGCTCGGTCTTACGAGCATCGGCATATTCCGCGAGATCCTGGGCGCCGGACAGATTTTCGGCTTCCAAATTATGCCGTCTTCCTATGAACCGATAACAATCTTTATCCTGGCGCCGGGAGCATTCTTCGTGCTTGCAATGCTGGTAGCATTCCAGAATAAGCTCAAGATGAAGAAGGATCCAACGGCAAAGACAGAGTGCGGCTCCGGCTGTGCATCCTGCACCAACAGTGCCTGCGGCGGCAAGCTGCTGAATTCGGATAAGTAAGGAGGAAGTAACGTGAAAGAATTGTTAATCATTGCAATCGGATCAGCAATCGTCAACAACGTGGTGCTAAGCCAGTTCCTCGGCTTATGTCCGTTTCTCGGCGTATCCAAGAAGATTGAGACTGCTGCCGGCATGGGAGGGGCTGTTATCTTCGTGCTGACGCTGTCCTCTTTTGTGACAAGCCTGGTATACAGCTTTATCCTCGTACCGACGGATCTTGTGTATCTGCAGACGATTGTATTTATCCTCGTGATCGCCGCTTTGGTACAGCTTGTGGAGATGGTCCTGAAGAAGATGATGCCTGCGCTGTATAAGAGCCTTGGCGTTTACCTGCCGCTGATCACAACAAACTGTGCAGTGCTCGGTATCGCGATCATCAACGTGCAGAAGGAGTACAACGTACTCGAGGGAACTGTAAACGGCTTCGCGACAGCGGTCGGCTTTACAATCTCGATCATCCTGATGGCGGGACTTCGAGAGAAGATTGAATATAATGACATACCGAAACCATTTCAGGGAATGCCCATCGTGCTTCTGACCGCAGGGCTGATGTCCATCGCATTCTTTGGATTTTCCGGTCTGATATAAGGAGGAAACGTAAATGATAGGTTTAATCGTTGCATCCGCTCTTGTTGTGGGCGGAACCGGTCTGATCATCGGACTTCTCCTGGGCGTGGCGGGAAAGAAATTCGCGGTGGAGACAGATGAACGGGAGGTGCTTGTAAGGGAGCAGCTTCCGGGAAATAACTGCGGCGGCTGCGGATATCCGGGCTGCGACGGCCTGGCTGCCGCGATCGCTTCCGGAAAAGCACCCGTAAATGCCTGTCCTGTCGGAGGACCGCCGGTGGCAAAGGCAATCGGCGCGATCATGGGCGAGGAGGTTGAGGAGGGCGTACGTATGAGGGCGTACGTCAAGTGCTCCGGAAACTGTGAGAAGGCGAAGGAGAACTTTACATATACCGGAATAGAAGACTGTGAGATGATGGCGTTTGTGCCGGGAGGCGGTTCAAAGGCGTGCCGCTACGGCTGCCTCGGTTACGGTGAGTGCGTGAAGGCATGTCCTTTTGACGCAATTCATATCGTAAACGGCATCGCAGTTGTGGACAAGGAAGCCTGCAAGGCGTGCGGCGCCTGCGTATCCAAGTGCCCGCGCCATTTAATTGAGCTCATTCCGTATACCCAGAGCGTGACGGTGGCGTGCAGCTCAAAGGATAAGGGCAAGGCAGTGATGGATGCCTGCTCTGTGGGCTGCATCGGCTGCAAGAAGTGCGAAAAGACGTGCCCGAACGATGCAATCCACGTGGCTGACAACGTGGCGCATATTGATTATGCAAAGTGTACGAACTGCGGAGCCTGCAAGGCAGCGTGCCCGCGGAAGTGTATTTTATAGGGATGTGTGAGAGGATGAAGACAGGACAAAACCGCAGTGCCGTCCGGATTCTGATACTGGCGGCAGTGCTGCTTGCCGCGGCGGCAGCGTGTGCCGCGCTGTATCAGCATACATCTAAAAATGAAGAACCCCTGACAAGGCAGGGGTTCTTCTTCGATACGTCGGTCACAGTCACAATTTACGGCACAAAAGACGAAGAGCTGCTGGACGGCGTATTTGCAATCTGCACGGATCTCGAAAATACATTCAGCCCTTCACTTGAGAAAAGCGAGCTGTATCAGATCAATCACAGGGAGGAACAGCATCTGGAGGTCTCCGATGATATGGCTGCAGTTGTCCGGCTGGGAATCGAGTGGTATAATCGTACGGGCGGCAAGCTGGATTTTACAGTCGCGCCGCTGATTGAACTCTGGGACTTTAAGGCGGAAGACCCGCAGGTTCCGGATGCTGAGAACATTCAGGAAGCGCTGACGCATGTGGACGGTTCGGCAGTGCATCTGGACGGAAACAGGATAAGCTTTGACAGAGAGGATATACGGCTTGACTTCGGAGCATTTGTAAAGGGATACGCGGCGGATAAGATTAAGGCGTATCTGACAGAGCATGGAGTAAACAGCGGCATGATTGACCTCGGGGGAAATATCCTGGCGATCGGCGCAAAGCCGGACGGTAGCCCGTGGAAAATCGGAATCCAGAAGCCCTTTGCCGCGCGGGGCGAGACGTCTCGGGTGATCGAGTGCGCAGACCGCTCTGTGGTGTCTTCCGGTGTCTATGAGCGGTACTTTGAACAGGACGGCGTGATTTACAGTCATATTCTGGATCCTGATACAGGCTATCCGGCAGAAACCGGACTGTGGCAGGCGACGATCGTATCAGAGAGCTCCGCTCTGGGCGACGCCTTAAGCACGTCCTGCATGCTGCTTGGCAGAACAGCCGGGGAGAGGCTTGCAAAGGAGGCGGGAGCCGAGGCGGTTTATTATGAGGAGTCCGCCGCCGGACAGGCGGCATAAATTCAGTCCTACTGGGAGGAATCAGACGAATGAAGAGAAAGCGAACGAGACATCTGGAATTTATTATCGGCGATATCCTGGCACTCGCTCTGGCGGTTGTCGCCGCCTTTTACCTGTTTGCGGGGAACACAGGCACGCTGCTTTCCGATGCTGTCCAGACGGGATTTCTTCTGGCTGTGCTGATGCTGTGTATCAGCTTCTTTGAGGATGGATATAATAATATACTAAGACGCGGGTATCTGGTGGAAACGGGCTGTGTATTCAAGATGATGGCAATGGTGGGCGCGATTGAGCTGCTGTATCTGTTTCTCATAAAGTCGGAGATTTTGTACACGCGCAGGCTGCTGGCCGCGGTGTGGATTTTAAGCATGTTTCTGATCTGTGCGGAGCGGATTTTGCTCAAGAAGCTGCTGCGCTGGCGGTTTTCCCGGACAGATTACGCAAGCAACGTACTTGTGATCGCCTGCGCGGATCAGGCAGATACAATTCTGGAGAAGCTTTCCGCAAGCGGATTTTCTTCCTTTTATATCAAGGCGGTCTGCATCATAGGGAAGAAGGACGGGTATGTACTCAATGTCGGAGTGCCGGTCACTGAGGTGCGCGAGGAGGAGCTGATGGAGTATGTGACGGCGAACGTGATCGATGAGATTGTAATCAGCATTCCGTGCGACACCCAGAAGGAAGAGGTGCTGACGAAGCGATTTTTAAATATTGGTATCGTCGTTCACATCTATATTGAGCAGCATATAACAGCATTTGCGAACTCACAGATGGAGTATATCAACGGGATCAATGTGCTGACGTGTTTTGATAAAGAACTTTCGCGTACAGGCCTGTTCTGCAAGCGGATTTTTGATATTCTCGGGGGCTTGGCGGGACTGTTTGCGGCGGTACTGATCGGACTGGCGATCGCTCCGTTTATCTGGCGTGCTTCCCCGGGACCGCTGATCTTTTCCCAGATCCGCGTGGGAAAGAACGGAAGGAAGTTTAGGATTTATAAGTTCCGTTCCATGTATATGGATGCGGAGCAGCGCAAGAAGGAGCTCACGGAAAAGAATGAGATGGATCAGTACATGTTCAAGATGAAAGACGACCCCAGGATTATCAAAGGGATCGGCCATTTTATTCGGGAGCGCAGTCTGGATGAATTTCCGCAGTTTTTCAATGTGCTGAAAGGCGATATGAGTCTTGTAGGGACAAGACCTCCTACGGAGGATGAATATGAAAAGTATGAGTTCGATCACAAAAAACGGCTGTGCATGAAGCCAGGCATCACAGGCCTGTGGCAGATCAGCGGGCGAAATGAGATTACAGATTTTGATAAGGTAGTTGAGCTGGACTGGAAGTATATCGATAACTGGTCGATGGCGCTGGACTTTAAGATCCTCGTGAAAACGGTGGTCACAGTGCTTTCGGGAAAAGGAGCGAGATGAGTGATAAGAGACTTGAAAAGGTTATCCATACGAAAAGTGAATTATATCGGGCTGAGAGAAAGGGCGAGATTCAGGTCTTCCTGCAGCCGCAGATCTGTGTGAGCAGCCGAACAATCTGCGGTTTTGAGGCGCTCGTGCGCAGAGAACATCCCGTTTACGGTATCCTGAGCCCGAATGAATTTCTGGATGAGATGAACCGGGCGTATATGATGGAGGAGCTGGATTATTTCGTGTACAGAAAGGTGTGCCTGCTCCTGAAAGAACGCATGGAGGCGGGCAGAACACTGTTCCGCGTCTCGTGTAATTTCTGCAGAAAGCAGTTTCTGAACCCGGAGTTTGCGGAGCAGATCACGGCAATTGCTAAGGAGTATAAAATTCCGACGAAATATCTCTCCCTCGAGATCATAGAGGGAAAAGGCTTTACGGACGGTGAGGACGGTATTGTGCAGGGAAACGTCAGGCGCCTGTGTGAAAACGGCTTTACCGTCTGCCTGGACGACTGCGGAGCCGGCGTCTCATCGCTTGGAGATCTGATGATTGACAGTATCAGAGAGATCAAGATTGACAAGCGTGTGACAGATCTCATCGACAGAGAAAACGTGCAGATTCTGGTCCGGGGAATCTGCCAGATCGCGCTGCACCTGCACTGCTGGGTCGTGGGCGAGGGTGTCGAGACGGAGCAGCAGCTTCGGGATATGTGCAGGTGCGGAGTCGATATTATTCAGGGATTTTATTACTATAAGCCGATGCCGGCGGGGGAGGCTGCCAGGCTGTATGACAGGCAGGGTGCCCGGTAATTACCGGTACTGCTTTGGCGTTAGCCCTGTATACTTCTTAAATACTTTGGAAAAGTAGCTCTGATCCTCAAATCCCGTGGCGATTGCAATGTCTATCACGGAGTAGTCCGTATTCGCCAGCAGCCGCTTGCTTTCCTCAATGCGCACCATATTCAGGTATTCTTTGAAGGAAGAGCCGATGGACTGCTTGAAAACGGAAGAGAAGTAGGCCGGATTTAAATGAACCTGCTTTGCAACATCCTCCAGGGTGATGGGCGAGGCAAAATTGCGGGAAATATAGGAAAGAGCCTTCTTCATCATCTCGCTGTTTTTGGTGGGTATGTACTCAAACATGCTCTCGGCAAAAATGTCGATGGAGTCCTGCAGTTTGTAGCAGAGCTCGTCCAGATTCCGGATCGTCTGCAGATCTTTCAGAAACTGGTTATTGATCTTTAAGATCCTGTCGCTTGTAGCGCCGCCCTCGATCGCAGCGCGGGATAACAGGGAACACAGCTCGATAGCGCGGGACTTGATGGTCTCCAGGTTGCTGCCCTCGGAGAAAAAGACGTAGCCGAGCAAATCGTTCAACAGTGCTTTTGCGTCCGCAGTATTGCCGGTCTTTACTTTTGTGATCAGCTCTTTTTCCTTGTCGTATGGATAGGAACTCTCCGCAGACACGCCTGAGGTCTTGTACATCTGAATGGACTCGCTGATGCGCGACTGCTGGTGCAGGATCTTCTGATTTGTCAAAAGCTGTTCCTTGCCGTCGGAGATCAGACCGAAGAACAGATAATACAGCAAATGGCTTAAATGCGTAACCTTTGCAGGCGGCACTACGGGCAGGTTGCCAGATTCGTCGTACATATCCAGCAGCAGCTCCGTCGGAAGCGGGTAGCGCCGGGCAATGTCGCTGATGAGTACAGAATCCGGCTCATCCATGAGAAATGGTCCCACAAGGATGGAGCCAAAGAGTGTCTGCCGGTTGATCAGCGGAAATATGATATGGTTTAATCCTGCATGACACTCGAAAATATAGGGTTCCCCGAGCTCCATGGCCTTCTGTCCCGCGCGCGCGTGCTGGATCACGCAGGAATCTCCCTTGGGAAGCTGCTTTTGAAACAGCGCGCAGAACGCCGAAGTTTTCCCGCAGGACTGCAGGATTCTGCCGTTTTCATCGAGAACCTGGATCGGTATATTGATACAGCCGTGAAAGGTCGAGAGCATATCGCGCAGCTTCGCCTCATCCACAACTGTGTAGAGATATGGTTTCATAAATGATCCTCCTTAAATCGTATTCTAGCACAGAAATCCTAAAAAAAATACCTTGCATCGAAAAAAAGTCCAAAATTTTTCCTCGCAGTACACTATAATAAGATCATCGAAACAAGGCGCGGCGGAAAGCGCCGAGACAAAATACTGCAAGCCTCAAAAGCGGAAGAGGCAGCATTTTTCAGGAGGAGAAAAAATGGCTATTATTGATGAGATTTCTGAATTTTTACAGAAGGGTCGCGCAAAAAATGTAAAGACGCTGGTTCAGCAGGCACTTGATGAGGGTGTAGATCCGCAGGCAATCTTAAACGACGGACTGCTTGCAGGTATGATGGTAATCGGCGGCAAGTTCAAGAGAAATGAGGTATTTGTGCCGGAGGTTCTGGTAGCGGCGCGAGCGATGAATGCAGGTATCGCAATTTTGGAGCCGAAGCTGGTGGAGATCGGCAGCAAGCCGGTCGGAAAAGCTGTCATCGGAACGGTAAAGGGTGACCTGCACGACATCGGAAAGAACCTGGTTGTAATGATGATGAAGGGCGCCGGCATGGAGATCTGCGACCTGGGCGTAGATGTGGAGCCGGACACCTTTATCGAGAAGGCCGAGGAGATCGGCGCGGATATTATCGGTATGTCTGCTCTGCTGACGACCACAATGCCGAATATGAAGACAGTCATCGACCGCATGAAGGAAAAGGGCGTGCGCGACAAATATATTGTAATGGTAGGAGGCGCTCCGGTAAATCAGAGCTTTGCGGATGAGATCGGCGCAGACTATTACACACCGGATGCGGCGACCGCAGCGGAAGTGGCAAGAAAGGCAGTTCTGGAGAAGAACGCTTAAAGAAAACAGAACAAAGGGGCGTCAGGCAGAAATTCCGGGCGCTTCTTTTGTCAGAGAGAACGATTGGGAGGTAAACGGGATGGAAGGTGAACAGGTGATAAAACTGACGGATCTGCCCGTGCGGACAGACCGGACGGATATTCTGCGGATGATGGAGCTTAGGGAGGACAGCCCCGTCTATGAGGAAGTGCTGGAGGAATATGAGGACATGAAGGAGGAACTGGAGGCAATGTGTACTCCGGCAGTGCTGATTCGCTTTGGCACAATTCCGGACAGCGGGGAGCGCGCCGCCTTTGTGCTGAGCACCGTAGGCGGAAAGCTTGGCGAATATTCCACGCGGCAGTTTCAGTCAGGGGACTGTCTGAAGGGAATGATTGCAGACAGCGCGGCAGACTCTATGCTTTTCCATCTGGAGGAGCCGATGATGGAGGCACTGAAGCAGGAGTGTGCGCTGCGCGGCGTGGGAATCAGCCGCCGCATGGAGGCGCCTGTGGATATGCCGATGGAGCGCCAGAAGCTGATCTTTGAAAAAACGCATGCCATGGAGGAGCTTGGCATGGGACTCTCATCGGGGTACATGTTCCGTCCGGTAAAGTCCCAGGGAATTCTTTTTCTGCTCACAGAGGATCCGAAGGTGTTTCATGCCCAGCATGACTGCAGCAAGTGTCCGCGGCTGGACTGTCCGCTCAGACAGGAGCCGTCGGTTCACATGAAGGTAAGAGAGAAGGAAACGATCCGTGAGATAGCGATAAAGCAGGGACAGTCTGTTCTGGAAGCGCTCACACAGGCAGATCGGTATTTCGAGGCAGTCTGCGGCGGCAACGGGCACTGCGGAAAGTGCGGGGTGCGGCTGCTTGAGGGAAATCTGGCTGTGACGCCGGAGGATCGGGAAGTATTTTCCTCAGAAGAGCTTGCGGCTGGCTGGAGACTTTCGTGCAGGGCGTACCCGGACGGGGATCTTACGATTGAGCTTTCTCAGGAGCGCGCGGATATGTATGAGGCGGTGATACAGTTTGAGGGAGAGGCACCGATGCGTCCTGAAAGCGGCGCGGAAATGTGTGAGGCGGGCGAGACCTCCTGCGGCGGGCGCATGAAAGCGTCTGCGCTCGGTTACGGGATTGCTGTCGATATCGGCACGACAACGATCGCAATGCAGCTTATCGATCGGAAGAGCGGTTCTGCCGCGGCGTCCGGTTCCCGCATCAACCGCCAGCGCCGGTACGGAGCGGATGTGATCTCTCGCATTCAGGCGTCGTGTGACGGCAGGAGCGGCGAGCTTCAACAGAGCATCCGGGAGGATCTGCGCGCCGGCATGGAGGATCTGCTTGAGAAGGCGGGGATCTCATGGGAGTCTGTCGGGAGCGCGGCAATAGCGGGAAATACGACGATGATCCATCTGCTGATGGGATATGACTGTTCGGGACTTGGCGTATATCCGTTTACGCCGGTCAATACAGATCTGATCGAGAGCGACTTACACGATCTGGTGTCAGACGGTCTTCCCCGTGTGCCGGCGGCAGTTCTTCCAGGCATTTCCGCATATGTGGGCGGGGATATTGTCTCAGGTATCGTATGCTGCGGCATGGATCAGAGTGAAAAGATCTCGGTGCTTGTGGATCTGGGGACAAACGGCGAGATGGCACTCGGAAACCGTGAACACATCCTGAGCGCGTCAACGGCGGCGGGACCTGCGTTTGAGGGCGGAAATATCCAGTGGGGAACCGGAAGCGTACCGGGAGCCGTCTCCCGCGTCACAATCAGCGGAGGGGATGTATCTGTGGAGACAATCGCAGGCGCGGCGCCGAACGGTATCTGCGGAACCGGCGTCGTGGAGACCGTATCGGAGCTTGTGAGAAATGAGATTGTGGATGAGACGGGACTCCTCGATGAGGAATATTTTGAGGCAGGATTTCCGCTCGCAAAGACCGAAGACGGGCGGCAGATCGTATTTACCCAGCAGGACGTCAGAGAAATCCAGCTCGCCAAGGCAGCGGTGCGCGCCGGTCTTGAGACGCTGCTGCTGCGCTTCGGGATCGCGGCGGAGGATGTAGATACGCTGTATATTGCCGGGGGCTTCGGCTTCCAGCTCGATGTGCAGAAGGCGTCGATGATCGGTATGCTGCCTCCGGCACTCGCCGCAAAGGCAAAGGCAGCAGGCAATACCTCTCTGGGAGGAGCCGTGCGGTATCTGACAGACCCCATGGCGTGCGGGCGCATGGAGAGACTTGCGCGCGCCACGGAGGAGCTGAACCTCTCGGGCGATGCGGATTTCAACAGAATCTATATGGAACAGATGATGTTTGCAGAGGAGTGAGCGCGTATGAAAAGACTGTATCTGATCGGCGGAACGATGGGAGTCGGCAAGACGACGGTATGTCAGATTTTAAAGAGAAAGCTTCGCAGGGCGGTCTTTCTCGACGGGGACTGGTGCTGGGATGCCGATCCTTTTCAGGTAAACGGGGAGACGAAGGCGATGGTGCTGGATAATATCTGTCACGTCCTGAATAATTTCCTGCACTGCTCATCGTATGAGCATGTGATTTTCTGCTGGGTCCTGCACGAGCAGGCGATTATTGATGAAATCCTCTCGCGGCTTGACATGGCAGGCTGCATGGTGAGAACCATCTCGCTTGTCTGCAGCCGGGAGGCACTGATCGGGCGGCTGCAAAAGGATATTGAAGCGGGACTGCGCAGAGCGGATGTGCTGGAACGCAGCACTGCGCGGATTCCGCTGTATGATGTGCTTTGCACAGAGAAGCTGGATGTGTCCGGCATCAGCCCCAAGGAGGCGGCAGATCGGATCGCGGGCGGGGATTTTCCCGCTTGACACGTGCTTTCATCTGTGATAGATTAACCTCGTAGCCGCAAAATGCGGCTGCGGGGTCAGAGCGCACGGCGGGACGCATCGTTGTTTTGCCTGCGGTCGGACACGGCTTGCCGCCGGGTAAGCCAAAGGAAGCATTGATTTTGCATCAACAGGCCATAGAAGATGCAAAAACAGTGCTTTTATTTTTTTTTACAGGAGGATCCAGAAAATGGAAAAGTCACATTGCTTTCGGGAATTTGCCAGGTATTCATCCCTGAACGTGCTGGGCATGCTCGGACTGTCATGCTACATACTGGCGGATACGTTTTTTGTGTCCAAAGGGCTGGGCACAGACGGTCTGACAGCGCTGAATCTGGCGATTCCCATTTACAGCTTTATTCATGGCAGCGGGCTTATGATCGGCGTGGGAGGGGGAACCCGGTATTCGATCTTAAGAAGCCAGAAGAATTATGAGGGCGCGAACCGTATTTTCACAAACGCAGTCGGCATTGCTGCCGTATTTGCCGCTGTATTCATATTAGCGGGCATCTTTCTGCCGGGCGTCATTCTCTCTCTGTTCGGTGCAGAGGGCGCCGTATTCGATATGGCAAAGACGTACCTTCGGGTGATTCTGCTGTTTGCCCCCGCCTTTCTGATGAATAATGTCCTGCTCTGCTTCGTGAGGAACGACGGCGCACCGCAGCTTTCCATGGCTGCCATGATCGGCGGCAGCCTCTCGAATGTGGTACTGGACTGGGTGTTTATTTTTCCGTGCGGGATGGGAATCTTCGGCGCCGTATTTGCCACAGGCCTTGCTCCGATCATCAGTATGCTGATCCTCTCGCCGCACATTCTTTGCAGAAAGAACGGATTTCACTTTACAAAGTGCAGGCTGCAGGGACGGCTGCTCGCAGGAATTCTCACAAGCGGCGTGCCTTCTCTGGTTACAGAGGTATCCTCCGGCGTCGTAATGATCGTATTTAATGCGATTATCATGCGGCTGGAGGGGAATGTAGGAGTCGCGGCCTACGGGGTGATTGCGAACCTTTCGCTTGTGGTTGTCTCAATTTATACCGGCATCGCTCAAGGGATTCAGCCTGTGATCAGCCGCAGTTACGGAAGAGGAGATCTCCGGGACGGAAGGGTGACGCTTCGCTATGCTGTCGTTACGGTTCTCGTGATTTCCGCACTTGTCTATGCGGCTGTGTTCCTAAAAGCTCCTGAAATCACCGCGATTTTCAACAGTGAGAAAAATGCGATGCTGCAGGACATCGCACAGCAGGGACTTCGGCTGTATTTCACAGCATGTCCGTTTGCAGGATTTAACGTGGTGCTCTCCATGTATCTCACTTCCACGGAGCAGTCCCTTCCCGCGAACATTATTTCTGTTCTGCGCGGATTTATCGTCATTATCCCGATGGCATTTCTGCTCTCGGCGGTCTGGGGGATACAGGGCGTATGGTGCGCGTTTCCGGCAACGGAGTTTATCGTATCGGCAGTCGGTACAGCATTAAAAAAATTTAAGAATTGATTATATAAGAATCTCTGTACTCAGATAATAAAAAGCGGTATAATAGTAAAAACTGATTTTTTATTACTGTGAATTTTATTTGGAGGTACTTATGGATATAAAGAAAGTAGAACCCGGGGACTGCGGTGAGGCTGCAGAGCTGGCAGTGCAGCTGTGGAAACGGAATACGAAGGAGGAGATTGTACAGGAATTTCTGGATATTGTTCAGTCAGATGAGGGTGCGATTTATCTCGGAACAGAGGATGGCAGGCCAGTGGGATTTGCTCAGTGCCAGCTCCGCCGCGACTATGTGGAGGGAACCCGCACGAGCCCTGTCGGCTATCTGGAGGGAATCTTTTTGCTGAGAGCCTACCGCGGAAAGGGACGCGCAGAGCAGCTTCTGAGCGCCTGCGAGGAGTGGGCTGCCGGGAAGGGCTGCCGGGAATTTGCCAGCGACTGTGAGCTGAGCAATGAGGGCAGCCTGAAGTTCCACTTAAAGAGCGGATTCCAGGAGGCGAACCGGATCATTTGTTTTACAAAGCCGCTGCAGGAGAGCGGAGGCGAATGACGGCAAAGGAGAAGGTTCTGTATGCTCTGAAGACGCATCCCGGCGAATACGTATCCGGCGAGGAGCTGGCCGGACAGCTTGGCGTGACGCGGGCCGCTGTATGGAAGGCGATCCGCAGTCTGAGCGGAGAGGGATGCCGCATTGAGGCAGTGCGCAACCGCGGCTACCGGCTGATGGGAGAGAGTGACAGAATCTCCGAGGCGGGAGTGAGGGCATTTCTCGGCATGGAGGACTGTACGGTGCGTGTTCTGGAGCAGACGGATTCCACGAATCTGGAAGCGCGCAGGCTTCTCATGGAACGGGAGATAAGCCGCGGGCTGATCGCGGCAAATACACAGAGCGGCGGGCGGGGGCGGTATGGAAGCTCCTTTTACTCGCCTGCCGATACAGGGATCTATATGACATTGATTCTGCGTGTAGAGCGCCGCATAGAGGAATTTCTTACGGTCACCGCGGCGACCGCCGTGGCTCTGTCCCGGGTCATAGAGCGTGTCTCGCAGGAGAAGCCGCAGATCAAGTGGATGAATGATATCTGGATTGAAGATAAGAAGGCGGCGGGAATTCTGACGGATGCGATCAGCAGTTTTGAGAGCGGCATGCTGGAGTATCTGATTATCGGGATAGGAATCAATGTCACGACGTCAGAATTCCCCGATGAAATTGCTAAGAGCGCAGCGTCCCTGCGCTCTGTTAGCGTCTCGCGCAATGAGCTGATCGCGCAGATTGCCAGGGAGGTTTTCAGCCTTGCCGCTCATCCTGCGGACAGGGAGATTCTCGACGAGTACCGCAGGCGCTCGATGATCCTCGGAAGAGAGATCACCTGGGAGCAGGACGGCAGAGTGTACGCCGGCAGGGCATGCGGGATTACAGATCAGGGATGCCTGGAGGTAGAATGCGGCGGCAGACGTGAGATTCTGCACGCCGGGGCGGTACATATCCGTCCGCAGAAAATGACAAAATACGAGGGGGAAGCAAAAAGGTGAAAGACTTAAAAGATGTCAGCATGCGTTCTGATTTTGACTGCTATCTGTTCGGAGAGGGAAAGCATTACGAGATTTACCGCAGGATGGGAGCTCATGCTGCGAAAGACGGGGAGAAGGAAGGCGTCTGCTTCAGCGTATGGGCGCCGCACGCGAAGAGAGTGAGCGTCATCGGAACTTTTAACGGCTGGGATGAGGAGGCTGACGTGATGGAGCCTTTGGGCGGCTCAGGAGTTCATGAGAAGTTCGTGCCGGGTGTCATTGAGGGAGACCTGTATAAGTTCTGCATTGAGAGCTGGGACGGTGCGCGCCGTTATAAGGCTGATCCCTACGCCGCAGCGTATGAGCTGCGCCCGGGAACCGCGTCAAAGGTGGCGGATATCTGCGGCTATGCGTGGACAGATGACGACTGGTGCCAAAAGCGCGGGCAGATGAAGCCGGATACGGCTCCGATGGCGATTTACGAGGTACATCCGGGTTCTTTTCAGAGAAGAAATCACACAGAGGAAGAGGACGGATTCCTCAATTACAGACA
This sequence comes from uncultured Lachnospiraceae bacterium, assembly GCA_944384105.1. Lineage (GTDB taxonomy): Bacteria > Bacillota > Clostridia > Lachnospirales > Lachnospiraceae > Egerieimonas_A. The sequence continues at coordinate 28,072 of CALWSC010000090.1, read as the reverse complement.
GCAGGCGTATGCGCTGGCGGATTATGTTCTGGAAATGGGCTATACGCATGTGGAGCTCATGGGAATCTGCGAGCATCCGTTTGACGGGAGCTGGGGGTATCAGGTGACGGGATACTTTGCGCCCACATCGCGGTTTGGGAATCCAAAGGATTTTATGTATTTTGTAAATTATATGCACCGCAGGGGCATCGGCGTGATCCTGGACTGGGTGCCTGCGCATTTTCCTCGGGATGAGCACGGACTTGCGCTGTTTGACGGAACCTGTGTCTATGAATATGAGGATCCGCGCAAGGGCGAGCACCCCGACTGGGGCACGAAGGTCTTTGACTTCGGGAAGCGCCAGGTGCGGAATTTTCTGATTTCCAGCGCGCTGTGCTGGCTGCAGGAGTATCATGTGGACGGGCTGCGTGTGGATGCGGTTTCCTCGATGCTGTATCTCGATTACGGGCGGGCAGAGGGGCAGTGGGTTCCGAATATTTACGGAGGAAATCAGAACCTCGAGGCGGTTTCTTTTCTGCAGGAGTTAACCCGGGTCGTAAAGGAGCGCACGAAGGGATGCTGCATGATAGCGGAAGAGTCTACCCCGTGGAAGAAGGTCACAGGTGATATAGAGGACGGCGGGCTGGGCTTTGACTTTAAGTGGAATATGGGCTGGATGAATGACACGCTGTTCTATTATCAGAAGGACCCCATCTACCGGCGGTATCACCATGACAATATGACGTTCGGAATGGTATACGCCTACGATGAGAAGTTTATCCTGCCGTATTCTCACGATGAGGTAGTACACGGCAAGGGGACGCTGTTAGAAAAGATGCCGGGAGACGAGGCGGAGAAGTTTGCGGGGCTCCGTGCAGCGTACGCGTTCCTGTTCGGCCATCCGGGGAAAAAGCTGCTCTTTATGGGACAGGAATTTGCGCAGGTAAGGGAGTGGAGTGAAGCGCGCGCTCTGGACTGGGAGCTTCTTGAGGAGGAGCCGCACAGGAAGATGCGCCACTACGTTCAGTCTCTGCTCTGGTTCTACCGGAACAATCCGGAGCTCTATATGACGGACTGCAGTCCTGAGGGATTCGCCTGGGTGGAAAAGGAGAGGAAGGAGGAGAGCATCATCACCTTTGCGCGGTATGCTCGCAGGAAGGAACATGGGCTTCTCTTTGTATTTAATTTCACGCCGGTGGAGCGCAGCGGATGTGCCTTAAAGACCGCATCGCCGCTGGAGCACAGCCTGGTGCTTGACAGCGAGTGGGGAGAGTTCGGCGGCAGCAGTCCCTGGAAGCCGGAGAAGTACCGTCCGGTGCCGTGCGCTGATGGGAAAGACGGATGGGAGATCACGTTTAACCTGTCAGGGCTGAGTGCGGCAGTGTTCCGGTTCTAGGAATGGAAGGCTGCACGCGGAAATAAAAAGCAGTCTCACAGCAAGACAGTAAGGATACTGCTTGCTGTGGGACTGCTTTTTCTGTCCCGGTTATTTCTCGGCGTTTACGCCCGGAATCTGCCGGGAGCGCATTTCACGGCGGTAGGCGAGTGGCGAAACGCCGAACTTGCGCTTAAAGAGGCGATTGAAATACGTCTGGCTGGAAAACCCTGCTCTGTCCACGATCTCCTTCATTTTCAGGCTGGTATTTTCAAGCAGCCCGGCGGCATACTTGAGCCGTTCCTCGTTTAAATAGTCGTTGAAATAAAATCCAGTCTGCTGGTGGAATACATTTCCGAGGTAAGAGGGATGCATGTTGAGCTGTGAGGCGAGCGTTTTCAGAGAAATATCTTTGTTGGAAAACTCGTGCACAGCCTGGATAACCGCGTCCACGCAGGGAAAGTAGCTGCTCTGGACGGATTGGTGCTCTTTAAGAAGCGCATAACAGACGGAAATGAAATCCCGCAGAAAGGCTGCCATTTCATTAAAATGGCGGGCGTTGGGCGGGATGCTCTTGAGTTTCTCCATGAGCTGCGGCTGCATGTTCTGCTCAAAATGGAGCTGAGAAAGTCCGTGATTGAGCACTGTCAGCTGGACAGCCATGCGCTGGCGCAGATCGAGAGACGGCGTAAACACGGCGAGAAGATGCTGGATATACTCTTCCTTCGGGACGGAAGAGAAGCTCTGCTCGATGACTGTGTGAATCTGCAGGGGCAGAAGAAGTGTCGTGCAGAGCAGCTCCTGCATACCCGTGTGGCGCAGAAACAAATACCCGTGCGCGTTGCGGTAGCTGTCGCTGACATCTTCATAATTGTCGACCGTATTTCCCACAGAGACAAAATAGTGAAACGGGAAGAGCTGCCGCGACTGCCGCAGCATCCCGGCGAACGCTGCCATATCAGGCGTTCCGCGAATATCGCTTAAAATACAGACAAGACAGGTCGGCGTCTCGAAATAAAAGTGGCTTTGGAATCTTCCGATGCAGATGGATAAGAGCCAGTCAAAGAGCATCGCCATTCCTTTTGCGTCCGTGTCTGTGGAGGAGAAGAGCAGCACCGTATAATTATTCAGGGACAGATTGATGCCCAGAAGCTCCGCTCTTGTGAGAAAATCCTCAGTCCCAAGCGTGCCTTTCACCCAGTTCTCGGTGAAGAGGCTTCGGAATGTCAGCATGGTGGAGCCGTACGTATTGGAAAGCTGCGTGCGCTCCTGCAGATGCTCTGCGATGGAGCGGATAGATTCGAGCAGCTCGTTGGGGTCAAGCGGCTTTAAGAGGTAATTTTCCGCGCCGTTTCTGAGCGCTGTGCGCACATACTCGAAATTGTCATAAGCTGACAGAACGAGAACGGACAGCAGCGAATTGACAGCCTTTGCCTCCGAGATCAAATCCAGCCCGCTCATCTCCGGCATGGATATATCGGTGATCAGAAGATCCACAGGATGCTGCTTTATATAGGAAAGAACGCTGACAGGGCTGGTATCTGCATATACAATCTCAAAGTTGGAGCCTTCCCAGTCAATAGCGGCTTTTAATCCCTCAAGGACAAACGGTTCATCGTCCACGATAACGGCGTGATACATAAGCTTTCCCTCCTTAAAATATAAGTATATCCTAAAAAACGATGTGAAAAAAGTCAAGAACACAGCCAAAAGTGCCAACAAATTTGTGAATAAAAGCCAAAATTGTCAATGGGTATTATAAAGTTAGCTGAACCATTTCAAAAAAATTAAGTTGAAATGTAGAATTAGTTCAAAAAGCTTGAATGTTTACTATATAAAAAGTATGAAAAAATTCTTATACTTCTATTAAAGAAACGCAGACGGGAAACGGAAGAACAAGAGGATCTGCGTGAATGAAATAGGAGGGAAAAGCAAATGGCAAAGAAAAAAGTCAAGTACAAAGCCACTAACAAGACGCTGCGGCAGCAGATTTATGAATTTCGTTGGATCTACTTCCTGGGTATCCCCGGATTGATCATCCTGCTTCTGATGAATTACATGCCCATGAGAAACCTGATCATGGCGTTTCAGGATTATAATCCGCACCTGGGAATTTTAAAAAGCCCCTGGGTGGGACTGGAACATTTTCAGACGCTGTTTCAGGATGACAAGTTTTACAACATGTTAAAGAACACTCTGATCATCAGCGGTCTGTCTCTTCTGACTTTCCCGGCTCCGGTTATCCTGGCGCTGATCATGAACGAGGTAAGAAACGCAAAGTTTAAGAAATTTATCCAGACTTCCGTGTACCTGCCGCATTTCCTTTCCTGGGCAATCGTGGCGAGTCTTACCTTCTTCCTTCTCTCCACAGAGCAGGGATTTGTAAACAAGGTTGCTGAGATGATGGGAAATGAGCCCACCGCTTACCTGTTCAGCTCTAAATGGATTTATGTGATCATTGTCGTACAGTCACTCTGGAAGAGTGTAGGATGGGGCTCCATCGTCTACCTGGCGGCAATCGCGGGCATCGACCAGAGCCTGTATGAAGCGGCTAAGATGGACGGAGCGAACCGGTTCCAGTGTATGTGGAAAATCACACTGCCCAGCATCATGCCGACGGTTATGGTCATGCTGATCCTGAGAATGGGAACGATCATTTCCGTAGATTTCGAGCAGGTATTCCTGATGAATAACGCGATGGTAAAGCAGCAGCTCGAAGTATTTGAGGTATATATCTACAATAACAGTATTGCGAGCGGAAGCACACAGTATTCCTATACAACTGCGATCGGTATCTTTAAATCCGTAATCAACACCGGACTGGTGCTGCTGACAAACTGGATCACCAACCGCAAGGGTTATGAGGGTGTAATGTAAGAAAGGAGGATGGCAAGAGATGACTTCACAGAGTGCAGCCGTATTAAAAAAGAAATCTGACAGAAAAAAAATGGGAATGAAGGCGAGAGAAAATGTCTATCAGGGCATCCTCTGGATTTTTCTGATTGTCCTGGCGCTGACGATGATTCTGCCGTTCCTGTATGTGGTAATCCTCTCCTTTACGGATTCCACTGCATACCAGGCGGGCAAGCTGATTCTGTGGCCGGAGAAATGGTCCACGGAAGCATACCAGCTGATCTTAAGCGGAGACGGCTTTATGAACGCGTTAAAATCCACACTGTTTATCACGGTGATCGGAACACCTTTAAGCGTTATCATCAACGCAGGGCTTGCGTACATGCTCTCAAAGCCTATTCCGGGCAAGGGATTTTTTAACAAATACGTTATGTTCACAATGCTTTTCAGCGCCGGCATGGTTCCGAACTTCATGAATATTAAGCAGCTCGGGCTGATTGACAATTACTTTGCAATGATTCTGCCGTCCCTGTGCGGCGCATGGACCATCATGGTTATGAGATCGTTCTTCCAGTCACTCCCGGTTGATCTGGAGGAGGCGGCGAAGATCGACGGATGCGGACCGCTTAAGATTTTTGCGCGGATTGTTATCCCGCTGTCCAAGCCCATGCTTGCAACGATGACGCTGTTTGCATTTGTAAGCTACTGGAATATGTATTTTAACTGCGTGATGTATATCACCTCCACCGCAAAGCAGACACTTCAGGTATATGTGCAGAAGGTCGTGCTCTCATCCACAGTATCGGATGTGGTGGATCTCTCCATGGATCTGGCGACAACCGTTCCTCAGGAGGTTATGAGAATGGCAGCAGTCGTAGTCGTAGTGCTGCCGATCCTGATCATCTATCCGTTCCTGCAGAAATATTTCCAGTCCGGTATGATGGTCGGAGCAGTCAAGGGATGATATAAAACAACAGGCGAATCTGTCTGCCGCAATGACGGCAGATAAAATAAAGGAGGAAAATAACATGAAGAAAAAACAGGTTTTGGCACTTTGCATGGCGATGATCATGGCAGCAGGCGCATTCAGCGGATGCGGCGGCGACAGTACAAAGGAAAGCACAAATTCGGAGAGCAGCGATAACAGCTCCTCCGATACGGAAAAGAAAGATACGGCTTCCGGTGATGACATGACGATTTCTGTCATGGGTATCGACTGGGGAACCGGTCCGATTTCAGACAGTCAGATGGAGCAGTACTGGGAGGAGCAGCTGGATGTGGATCTCGATATTGAATGGGTGAGCTATCAGGATTATGATCAGAAGCTGAATACTCTGATCGCAGCAGGCAGCCAGCCGGACGTTATCCAGATCAACAAGGTAGGAGGCAGCTACTACTATCCGATTTTCACACAGGCAATTGATGCCGGGGAGTTCGTAGATCTGACAGACTATCTGTTTGATAATGGAAACGGAATCGCTGAGACAAACGCGGTTATGAAGAACTGGGATCAGGAGTTCTGGGATCAGGCGACATATAACGATGGCATCTATATCCTTCCGAGAAGCAAGGCGGAGAAAGGTCAGAACTCCGGTATCGAAGTCAGAAAAGACCTGATGGAAAAATACGGATTTACCGAGGAGCCGAAGACAATGGATGAGCTGAAGGACTGGCTGATCGGACTTTCCAACGCCGCCACAGCGGGAGAAGGAAAGAAAATATATGCGCTGGATTTCTTTGACAACGCAGGAAACGGATTTATGGACGACCGTGTCAAAGCGTTTGCGATCGCGTTTACCGGACAGACAGACTGGGCGATTGATGAAAACGGCGACTTCCAGTATATGGCATTTAATGACAAATATATTGATTTCCTGAACTGGATGAAGGATCTGTATGACGCCGGCGTAATCGATCCTGAGTTCGCGCTTGGAAATGCGGATACCTCCAAGTGGAAAGCAGGAAACTCTGTGGCTTATCTGTGCCAGTGGTATAACTGGAACCAGTCCGCAGACCTGGTAAGCAATAAGGTATTTGATAAGAGCTGCCCGGATACGTATGAGGCATGGTGCCTGATGCCGGTGGAGGGTCCGGAAGCTTACACAGTGAGCCCGAACTACACGGATATTGATTCCTGTATCGCGATCAGTTCTCACTGCTCGGAAGAAAAAATTCAGAAGATTCTTGAGGTGTTCAACCAGACAGAAGAGACGCTGCCGGGATACAATGACCTGATGGCATATGGCGTTGAGGGAGTCAACTATACGGTGCTCGAGGACGGAACAAAGGATACCACATCCGATCCGGAGATGGGAGAACTCAATAAACAGGGTTATGTAGGAGGCTGGAATCAGATCTTCCTGAAGACAGACCAGAACCAGGTACAGGACAAGTTCATGCGCGACGGCGCGAAGAGAGCTTCCGACGAGAACATTGCAAGAGCGCAGGAGATCAAGGACTTTGTATACAGCAATCTGGAAGAGACCGGCATGAAGAACGAGATTCAGAACCTGCAGTCCGAGACCTACAACAATCAGTGGAGCGTGCTGACGGACGATGTGAATACAATGTGTACACAGTACGTTATGGGACAGATTGATGAGGCGGCATGGAACGATTTCGTTGACGGAATTGTAAATTCTTCTGATTATAAGGCAATTCAGGAAGAGTTCAAGGAAGCAGCAGGCAAATAAATAAGTTGTATACAGGAGGGAATCCCCCTGGCGGATACGCCGGGGGGATTTTCTGAAAGAGAGAGGAATACAGATGGCAAATCAGGACTTTTTTTATGAGATAGCAAAGACAAAGCATCCCATGGATACCACAGACCGGGAGGTACAGGCGCGCGATGTTGCGAATCACTGTCTGAAGCAGACGAACCGCGCGGTTCTTGCGCCGATGAAGGCAGAGACGTATGAAGAGCAGAACGTGCGGTTCCGCAGGGAGCTTCAGGAGATGAGGGCATATTACCGGCCGTTTATGGAGAATTATCTCTCTGCGCTTCCGACAGAGATACGGTCTGTGGAATTTCGGAAGTTTTCCTTTCGCTACTGCGATAAAGAGGAGTGCTTCACAGAGCGAAATGCTCCGGGATATGAGTGGGAGGAGGTTACGATTCCCGATTACCGCGGACCGGCGAGGGAGAAAGGAAAGTGGGAGGCGTATTACAGGACAGAATTTTCCTGTCCTGAGGAATTTCGGGAGAAGTGCAGAGACGGTTACCGGATGGTGCTGTCCTTCCAGTGTGTGGATTATATCGCGCAGATCTATGTAAACGGCAGCTTTGTCGGAAGCCATGAGGGGTTCTTCGCGCCGTTTTCCTTTGACGTAACAAAGTATATGCGAAAGGAGAATGAGCTGGTCATTCTCTGCAAAAATGATATTCCGATTCTTGGAGAAGGCGAGTTTCTCGACGGAGATAAGATTTATGCGGCAACCGGTCCCGGCTGGGATGACCCGGAAGCGGGCTGGCATCATTGCCCTGCGGGAGCAGGAGTATTCGGAAAGGTCAGCCTGCAGCTTCGCCCGGAGATTTATGTGGATGATATTTTTATCCGCCCGGATCTTTCGTCGGATTCTGTGGAGGCGCGCATCGGAGTGATCAACTATACGGATGAGGTAAAAAAGGATTTCACCTTTGATATTTCTCTGGAACCGAAGAATTACGAGGGCGGGGCGGTCGGAAGCTTTGAAAAGCGCGTCATCGCAGTGGGACCGGGAAAGAATGAATACCGGTACTTCTTTCCGATAGAAAATTATAGAATCTGGGAGCCGGATGCGCCTTGGCTGTACGGGGCGAAAGCGATCCTGAGACGCGGGGATGAAGTGATAAGCGCCGCTGTTCAGACTGTGGGATTTAAGGAGTTCAGAAGCGATGAGAACTCTGCGCCCAGAGGTAAATTTTATCTGAACGGCAAACCGGCCATGCTCCGCGGGGCAAACGAGATGGGGCACCTGCAGCAGTGCGTGATGAACGGCGATTTCGAACAGCTCGTGGATGATATTCTGATCGCGAAGATGTGTCATATGAATTACTACCGCGTGACTCAGCGCCCGGTACAGGAGGAGATCTACGACTATTTCGATATGCTGGGCATGATGCACCAGTGTGATTTCCCGCTGTTTGGTTTCCTGCGCAGGTCACAGTTTTCCGAGGCGCTTCGGCAGGTTACGGAGATGGAGCATCTCGTCAGAAAGCACGTCTCCACAGTTATGGTGACGCTGATCAACGAGCCGATGTGCATACGAAGAACAGAGGATCCAAATGACAAGTTTTCCAGAAGATACGAGGCGAAGGGACACCGCCATCTGTTAAGAGATGAACTTGAGGCGTTCTTCTCTGCAGCGCGCAGGGCGATTTATACCGAGAATCCCGACCGCGTGGTTAAGAACGTGGAGGGAGACTACGACGGCCCGACCGCGGAGGGAATGCCGGACTTTCACACGTATACAATGTGGTATACAAACCACGGTGAGCCGATCGGAAGGCTGATGAGAGGCTATCTGCCGCCGGTAAAGGAAGGCTGGATGATCGGATGCGGTGAATACGGGGCAGAGGGGCTTGACCCTGCCGATCTGATGCGGCGCCGCTATCCCGCTGCGTGGACTTCCTGCGATGAGAACGGATGCTGGTATCCCGACAGAATTGTGCGGGCCCAGACCTATGCTGTGCAGGGAGACTGGTATAAGGAGCAGAACACGATGGAGGATTGGGTCAGAGAGAGCTGGAAGCATCAGGCGCGTGCCACAAAGCTGATGACGGATGCTTTCCGCAGAAGAGGCGACGTGATCCAGCAGACGGCGGTACATCTGCTGATCGACGCATGGCCTTCGGGATGGATGAAGACACTTGTGGACTGCGAGAGAAATCCGAAGCCGGCGTATTTTGCCTATCAGGAGGCTCTGATTCCGCTAAAGCTGAATCTTTACACGGCAAGAAACAGCGCCTACGAGGACGAGACCGTACCTGTGGAGCTCTGGGTGCTGAATGATACAGGGGATAGAAAAAATCTGAGTATTCGTGCGGAAATCCGGGAAGAGGGGGCAGACGCGCCGTATGCGATGTACTGTGAGCCATATCAGATCCCGGCAGCGGACGCCCGCTGTGCCGGTATAGTACCGGTACATTTTGCGCATACGGGAAGACGGCGCACGGTTATCATACAGGCGGCCCTGCTTGACGAAGAGAAGGTTCTTCACCAGGAGGAAATCCGCATGGAAGTTTATGCAAGAAGGACTCTTTCCCGTCCGGTCTGCGCGCTCGGCCGGGAGGCAAAGCAGATTCTCTCCCTGTACGGAGGGAAGTCTCAGGATGCTTCTGTCTGGCTGCTGAGCGGCGAGAAGGAAGAAGATATCCGCCGTATGGAGGAGCATCTGAAGAGGGGAGGCCGCGCGGTCTGGCTGCTGCCGGAGCGCCCCGTCAGGCTTATGTGCTGCGGGGAGGAGATTGAGACGAAATCCTGCGGCGACCTTTTCTTTGCCGCTGCTGACGGAGAATATGAGAAGTATGAACTCGAAATGGAATATAACAGCAATAAGGGGTATATAGATGCGACAGCCGATTATACCATCCGCACGGAAATGCCGGGGGAGACTCTGATCTATACGTATGATAAGAGCGGAGCAAACGGCAGAATGGGAGCAAAGCCGCACCTGCCGTTTGTGAAGCGCTGTACATTTGCAGAGGGAACGCTTACGCTTATATCGCTTGCCAGAGAAGGAAGAATCGGATATAACGGCGGGCTGGACGAGCTGCTGCTCGATTTCATGGAAGAAGACGGCAGATAGAGAGATGCGCCCGGGACAGATTTCCCGGGCGTTATGCCTTCTGCAGATCATCCGGAAGGACGGCGGGTATGGAAAACCGAACTGCAAACCCTCTGCCCCCTTTGCCGATGCCAGGCTTTAATCCGGACTCTTCGCCGAAAACCAGCCTGAGACGATGATTGACATTGGAGAGTGCAAAGCCGTTGTCTTCGCTGCGGCTTAAAACCGGAGAGGAAAGCTTTTCCTTCAGAAGCGCCAGATCCTCTTCGGAGATAGAACCACCGTTGTCCTCCACGCAGATGGAGATCCACAGGTCTCCGTTCCGGTAAAGAGGCTGCGCGGAGATCGTGAGCAGATTCTCGTCGGAATCCGGAATAAAGCCGTGGACAAAAAAGTTTTCAATCAGAGGCTGCAGAGTGTTCTTCGGGATTCCGTAGAGCTTGACAGAGCTGTGAATATCGAATTCATATTCAAAGTCGCCGTAGCGGTACATATAGAAGTTGATCAGATTTTCCGACTGACTGCATTCCTCCGCGACAGTGATATAAAGATTTCTTCGCGTCTGATTCCGGTACATGCGGGAGAGAAGCAGCAGCATCTGAGATGCGTCAGCATAACCGCCCTGTAAGATCTGTACGCGGATCTGCTCGAACGCGTTATACAGAAAGTGCGGGTTAATACTCGTCTGCATGGCATAGAGCTCAGCCTTTCTCTGGGCAATCTCGTAGAGGTAAGCCTTCTCCACATTTCTCTGCAGGGCGTCACACATCCGGTTAAAGCTTCTGGTGATCTGAGTAAACTCATCGTTTCCCTTCGGCACCGGAAGACGGTAATTGAGATTATTCATTCCCACAAGGCTCATACCCTGCTGGATGGAATGAATCTTCCGGTCCGAGATGCGAAAAGCGATCAGATACAGAAGAATTGCGGCAAGGCAGATACAGACAGAGAGAACGGTCAGAATCCGCAGGATATCGCTGTGCGTAAACAGCGAAGACGGAATCTGGTAAGCGGTATAAAAATCGTACCTGCTGTTATACAGCGTGGAGGCGTAGTACGGTTCGCCCAGGAGTGTGCCGGAAAAGGATGCCTGAGAAACCGTCTCAGCGAGATGCTCATTGAGCAGGAGCCCGTCAGAGGAGGCATATGCGTTATCGGAGGAGAAGATGACGTTTTTCTGTGCGTCGAGCAGCGTAAATGTGCTTTCCTCAAACAGCCCGGCGCTGGCAATCAGGTTTTCGTATTCCGAGGCGGAGTACAGAAATATCAGGGCGCCGAGATAATCCACCGTCCCGTCATGCTCGTCAAATACGGAGGTGCTGATGCCGTAGAGACGGTCTGTGGGCTTTTCCAGATCCATACTGAGCGTGTTGAGCTGACTGTCGGTGAAGATCTGCAGCTTATAATGCGTCAGAGGCTCTTCCAGCGCGCGCAGCGTCAGAGGAACAAGCGTCCCGTTGACGGAATTATACTGATAGAGGTGCCCGGTGACTGTAAGGAGCAGCGCGCCGCAGCAGTAAGGATCCGAAAAACAGACGGAAGAGAGCAGATCCGATACTGTACCGCCGTACTCGGCCGGAACTTTTTTGGAATGGTAGCGGTACAGCCCGCACAGAGCGTCATAGCTTTTGCTGTCAGCAAAAAGCGGAGTGAGGCTCACCGCCAGAGTGTCCTGACGTGAGGCGAAGGAGGAGGCGAGGCTGTTCAGCGTCAGATCATAATTTTTCAGATCTTCTGAGCGTTCCTGGCGATGAATCAGGGAACTGCACAGCGGAAGCACGACCGCAGTAATGATGCAGACCGCAGCGATGCAGATCACCATAATTTTTGAATAATAACTGTTTTTAAAGCGTTTCAGCATAGACAGATGCTCCTTTGATGAGGTATGATAGTTTTGTTTATTATAACAGTCAGGGAGTGCAATTACAATCTGAGTGCTGCGAAGGATTATAAGATTTGTTGGAAGTTGGAGGAGATGAGAATGAGAGGAAGCGTCAGAAAGGCGGCGGCAGTATGCGCCGTTTTGAGCCTTGCCGCTGCAGGATGCGGGACACGGGGCGGAACAGGTGAGCAGAAAACGGTGTCGGAAGACTGCACGGTGACTGTTCTGATCAGGCAGGAGGGAAGTAACGCTGCAGGAAGCTGGGAAGGCGCAGGGGCGGATAAGCTGTATGAAGATACCGGGATTCACGTAGAGTTTTATTCAAATGGAAGCGGAGATGAAAAGAATCTGAAGCAGTATCTGGCGGCGGGGACACTGCCGGATCTCGTGGGGTTTCAGAATCTGGAGCAGGCAGAGCTTTTAATAGGGGCAGATGTGCTGCTGCCGCTGGATGAATACAGCGGACAGCTTCCGGAAATTTTTCATAACAGCTGCTATGAGGCTGCAGTTCAGTATTACCGGGAGATATGGGGAAAAGAGGAAAAGCATCTGTACTTTATGGCAACTTCCATAGGGGAACGGTCTGAGGATGAGTACACATGGATGCCGATGCTGCAGTGGAATGCCTATAAAAAGGCAGGTATGCCGCAGATCGGCACACTTGAGGACTATTTGAACGCTGCAGAGCTGATGCAGAAGCAAAAGCCCACAACACCGCTGGGAGAGCGAGTATACGGGTTTTCCCTGTGCGGAGACTGGGCGGGAAATAATCAGCAGCCGTCTTCTCTGTCGTATTTCTATGGAATCGACACGGGACAACTTTCCCCGCTTATGGAGCTGTCCGTTTCCGATGGCCATATCAAAGCGGTCACAGAGGAAAACAGCTTTTACCACAGAGCGCTCTTATTTTATTTCGAGGCAAACCAGCGCGGGCTTCTGGATCCGGACTCGAGAACGCAGACTGCCGAGAATCTGAAGCGCAAGTATGAGAACGGGCAGATCCTTTTTGCAAACTTTCCAAAGCTGACCAGAGGCTATGGCGGAGCTGACGAGAGAGCGGCTGACAGCTACGCCGCGGTGCCTGCGTCAGATATGAAGATCTGCAGGGAGCCGGATAACCCAGTGGGAAGCGGATGGTATTTTGGAATTAACAAAAACAGCAAAGATCCCGAGACAGTGTGCCGGCTCCTGAACTGGCTGTATGATCCGGAGAATATCCGCCTGCTCTACAGTGAGGAGTCAGAGCGCGTGTTTTCGCAGCCGGCGCTGACGCGGGCGGCCATGGGAGACGATGATGTGGCTCTGAGCGGACAGAGTCAGAAGCAGCCATCTGCTCTCGAGGAGGAAATCCTGGTCTGGCGCGGCATGAGCCTGTCAGAAGAGCTTGAGAGAAACGGGCAGATTCAGGAGGAAAGCGCCGCTGTCTATATGGCGGACGCGCTTCCCGATGCGATGCAGAAGAAGGGCGAGGCGCTTCAGGAACTGATCACGGAGCTGTCCTGGGATATGATCTATGCGGAATCGCAGGAAGCGTTTGAGAGTCTCTGGCAGAAGATGATACAGAAATGTGAGACTATGGGAATCAAAGAGCTGAAAAGTTACTATGAACGGTCGTGGAAGACGGCTGTGGAGAGGGAAAAGACTTATGGAACACCTGAAGAATAGGCATGAAATTTATCTGAAAAAGCCGGCGCGGAGCTGGGATGACGGGCTGCCGATCGGAAATGGCAGGCTGGGAGCAATGGTCATGGGAAAAGTGGATGAGGAGACTGCCTTTATCAATGAGGAAACGCTCTGGTACGGAAAGGATCGGGACAGAAAGAATCCGGATACGAAGAAGTACCTGGAGGAAATCCGACGCCTGCTCTTTGCCGGAGAGGTGGAGAAGGCGCAGTTCCTGGCAAAAATGGCGGTTACTTCCACGCCGAAATATATGAATCCGTATCAGCCGGCCGGAGACTTAAGGATCTGCTTTTACGGACATAAAGGAAAGACAGAAGCATACGGCAGGAGACTTTTACTCGAGCGCGCGCTGGCGGTGGTATCCTACCGGATGAACGGATATCAGTACCGCAGAGAGCATATCGTAAGCCATAAATATCAGGTGCTCGCGATCCGGATTACCACGGACAATCCAGAGGGGCTGACGCTCTCCGTCAATATGAGCCGCAAGCCGTTTGAGGAGCAGACGGGGAAGCTCTCCGAAAATACAGTGTGCAATTACGGGGAATGCGGACCGGGCGGCATCCGCTATTTTACCGGCGTGCGGCTGGACTCGGACGGCGGGCAGATCGGGGCGATCGGGGATTTCTCCTGGGTCCGGGGAGCCAGGGAGGCGTATATCTATCTGGCGTGCGGAACGGATTTTGCGGAGAAAAATTACAGGGAATTGTGCCTGGAGCGGCTGGAACGCGCCGCGCAGGCGGGATTTGCGGAAATTCTCCGGGCGCATGAAGAGGAGTTCGGCGCGCTTTACAGCCGTATGGATTTCTCACTCGGAGCGCACGGCGTAAGCGAAAAGGCATCGGATGAGCTGCTTGAGGAGATAAAGGCAGGGGACGACACTCATCTGAATGAGCTCGCAGAGACGCTGTTTCACTATGCGCGCTATCTTCTGATTTCCAGCTCATACGACTGCAGACTGCCGGCGAATCTGCAGGGAATCTGGAACGGTGAGTACGTTCCGGCGTGGCAGTGTGAATTTACCATTAATATCAACACGGAGATGAATTACTGGATGGCGGAGAAGTGTAACCTTCCGGAGTGCCACCTGCCGCTCTTTGAACAGATCAGGCGTATGGTGCCGCGCGGACAGAAGACCGCGCAGGCACTGTACGGCTGCCGGGGCTTCTGCGCACACCACAACACGAATATCTGGGCCAATACGGACCCGGAGGGAATCTTCGACGCGTCTCCGGTATGGTCCACCGGGGCGGCATGGCTGTGTCTGCATCTATATGAACATTTCCGGTATACGAAAGACAGGAAGTTCCTGAGAGAAGTGGCGCTTCCGGTCATGCGCGAGGCGATACGGTTCTACGAGGATTATCTGTGCGAGAATCCGCAGGGCTTCCTGGTGACGGGTCCTTCCGTATCCCCGGAGAATACGTACCGCTCCGCCGTCGGACAGGTCGGCGCGCTGTGCATGGGACCGGCGATGGATATGGAGATCCTTCATCAGCTCTTTACAGAATATCTCGAGGGCTGCGAGCTTCTGGAGCTTACAGAGCAGGAGAGCGGGGCAGAAGCGGTGCGCCGGATGCTCGAGAAGCTTCCGCCGATTGCCATCTCCTCGGACGGCAGAATTATGGAATGGCAGGAGGAGTATGAGGAGACGGAGCCGGGGCACCGCCATATCTCGCATCTCTTCGCGCTGCATCCCGGCTGTGAGATCACAGAGGAACAGCCTGCGCTCTTCGCGGCGGCGAGAAAGACGCTGGAGACGCGGCTTGCAAACGGCGGCGGTCACACGGGCTGGAGCCGCGCGTGGATCACCTGCTTCTGGGCGCGCTTAAAGGACGGCGCAAAGGTGCAGGAGAATATCCGAAAGCTGCTTTCCGCATGCATTAAGGTCAATCTGCTGGACACGCACCCGCCGTTTCAGATTGACGGAAATTTCGGAATCGCGGAGGCAATGCTCGAGAGTCTCGCGCAGTCTCACGCCGGATACCTGGAATTTCTCCCTGCTCTGCCCGGACAGTGGAACGAGGGAGAGATCCGCGGCATGATCCTGCGCGGCGCCATCCGCGCCGACTTTTCCTGGAAAGACGGAAAGGTAACCGCCCTGACGCTGACGCCGAAGGAGGACTGCGCCGTACAGGTGCGTGTAAATGGAATCCGCGCCGAACTTTCACTGAACGCGGGACAGGAGACGAAAGTTCAGGTTGTGTAATCCCTCTTTGACGGATATAATGAGGTATATGCAGCGGAAACTGAAACTATAGACAGAAAGCGGGGTGCTCATGGAGGAAAAGAAAAAAATATCCATAGGATACCAGGAGTTTGACGAATTGGAAAAGAATCATGTCTTCTACATAGATAAGACATATTTTATCAGAGAGTGGTGGGATAGCGGGGACAAGGTTACGCTGATTACGCGCCCCCGGCGCTTTGGAAAGACGCTGACACTCAGCATGCTGGAACAGTTTTTCTCAGTGGAGCATAAGGGAAGCACGCTGTTTGAACAGCTTTCCATCTGGGAGGATGAAAAATACCGCGGCCTGCAGGGAACGTATCCTGTGATCTTTCTGAGCTTTTCCAACATCAAGGAGTCGTCCTACCGGGAGGCGCGCCGGAAAATCTGGCGGACGCTCCAGCTTCTGTACCGGAGGTACGCGTTTCTGGCGGACGACGGATTCCTGAATGACAGAGAAAGAGAAGACTTTGAGCGTGTGAATCCGGATATGGAGGATTATGAGGCGTCCCTGGCGATTCAGCAGCTTGCGGGATGGCTGTGCAGGCTGTACGGCAGAAAGGCGATCATCCTGCTGGATGAATACGATACGCCGATGCAGGAGGCATATGTCAACGGCTACTGGGACGATTTGTCCGTTTTCATGCGAAACTTATTTCACGCCACTTTTAAGGGAAACAGTTTCCTGGAGCGGGGACTGATGACCGGAATCACGAGGATCAGCAGAGAATCCATATTTTCAGATCTGAATAATCTGAAAGTGGTGACAACTACATCGGAGGAATATGCGGACTGCTTCGGCTTTACGGAAGAGGAAGTGCGCATGGCGCTTGAGACGTATCAGACACAGGAGCGTATGGAGGAAGTCAGAACATGGTATGACGGGTTTACTTTTGGAAGCTGCCGGGGAATATATAATCCGTGGTCAATCCTGAACTTTCTTGACACCGGAAAACTGCGCGCCTATTGGGCCAACACGAGTTCCAACAGTCTTGCCGGAAAGCTCATACGCGAGGGCAGCAAAGAGATTAAGCAGGACTTTGAACAGCTGATCCAGGGGCAGAGCATTGACGCGGTTCTGGATGAGCAGATTGTATATGACCAGCTCTCCGTGAAGGAAAGTTCGATCTGGAGCCTGCTTCTTGCCAGCGGATATCTGAAGGCGGAGCAGGTGATGTTTGATGAGCGGACAGGACGGACGCATTACCGCCTGGCCCTGACAAACAGAGAAGTGCAGGTGATGTTCGGGGGAATGATTCATGACTGGTTTGCGGACTATGACAGCGGATACAATGATTTTATCCGGGCTCTGTTATCCGGGGACGTGAAGGGAATGAACGTTTATATGAACCGTGTAGCGCTTGCCACCTTCAGCTTTTTCGACAGTGGGAAAAGACCGTCCGCCCAGAGTGAACCGGAGCGGTTCTATCATGGATTTGCCCTGGAAATGATTGTGGAGCTTTCAGATCGTTACCGGATTACTTCGAATCGGGAAAGCGGATTTGGCAGGTATGATGTCCTGATGGAGCCGAAGAACACGCGGGACGATGCGATCATACTGGAATTTAAAGTGCAGGACAAGGAGGATGAGCCCGAGCTTTCCGACACTGTAAAGCGGGCGCTTCTTCAGATTGAGGAAAAAGGATATGCGAAAGCGCTGGAGGCAGCAGGTGTGCCGGGAAAAAAAATCCGGGCGTACGGATTCGCATTTTGCGGAAAACGCGTATTAATTGGGGAATAATTGAATTATCAGGGACAGCCGGGAAATCTCCCGGCTGTCCCTGATTTCTGCAAAAACTTGAAATAATTACAAAAAGTTTGAATGTTTACTATATAAACTGCATGAAAAAGTCCTTATACTGAAATCAGGTATCGAAAACAGGGCTGTCACGGCAGTGACGGATGGAGAAGGAGGATATTATGGCACAGAAAAAAGCACCAAGAGAGATGACCGGAGCGGAACTGAATTCCATGCTGAAAAGCTCCATCAATTTTAAAAGCCTCGGCGGGATGCGCTGCGAGGAGCTGAACCTGACGGAAGAGGATATGAAGTGGTGGCGTGATGCCAAGATCGGCATGTTCGTACACTGGGGACTGTACTCGATCCTTGGAAGAGGGGAGTGGGTGCGCCACAATGAGCAGATCCCTTGGGAGGAGTACACGGCGCTGGCGGATCAGTTCAATCCGAAGGATTTTGACATGCACGAATGGACCGACCTGGCAAAGGAGTTCGGCGCGAACTATATGGTGATGGTGACCCGCCACCATGACGGCTTCGCGCTGTGGAACAGCCCGGGCAGCTATCAGCACTTCACAAGCTGGGATACGGCGTCTCACAGAGATTTTGTGAAGGAATACACCGACTGCGCCCGCGAGGCAGGTCTGAGAGTCGGACTTTATTATTCACCGATGGACTGGCGTTTTCCGGGATACTTTGACCCGAAAGGAGAGAAGGATCCGGCGAACGCTGAAAACGCGCTTCTGATGAAGAAGCAGTGCTACGACCAGGTGCGCGAGCTGGTGAGCAATTACGGAAAGATTGATATTCTCTGGTACGACGGCGGCTGGCTGGCGCATAAGGGAAGCGACACCTCCAGCGCCTGGTTCTGGGAGCCTGTAAAATTAAACAAAATGGCGAGAGCGTACAACCCGAAGATGATCATGAACCCGCGTTCCGGCTGGGAGGGCAACTTCTACTGTGACGAGGGATCTCACGAGATCACCGGCAAGATTATCCCGGTTCCGTGGGAGAAGAATATGTGCGTTTGCAGCGGCTGCTCCTGGGGCTGGATGGCGGATGACCCGGTATCGGATTTCGACTGGCTGATCCGTATGCTTGTGGATGTCGTGACAAGAGACGGAAACCTGCTTCTGAACATCGGTCCGGACAGGGACGGTCATGTGCGCCCGGATGTGGCGCAGCGCATGCGGGAGATCGGCGCATGGCTGAGAGAAAACGGGGAGACGGTCTACAAGACAAGGGGAGGCCCGATTGAGCCGGTCGATCACGTATACGGAACGACATACAGAGAGAATTATATCTATCTGCATATCACGGACAGGGAAAAATTCCGTCAGGAGACGCTTCCGGCCATTCCGTACACGATAAAGACCTGCACCTGCAAGGGACAGTCGGTCGCCTTTACGCAGAGCGCGGAGGGAATCCGGATTGAACTGCCTGAAAATTTACCCGACGAGCCGGACACGATCGTATATATGGAACTGACAGAAAACGTAAAACCCGCTGAGAGAGCGGAAATTCACTTTACGGGAAAAGAATAACGGGATTCTGAGGGAGGAAACGGAGCATGAGATACGGCGTATCGTATTATCCGGAGCACAAAAAGCCGGAAGAACTGGAACATGACATCAGGTGCATCATAGAATCGGGAATCAATACCGTGCGCATGGGCGAGTTTGCCTGGTGCCGGTTTGAGCCGAGGGAGGGAGAATACCATTTTGAGTGGCTGGATCCGGTGGTGGAGGAATTCGGGAAACACGGCATCTCAACGATTATCTGCACCCCGACCGCCTGCCCGCCCGCATGGATGATCGAGAAGTATCCCGACATCCTGTATATGGATAACCGCGGCATCCGACGCCCGTTCGGCGGCAGGCGCCATTACTGCTATAACAATGAGACGTACCGCAGATACTCCGCGAGAATCGCGGAGGAGATCGGAAAGCATTACGGCGCAAATCCGTATGTAGCGGGCTTTCAGATCGACAATGAGCCGGCGCAGGAGGGCACGGGACGGTGCCACTGCCCGGCCTGCGAGGCGAGATTCCGAACGTATCTTGAGAAAAAATATCATACGATCGAGGAGTTCAACGAATGCAGCGGCGGCGTCTTCTGGTCGCAGGAATACACGCATTTCGGGCAGATCGGTCTGCCGGTGAACTCCATTGAGGTCGGAGCGCAGCAGCAGATTGAGGCGTTCTACGAGAATCCCACCGTGCGCCTGGAATTTGAGCGCTTTGCGAGTGACAGCCAGATTGAATACCAGAAAATCCAGGCCGATATTCTGAAAAAATATACCAAAGGCTTTGTGACGACAAATGCTACCGGTCTGGCGACGAACAGCATCGACTATTATAAGAGCACGAAAGAGCTGGATACCTACGCGTTCGACTACTATCCGGGGCTGCGCAATGCCTCTGTCGACAGCTTTCCCTACGCCTTTGCGCGCGGCGTAAAGGGAGGAAAGCACTTCGGCGTGATGGAATTCATGTCCGGCGGCGGGCACCGCTTCAGCGGCTCCGGCAGACAGCAGCCGAATCCGGGTGCATTAAAACAGGCGGTATTTCAGTCGTTTGCCCACGGCGCGGATCTGATGCTTCATTTTCAGTACCGCACCTTTCCGTTTGGAGCGGAGCAGTTAAACTATGCGATCGTGGATATGGACGGCGTGCCGAGAAGACGGTACTTTGAAATGCAGGAGACGGCGGCGCTGCTGAAAAAGCTCGAGCCGTATGAGGAGGCTGACTTCGCAAACGACACGGCGATCCTCATGGATTACGACACGCACTGGGCGCTGCGGATCAAACCGGTCAACGATCCGGTATATCACTATATCCATTACTGCGGCGAGATCTATCATTATCTGCAAAGCTCCGGAATCGGAGCCGATGTATGCCCGTATGACGCGGATCTGTCAAAGTATAAGGCCGTGATCCTTCCGGCTGCCTTTATCCTCAGGGAGGAATACCGCAGGAAGCTGAAAGATTACGCCGCCGGGGGAGGCTGCCTGATTGCGACCTTCCTTACAGGCGTGAAAAACGGCGACAACGTGGGCTATACCGAGAGCCTTCCCGCAGGCCTTACAGATCTCTTCGGCGTGACCGTACAGGAGGTGGAGCCGGTCTTTGCGGACAACACCGCGCCGGTGAAGATTTTCTTTGACGGAGAGGAGTGGACGAGCCAAGACAGCGCCTGGTGCGACCTTCTGGCCGGACCGGCGAAGATGATCGGAACGTACACGGATACATATAAAGCCGGCAGCGGTATTGTCAGCGAGAACGCGTACGAAAAGGGAACGGCATACTATATCGGCACCGGACTGGAGCCGGAGGCAATGCGCCGCCTTCTGGAGAAAATCTGCCAAAAGGCGGGAGTATGGCAGCTTCCGTTTGCAGTTCCGGAAAACGTGGAGGTTATCCGCCGCGTTTATGAAGGAAGAAATATTTACTATATCACGAACTTTACACAGGCGGACATAGAGCTTACGCTGCCCGGCAGATATACGGACCTCGTATCGGACGAAGACGCGGACGGCGTCTGCCGTATGAAACCGCAGGGCTTTGCGATGCTGATGGAAAAATAGGAGGCAGACATGGAGATTTCATTCAGAGCGATACAGGATAACATCTTAAAAGTAGTTTGCAGTGAACAGAAGACCGAGACTGTCCCGGGAGATCAGATTCTCCCGGAGGCGGACGCACAGACCGCGGCAGAGTGCCGGATCACGGCGGCAGTGAAAGATAAAGCCATCACTTTCTCACGCGCGGACCGGGAATTCGCCGTACAGAGCGGCTGTACGCTTACGCCGAAGGAGGTATTCCGCTATACGTTCACAGGCAGCGCCCCGGTTATTGTGACAAAAAAGACGATTGACGGTGAGCGCTCCTTTGTGGAAAACGCGGATACGGTAAAGATTGCGGACGCCTATGAGGCTGAGATTTCCTTCCGCCTCTCTGACGGCGAAGCCATTTACGGGCTCGGACAGCAGGAAAACGGATACTACAATTACCGCGGCGTAAAGGAATACCTCTACCAGAACAACATGAAAATCCCGATGCCGGTGGTACTCTCCTCGAGGAACTACGCGCTGCTGTTCGACGCGTCGTGTATGTTTTCCTATGAAGAGCAGGACAACACGATGACGTTTGACTTTGACGCCGTGGACTCCCTCGCTTACTATGTGATCACGGGAGAAAATTTCGATGAACTGATTGCCGGCATCCGCTTTCTGACAGGCAAAGCGGTGATGCTCCCGAAGTGGGCATTCGGCTATATCCAGTCCAAAGAGCGCTATAAGACACAGCAGGAAATCCTGACGACTGCCGCGGAATTTAAGAAACGGCAGATCCCGGTTTCCTGCCTGGTGCTTGACTGGCACTCCTGGGAGGAGGGAAAGTGGGGAAATAAAATTTTTGACAAGAGCCGCTTCCCGGAGGCAAAAGCCATGGTGGAGCAGCTCCACAGAGACCATATCGCGTTCATGATCTCCGTGTGGCCGAACATGAACAGAGGCACGGAGAATAACGCGGAGATGGCGCAGGCGGGCAAGCTGCTGATGAATCTCTCTACCTACGACGCGTTTGACGATGAGGCGAGAGATCTGTACTGGAAGCAGTGTGAGCGGGAGCTGTTCGCAGCGGGAACCGACGCCTGGTGGTGTGATTCGACGGAACCCTTCACACCGGACTGGAACGGCGCGAAAAAACGGGAGGATGACGAGCGGTATCAGATGGCGAAGGACTCCACGAATAAATATCTGGACGCGCGCGTCTCCAACATTTTTGCGCTGAAGCACGCGCAGGGGATTTATGAGCACCAGCGGGCGGCATGCAGTACAAAGCGCGTGGCGAATCTCACCCGATCCGGTTCTCTGGGCTCTCAGCGGTACGGCACGATCCTCTGGTCGGGAGATATTGCCGCGACGTGGGATGTGCTGAAGCATCAGATCGCGGAAGGGCTGAGCATGAGCATGTCGGGAATCCCATACTGGACGCTCGACGCCGGCGCTTTCTTTACGGGAACGCTGGAGTGCTGGAGACGATTTATCAATAATCCGGACGCCGAGGGACCGCAGCCGTGGTTCTGGCACGGACTTTTTGAGAAGGGCGTGGAAGATTTGGGATACCGGGAACTCTACGTCCGCTGGCTGCAGCTGGCTGCATACCTTCCGATGATGCGCTCCCACGGCACCGACACTCCGAGAGAACCGTGGAATTTCGGTGAGAAGGGAAGCGTGTATTACGATACGATCGTAAAATATATAGAAAAGCGCTACGCGATGCTGCCGTATACCTACTCTCTTGCATGGAAGGTATACAGGGAAGATTATACGATTCTGCGCAGCCTGATGTTTGACTTTGGGGAGGACCCGGCGGTAAGGGAGATGTGGGAGGAATATATGTACGGTCCATCATTCCTCGTATGCCCGGTGACGCGCCCGATGGAGTACGGCCCCGAGAGCACGCCGCTTGAGAAGGATTACAGCGTCAGCGTATATCTTCCTGAGGGAGCCGGCTGGTATGAGGAGGAGAGCGGAATGCTTTACAGCGGAGGCAGAAGAATCACTGTGGAAGCTCCGGTGGATACCATGCCGGTGTTCATCCGCGCCGGATCCGTCATTCCGAAAGCGTCAGAGGCGATGCAGCCGGCGGATGAGATACATATTTACGGCGGAGCGGACGGAAGCTTTGAACTGTATGAGGACAGCGGGACAGATTACAGCTATGAGAACGGCGTATACAGCCTGATTGGAATGAAATGGGAGGAAAAATCTCGCATATTTACCGCGAAGGCGCATAAGACCGCGTGCGGATATCCGGAAAGACTGCGCATTGTACTCCATACGGACGGAAATATGCAGGAAAAGGAAATGCTCTGGGACGGGACAGAGGCAGAGGTGAGGTTCTGATATGGGAAACGAAAATACATTTCAGTATGACAAACGCGATTCACAGGGTACGAAGGTAGATCCGGTATCATATGAAAGCTTTGATTTTGTCCGGTACGCGGACTATGAAGCGTCGCTTGCAGAGCGCCAGGAGTCATTTCTTGCGGCGGACAGCGGCATTCTGGTATACCGCCGCGTGCGCGCGGACGGAGTGTTTTACGATAAGTGCAGGGATTACAGAGAGTCCCTCGCACTGCAGCTCGGTGCTCTGCAAAAAAGCCTGGAATTTCGTGCGGATATCGCGAACTTTCTGGAACCGTGGTACGGCATCGGCTATATTGCGGGCTGCTTCGGCGCAGGGTATGAATTCCACGAGGGACAGGCTCCGGCGGTAAAGCCGCTGTTTCATTCCGTTCAGGAGCTTCTTGCGGCGGATCCGATTCCGATTGAGAGAACGCCCGCAGGACGGCAGATCCTGGAAATGACGGAATACTTTATGGATAAGACCAGGGGCATGGTTCCCGTGTCGATGACGGATGTGCAGTCCCCGATCAATATGCTATCCTACCTGCTCCCGATCACGGATCTGTTTATGGAGGTATATGACGATCCGGACGGAGTCCGCGAAGCGGCAATGATGACTGCGCGGCTGCTGGCAGATTTTCTGAAAAAGCAGCGGGCTGTCATCGGCGACGCGCTCGCATCTCCGGGTCATGGCTTTGCGAGCAGCAGGATTTTAAAGGGTATCGGTCTGAGTGATGACAACAGCATTATGATCGCGGAGGAGGATTACAGAGAATTATTCCAGCCCGCGGACGAGTGGCTCGGAGAGCAATTCGGCGGACTGGTATTCCACTCCTGCGGCAACTGGGAGCAGAAGATCCCGATGGTCAAAAACATGAAGGGAATCGTGATAGCGGACGGAGCATTCACTGCCCAGACCGATCCGTCGCCCAATCATCCGAAGCCTTTTGCGGATGGTTTTGCGGGCAGCGGAATCATCCTGAACGCCCGCGCTGTGGGACCGGATGCGGTGGATACGTTTGCGGCGCTGTATCAGCCGGGTATGAAGCTGATCGCTGTGACGTACTGCGAGACGGGCGAGGAGCAGGAAGCGCTGTATGGCAGGCTTCATGAAATGGAACGAACAATACGATGAGCCGGCGTCCGGCTCGGAAAAGAGGTAGATATGAAACCATGGGACTACGGAAAGCTGCGCGTCAGCGGCAATCACAGATACTTATGCACCGGTGAGCGCCCGTTCTTCTGGCTGGGGGACACGGCGTGGCTGATCTTCGGGAAGCTGACGGATCAGGAAGCGTACACGTATCTGAGAAACAGAAAAGAGAAGGGCTATAACGTCATCCAGGCGACGCTGATCCATGAGTGGCCGCAGAAAAACATCGACGGAGCATACGCCTTAAAAAATGAGGATTACGCTTCGCCGGATCTGGAGGGCGGCTACTGGCAGAGAACGGAGCGCATTGTGTCCATGGCGGAGGAGTTGGGGCTATATATGGCGCTGCTGCCCACCTGGGGAGGAAATGTCTCATCCGGGAGATTAAATATCGAAAATGCCGATCCGTATCTGGACTTTCTGCTGGAACGGTTTGGGCAGCTCGCGAATGTGATCTGGCTTGTGGGCGGAGATGTGAAGGGAGATGCCGCGCCCGAGGTATTCCGCCATATCGGAAAGCGATTCAAGGAGGAGAGCTGCGGACAGCTTGTGGGCTTCCATCCCTTCGGACGGACTTCCTCCTCGCTCTGGTTCCACGAAGAGCCGTGGCTGGATTTTAATATGTTCCAGTCCGGACACCGCAGATACGACCAGACGACGCTCGGCGCTTGGGACGACAACGGGAAGAATCCGGACAATTACGGGGAGGACAACTGGCGGTATGTAAAGCGCGATCTGGCGCGCACGCCGCAGAAGCCGACGATCGACGGGGAACCCTCCTACGAGCAGATCGTCCAGGGGCTTCACGATAACAGCCAGCCGTACTGGCAGTCCTGGGATACGAGAAGATACGCTTACTGGTCCGTCTTTGCCGGAGCTTTCGGACATACATTTGGTGACAATGCGATTATGCAGTTCTTTAACAAAGAGCGCGAGACAAAGGGCGCTTTCGGCGTCTGGCAGGATTGGAGAGAAGCGCTGCACAATGTCGGGGCCATGCAGATGGCTCATCTGAAAAATCTGATGGAGAGCGTGGACTATCAGAACGGCTCTGCAGCCCAGCACCTCCTGGCGGGCGAAGAGGGCGAAAAATATGACAGAATCTCGGTCTTTGCGGGAGAGGACTTTATCTTCTGCTACGATTACAGCGGCAGGCCTTTCGCGCTGGATCTGAAGGAGTATACCGGCAGCTTCGACGCTTACTGGATGGATCCCGTCACAGGAGCGTACAGCTATTTCGGGACCGCAAACGGCGGAGAACAGGCAGAATATATTCCGATAAAGCGGCTGGAGGGACATTCCGACTGGGTGCTGGCGCTCAGGAGAAAACTGTAAAAAATAAGGAGCTGCCGCGTTTTAATGCGGCAGCTCCCCTTTCAGAATACAGAGATGTTTGCAGTCCTTCGGAAACTGCATCCGGCTGCTCACATCTTCCCATTTGATAAAATCCCTGGTTCGCATCCCGCGGTAGCTCGCGTCGCCGAAGGAGTCATAGAACAGATACATCCATCCGTCCTCCTCGACGAGCAGCGGACCTTCGGTGCGGAAGCGCGTAAGCAGCGGTGAGATATCGGCATACGGTCCCGTGATATCGCGGGAGCGCGCCGTACGGATGGCGGCGTAGCGCGGATCGCTGTTATGGCCGCGCTCATCCTTAAACGCCATATAGTACCATCCGTCAAAGTAACGGATAGAAGCGTCGATCACCTGATAGCCGGGATCGAACAGCTTCTTTGCCGGAGTATACGTTCGGAAATCTTTCGTGTGGCAGTACCAGATGCGGTTGGAAATCCGTTTATCCGTGTTCAGGGAGTAAAAGCTTGTGGACCAGAACAGCATCCACGCTTCGCGCTCTCTGTCATAGCACAGCTCGGGAGCCCAGCAGTTGCATACATCATCATTTTCACCCATGACTTTCAGATACTGCGGTTTCCCCCAGCAAAGCAGATCCTCAGAAGTGCTGTATCCGAGCGTATTGCTGTACCAGTTGTCTGTGAAGAAGAGGCGGTAAAGGCCCGCCGTCCTGTCCCAGAGAACATACGGATCGCGGATGATCTTTCCCATGGGGGAGAGATCGAGCACGGGTTTGCCGCCGTTGATATCCTCAAAGTTCAGCAGATTTTCACCTGCCGCGATGCGCATGGTCTGGTCGCTGTCCAGGAAATATGACATGATATACATAGTAGAAACCTCCAGATTCTTTTTGTGGTTTGGCGGTGTCAGACAGAAATGCTCATGGTTTTCCATTTGCCTTTCTGAAATCTTACCATAAAACAGATGCTTCTGCACAGCCAGTCTGTGATCATCGCGATCCAGACGCCGAGCACTCCAAGTCCGAAGAAAATGCCGAGGATATAACTAAAGCCCACGCGCCAGATCCACATGGATACGATGGATATGACCATCGGATATTTGACATCGGAAGCTGCGCGCAGCGTATTCGTCAGCATAAAGGATTCCGGATAGAGGAAAATCGCGCTGATACTGTGCAGCCGTACCAGAAGCACAGCAGTGTCAAGTGTCTGCGGCGTCAGATGGTACAGAGGCAGCAGATACGGGCAGACGAAGAACATCACAAGATTTGCCGCCGCGAGTATGCCGTGGGTGATGAGAAGCAGTTTTTTGGTGTAATAAGATGCTGCTTCATACGCTCCGGCACCCACGCACTGTCCTACGATTGTGACCAGCGCGGTACCAACCGCGCCGGCGGGGATCACAGGAAACTGTGCCAGGGAGTTGGAAACGGCATTTGCAGTGGTGGCGCTGGTACCAAAGCCTGCGACCACACTGAGCACGAGAAGCTTGCCGATCTGAAAAATACTCGTCTCCACGCTGCTGGGAACGCCAATATGCAGAAGTTTTCTGATGATTGTAAGATCAAAGCGCAGAGTATAGGAGCGAAGAACGATCGGCTGTTTCCGGCGGCGCAGCAGCAAAAGCAGGATTGCGGCGGCAAAGATACGCGCCGCGAGAGAGGAGATCGCCACTCCGGCGGTTCCCATATGAAATCGGTAGACGAAAAGTGCGTTTCCGCAGACGTTCATCACATTCATAATGAGAGAAGCGGTCATGGATACCCTGGAATTTCCCATCGCCCGGAAAATAGCGGCGCAGGAATTGTAGATCGCCAGAAACGGATAGGAAAACGCCATGATAAAGAAGTAGATCCTCGCGTTTCTCATTACATCAGCGGCGACGTTTCCAAACACCAGGTGTAAGATCCAGTAGTTGCCCGCAAGCGCGATCAGCGTCATTACGATGGCAAGCGCCGTGGCAGAGAGCAGGAGTTGCTGGGAAGCGCGCGCGGCATTTTGGTATCGCTTTGCGCCGAGGTTCTGGGAGACAACAACGGAGCCGCCCGCGGTCAGCGCCGTAAAAAGCACAACCAGCAGTACATTGGGCGTAGCGACTAAGGAGACGCCCGAGCCGGCCGCTTCTCCTGAGCTCGATACCATAACGGTATCTGCCATTCCAGCAAAAATACTGAGAAACTGGTCAA
>CALWSC010000089.1 GCA_944384105.1 uncultured Lachnospiraceae bacterium | reverse complement strand
TCCGTATCAACAGCCAGTCCGGCAAAGGCGGCGTAGGCTATATCCTGGAGTCCAAATTCGGACTGAACCTGCCTGCAAAGATGCGCGAGGCGATGGGATACGCTGCAAAGGCGGTCTCCGACCATCTGCACAAGGAGCTGCTGCCTGAGGAAATCTTTGATCTGTTCAAACAGACCTTTGAGAACGTCACCAAACCGTATGCAATCCATGAAGTGCACTTCAGCCAGACTGCCGAAGGCATCACAGCCACTGTCACATCCAGTGTCAATGGCGGCAGGAAGAACATCACGGAAGCAAAAGGAAACGGCCGCCTGAACGCAGTCAGCAACGCGCTCAAGAAAGCCTACGGCTTAAAGTATGATCTCGTGACATACCAGGAGCACGCTCTGGAGCAGAGTTCCAGTTCCCGTGCGATCGCATATGTGGGAATCCGCAAGCCTGACGGCACGCTCGCATGGGGTGCAGGCGTGGACTCTGATATCATCCGCGCTTCTATTGACGCACTTGTCACAGCAATCAATAACCGATAATTCTCATAAAAAAAACGGGTACGCCGCTTCAGCGGCTGCACCCGTTTTTTTATAAAAGCTCTTATGAAAGCTCCAGTTTTCCTGTATATAACTGATAATACGTTCCCTTCAGCTTGATCAGATCCTCATGTGATCCTCTCTCAATAATGCGTCCATGCTCCAGAACCATGATCGCATCGCTGTTGCGGATCGTGGAGAGACGGTGGGCAATTACGAATACGGTACGTCCCTTCATCAGGTTATCCATACCTTTCTGTACGATAGCTTCGGTTCGCGTATCGATACTGGAGGTTGCCTCGTCCAGAATCAGAACCGGCGGATCTGCGACTGCCGCTCTCGCAATGGCGAGCAGCTGACGCTGTCCCTGGGAGAGCTCCTCTCCATCACCGCTCAAATGAGTATTGTAGCCGTTCGGCAGCATGTTAATGAACTGATCCGCATGTGCCAGCCTTGCCGCTGCAAATACCTCTTCGTCCGTGGCATCCAGCTTACCGTAGCGGATATTCTCCATAATTGTACCGGTGAACAGATGCGTATCCTGCAGAACGATTCCAAGAGAACGGCGCAGGTCTGCCTTTTTGATCTTGTTGATATTGATACCGTCATAGCGGATCTTTCCGTCCTGAACATCATAGAAACGGTTGATCAGGTTTGTGATCGTCGTTTTTCCTGCTCCGGTTGAGCCTACAAATGCAAGCTTCTGACCCGGTTTAGCATACAGTGTAAGGTCGTGAAGAACCATCTTGCGGTCTGTATATCCGAAAGTCATATCGAAGAAGCGCACGTCTCCCTTTAATTCCGTATATGTTACGCTGCCGTCAGCCTGGTGCGGATGCTTCCAGGCCCACAGACCGGTTCTCTCTTTGCACTCTGTGATATTTCCCTCAGAGTCCTTTCTCGCGTTGACCAGAGTTACGTATCCCTCGTCCACCTCCGGCTCCTCGTCGATCAGGTTGAAGATTCGCTCTGCACCTGCAAGAGCCATGACGATGGAGTTGAACTGCTGTGCCACCTGCATGAACGGCTGTGTAAAGCTCTTCGTAAACTGCAGATAGGATGCCATTACGCCCAGTGTGATGCCGCCCACTCCCGCAACAGAGAGTGCGCCTCCGAGCACGGCTGTCAGAACGAACTGCAGATTTCCGAGGTTTCCAATGATCGGTCCCATCATACTTGCAAAAGTATGTGCCTTCGCTGCACTGTCAAACAGGCGCTCATTTATCGCATCAAATTCCTCCTCGGACTTGCGCTCATGATTGAACACCTTAATGACACGCTGTCCGTTCATTCGCTCCTCGACAAATCCTGTCACGGTTGCAATGTCCATCTGCTGGCGAATAAAGTATTTTCCGCTGTTTCCGCCGATCACCTTGGATACCAGGATCAGGACGAAAATCATCGCGATCGCAAGAAGCGTCAGCAGCGGGCTGAGTGCCAGCATGGATATAAACGTTACAAGGATCGTAATGGATGACATCAGCACCTGAGGAATACTCTGATTAATCATCTGGCGCAGCGTATCGGTATCGTTAGTATAAAGACTCATGATGGAGCCGTTTGTATTCTGGTCAAAGTAACGGATCGGGAGCGTCTGCATATGCTCAAACATCTCGTCTCTGACTTTCTTCAGCACACCCTGTCCGATATAGACCATCAGGCGGTTATAAATAAAGCTTGCTATGATACCCAGAACAAATATCGAACCGAGTACTGTCATCGCCATATACAGTTCTCCGAAATCCGGATTCTGCTTCCCGATCAGCGGGATGATAAAGTCATCCAGCAGGAACTTCAGAGAAAGGGATACTGACACAGAGGCTACAGAACTTATAATAATACAGATAAATACGATGATAAACCGCAGTTTATACGCACTTGTTACATATTTCAAAAGTCTCAGCCCGGTTTTTACGGTGTTTTTGGAGACCTGTACTTTCTTTGGGTGCTTCGTCTCACTCATTATCCTCTCCTCCTTTCACCTGTGATTCATATACCTCGCGATAGATCGCGTTTGTCTTCAGCAGCTCTTCAGAAGTTCCAATGCCGTTGATATGGCCGTTCTCCATAACGATGATCTGATCCGCATCTTCCACAGAGGATACTCTCTGTGCAATGATAATCTTCGTGGTATCCGGAATCTCCTCACGGAATGCTTTTCGGATCAGAGCGTCCGTCTTCGTATCCACGGCGCTTGTTGAGTCGTCAAGAATCAGGATCTTCGGCTTCTTAAGGAGCGCTCTCGCAATACACAGACGCTGCTTCTGACCGCCGGATACGTTATTACCGCCCTGTACAATCATAGTGTTATAGCCATCCGGGAACTCACGCACAAATCCATCTGCCTGTGCAAGCCGACATACGCGCTGTACTTCCTCATCGCTTGCGTTCTCGTCTCCCCAGCGGATATTGTCGTAAATGGTTCCGGTAAACAGCACATTTTTCTGAAGAACCATAGATACCTGGTCACGCAGTGACTCAAGATCATAGTCTCTGACGTCCACGCCTCCTACCTTCACGCTTCCGCGTGTTACATCATAAAGTCTCGGTATGAGCTGCACCAGAGAGGACTTCGCACTGCCGGTACCTCCGATAATACCGATGGTCTGTCCGGATTTAATATGCAGATTGATATCCTTTAAGGACAGATTTCCGCCTTCTCCAGAATAACTGAAGTCAACATGGTTAAACTCAATATCACCGTTCGGCACACTCTTCTTCGCATCAGACTTATTCTGCATCTCAGGTACCTCATCGAGCACCTCCTGGATACGGTCTGTGGAAGCCTCTGCGATCATAATCATAACGAAGACAAAGGATACCATCATCAGCGACATAAGGATCTGGATTGCATACACAATTACACTTGTGAGCTCTCCGGTCTCCATGGTGCCAAATACGATATCTCTGCCTCCCATTCCGACCATTGCGAGCACTACACCGTACATAAAGAACTGCATAACAGGTCCATTCCAGGCTACAATCAGCTCTGCCTTTGTAAACAGATCATATACCACCTGTGAAATCTTGTGGAACTTCTTAATCTCATAGTCCTCTCGCACATATGCCTTTACCACGCGCGCCGCGTTAACATTCTCCTGTACACCGTTGTTCAGCACATCGTATTCATCAAATACGCGGATAAAATGAGGATGTGCCTTCTTGGCGATAAAGATCAAAGTACCGCCCAGCAGCGGAATCACAATCAAAAACAGCAGGGCAATCTGCGTATTGATCGTCAGCGTCATGATCAGGGAAAGAATAATCATAATGGGCGCCCTTGCCAGCATACGGATACTCATCATATACGCCATCTGCACGTTTGTGATATCGGTTGTCATTCTCGTTACAAGTCCGGAAGTTGAAAAATGATCAATGTTCTTAAAGGAAAATTCCTGTACCTTGTAAAAAATGTCATGCCTTAAATTCTTGGCATATCCCGCACCGGCAACCGCCGCATAATTTCCGGCTTTTGCACCGAAAAACAATGCCAGCATAGCCATAACTACAAGCGCTATGCCCATTTTGATGATATATGGAAGATCTCCGTCCTGAATTCCTACGTCGATAATTCTGGACATCAATAGCGGGATCAAAACTTCCATAAATACCTCCAGGATAACAAAAAGCGGAGCCAGGACTGACTCTTTTTTGTACTCCCGGACAGATTTCAACAGTTTTCTGTTCATGGTGTCCTCCTTTTTCCCTCTTCATTATTTTCCTGTGTTAGATTGCGAAGCATTCTGAAGAGCACATGTCTGCAGACCGCCAGATCCTCCTCGGATATCCCCGATACGATGCGTTTCTCTGTCTGACGGATGCACTCTTGAAGCTCCTTGCGGATTCTCTCAGACCGCTGGGTGGCTATGATCCTTTTCAGCCTTCCATCCTTCTCGACGCTCTCGCGGTAGATAAAGCCGTTCTTCTCCATGAGCTGCAAGATACCTGTGGCAGTGGACTTTCTGATCTGAAATTCCTCCTCCACATCCTTCTGATACAGATCCCTGTGCTGAGATTCCAGAAGGATAAAACCAAGAATATGGTTTTGTATCGGTGTCAAACCGCTGCAGTATGTATTCGTCTGGTTTTGCCGCTTCATCTGATGTGAAAGCCGGTGCACCAGCCTTCCCAGAGGCATCCTGCTTTCGTCCATTTTACCACTTCCTTTTTGGTTCGCTTCCTAACCATTAGCATTATAAGGACTTTCCTTTGACTTGTCAATCTTTTTTTTAGGAATTTGACCGTCCTGTTTCATGGGAAGACAGAAGGTAAATATGCTGCCTTTTCCCGGCTCACTCTCTGCCTTAATACTGCCGTGATGTGCCTGAATAATCCACTTCACCATGGAAAGACCCAATCCGGAATGTTTGCTGTCAGTACGTGAGGCATCCTCCCGATAGAATCGCTCCCAGATATGGGGCAGAGCCTCTGCAGAGATGCCTGCGCCGTCATCCTTTACACTTCCCACAAGCTCGTCTCCCTGCTGCGACAGACATACCCGGACATGACCGCCCTCTCTTCCGTAGCTGATACCGTTTGAAATCAGATTGCTCAGCATTCGGATATAGAACGTCTCATCTACCTCAGCATACAAATCAGGAGCGATTTCACCGGTCACCTTGATCTGTTTTCTCTCTGCAAGCATCTGCTGCTCTTCCACAATCATCTCCGTGAGTTCGCTGATCGGAATCCTCTCAATCTGCAGCCGCTGCCTGCCCTGATCGGCGCGTGACAGAAGCAAAAGCTGCGAAATCATCTGTGCCATGGTACGTGCTTTCTGTTCTATCACACGGAGCTGTTCTCTCTGACGCCCGCTGATTTCCGGCTGTTCCATCATCTCCCCGCACTGGGCAAGAATGACGGCGATCGGAGTACGAAGCTCATGGGATACATCGGATGTAAACTGCTGTTCCCTTGCAAATGCTTCTCCCAGTTCCGCAAGCAGGGCGTCGAAGGTCTGGGCCAGACGGTAGATCTCATCCTTTCCATCTCCCAGACCTACCCTTTTTGAGAGGTCCTCGCTGGCACGGATTTCCTGCACAGTATCAGTGATCTGTTTGACGGGCTGCAGGGTACGCCTGGTAAAGCGATACCCCAAAAACGTTACCAATACAACCATCATGGGAAGCAATATCAGGGCAAAGCGCAGTGTAATGCGCATGGAGTTCTCTGCCTCTGTCACAGATGTAACCCCCCGCACATATACAATCCCCGATTCCGGAAACTGGCACTTCACATCAAATACATACCATTTCTCCGCATTCCCCGATATGGTCTGTATCTGTCCATCCTGGAATTCAGGCTGACGGTCGAAACCGAAGGGAAGTCTTCCATACAGGAAATTTCCCGCCTCATTATAGAGCGAAAGGTAAATTCCGTCCTCCATATCGTAGAAGTCCCGGTCTACTTTGAGTTCACCGTTTTTCTCGCGGAAGTCCTCCATACTGCTGTAAACCTGATCTTCGAGCTGTGACTGTACGGAGCCCAGAATTTCCTGGTTGCTCAGGGAAAAAAGGATGGCAAGGGAAATACAGGTCACCAGAATCATAAAAAAGGAATACAAGACTGTCAGTTTTGCCTTCAGAGACCATCTTCTCATTTTGGCGCCCTGAGCACATATCCCGCTCCGCGTACCGTCTGAATCAGCTTCGACTCGCGCCCCTCGTCGATTTTTCTGCGCAGATAACGGATATAAACGTCAATAACATTGGAACCGCCGGCATAATCATAGTTCCAAAGGTGCTGCTCAAGCTTATCCCGTGAAAGTACTATCCCCTCATTCTGAACCATGTAGCGCAGAAGCGCAAATTCTTTACCTGAGAGACTAATCTCCTCTCCTCCGCGCAGAACGCGGTGTGTGTCGGTATGTACCTCGAGATCCGCTACCCTGAAGCAGGATTTCGGCGCTGCGGAGGGTTTTCTCAGCAGCACACGCACACGCGCAAGGAGCTCTTCGAGCGCAAATGGCTTTACCAGATAGTCATTCGCCCCCGCATCCAGTCCTTTTACCCGGTCTTCTATACTGTCACGCGCGGTCAAAAGCAGTACCGGTACCTGCATTCCTTTGCTTCGCATACTTTTCAGTACCGAAAGCCCATCCATCACCGGCATCATAATATCCAGAATCACTGCATCATACTCCGCCCCCGCCATATAATCCAGTGCTTCCTCACCGTCATAGCATGAATCGACACTGTAATGCTCGGCGTTCAGCCTGGACGTAATGATCTGGTTCAGGTCCTTTTCATCCTCTGCAATGAGAATTCGCATATTTATTTCGCCTCCTTCTGTCCCAATTTTACCATACTTCAGATATAAAGAAAACTTAGTATTTTTTGAAAATTGCTTGCTTTTTTTTGGGGAATATGGTATAGTTATATTCGTCGTCGGGGTATGGCGTAGCTTGGTAGCGCGCACGGCTGGGGGCCGTGAGGTCGCAGGTTCAAATCCTGTTGCCCCGATTATGCAGATATAGTTCATCGGTAGAACGCTAGCTTCCCAAGCTGGAGAGACGGGTTCGATTCCCGCTATCTGCTCTGCGAAACCCTTGATTTTACTGGGGTTTTGGGAGTTGCTATTTTGGCTCGGTATCAAACATCCTATAGTGTTACCTATACTTGGATTATCTAGGCTACTGGCTTTGTCCAGTAGCTTTTTTATATTTAAACTTCTTATCTATAGCAATTCAATAAATTACTGCACATAGCCACACGCACGGAACCATCCCACACAATCCGATTGCCTGATTGTCTTAAACGCTTGCCTAGCGGCTTCCGGCAATAACGACGAAATACGGATGCCCTGTTATCTCAAATTAAGCCTTTAGCTTTGACCACATTTTCTCAATGGGATTTAAGTCCGGGCTATATGGGGGCAAATATAAGTATTGGATCTTATTCCTATCAAGAAACTCTGTCACTGCCCTGGCATGATAGGAACGCATATTATCCATGATAACAATATCCTGGCTGGTCAGTGTTGGCAGCAGGCTGGATTCCAAGTATTTCTGAAAACGCCCAGCCGTTGTCCCTCCAGAATAGACTGTATAAACACAATCCCCATTCAGCCGTACAGACGATAGGATGGTTGTATAGGCTGGCGTGTTTATTGGCGCAGTGCCCACAGCGCGTTCTTCTTTTTTTTGCCCGCGCATAAATCCGGGTTAGGTTCGTATTTATCCCGCTTTCATCAAGGAATACCAGATTCCTTACATCTTTCTCCGATATATGTTGCTGCCAGCTTCTTCGCTTGTTCTGGACATCGGGGACGCTCCTGTTCGGAAGCATGGAGGGATTTCTTTTTATAGACATAATCCAATTTCAACAGAGCCTTACGGACAGTTTCATCACTGACATGCAGATGGAGTGTATCAATGATTTCAAGCAATGCAATATCGGGCTGCTGTTGGGTCAGCTGGTCAATACGGGAGAGATCATCTGAGGAGAGGGCGGGTTTACGACCGCAATCTCTTTGACTGGAGTATTGTGATTAAGAGCCTGTATGATTAAGTTCCTTGCTTCATTGTGTAACATAGATATCACCTCTGCCTTAATCATAATACTCTTGTCAAGCATCTGCGCTAATTAATTGAGTTGCTATAGTTATTTTACTACCCCCCCCCCAGTTCTGAAACACTATTAAGAATCACTATTCTTGACAGTGTTCCAAAACCCCGGGGTAGTTAAAATCCCGGAAACCCGTAAAAAATAAGGAAAATCCCCAAGCTGGTCTCTCCACACACCAACCTCCGCAAACCGCTTTCCGATGACTATACCTGCAAATCCTCCATCTCATCCCCATCTCATCTCCCATCTTCCCGTCCAATCTCACACCCCACTCCTCTCCTCAGAATCTTCCCATCTCCAATCCCCACCTAAACTCCACACTCTCACAGTCCCCTTTTTCTCTCTTCTTAACCCTCTCACACCCCTCTGAAACTCAATTACCACCATTAAATTCCCATTCATGAAATTTTTCTTCCTATTGTAATGTATCCTCACAGCCATACTTTTCTTTCTGCATAATTAATAGCGTTGTCCCAACCCAAAACGGATCGAGACAACGCTATTAATTCGTTATAATTTTTATTTTCTTCCTCGCTTTCCTGCCTTTCTTATAACTATTCCTCCTGCAATAATTACAATAACCACTCCTGCAATGCCGTAAATCCACCATGAATTCTGTGATTTTTCTTCATTTGTCGAAATAATTGTATCCATGCTTCCTTCCAATCCAGATGTATTTACTGCCATTTCACTATTTTCCGTAACAATATCTACCATTGTTCCAAAACCAAAGAGTGTTTCCGACTCAATCCTGTCTGTTCCTCTTTCTTTAACATTCTCTATCCAAACAGTCGAGTGAAAAGGAATTACATATTTCTCTTCGCCATGTACTATAATTGCCATCAAACCGTCAAATCCAGAGGAATGCTCCACAAAATATACATCAGACTCTTCCAGAGGAATACCTTCTGCATTCATTTTCTCTGTAATTATCTGTTGATAGTCTATTGTTCTATTGGTCATATGTATATTTATGATGCTCATATGTTCATCTTCTTCATACATTTTTCCAATAGAAACTGTGGCCGTTTCACCGCAATAATATACCGGAACCCTCCATTCGTAACAGGCATGCTGAAATTTATCTCGAATCTCATCACCTGTGATATCAGCATCCTCAAAAATATCCGTATTCGTATAAACTTTAACAGCTTTTTCAAACACTACTTCTTTTTCAGCTGTGAATGCATCCTGTCCATTATAAGTGCTGTATCCTATTTCCAATAGCTGAGATTCAAATGCTGACACTTCCTCATAATCCTGTGAACTTAACAAATCACTGTCATCAAATCCAGAAGCTAATATATCTTGTTTCACCATAAGCATTAAAACACTTAAGCACAAGATGCTAAACCATTTATTTTTCATATTCTTTGTCCCCCTATTTTAACTTTGCAGCTATAGAATCTCCACCGACAAAGTCTTTATTTTCCTTAAAAAATTGATATACTTTCATATCCTTATTATCTCCCGGCGGCTCATCCGGATCAACATATTTTAGAAAGTCCTCATACGCCCCTCGGAATAAACCATATATTACTAGCGCATGAGCTCCTCCTGCACTCTCACCAGTTTTTACACCAACGCCCAATTTAAATGGCTGATTTGTAACCAGCTCTTTTAATGCATCTTGCACACTAATAAATCCAATATATTTATATGCCTTTTTAGTATATTGGGAGGCATATTCTATACCATTTATACCATCTGTATCATCTCCTGCCCAGTTATCATAAGACCCCTTTATTTTGTAGACTATGTCCCATTGATCTATAGGAGAAGATGTTCCATAAGTTCCAACCATTTCTGCAGCCGCTGCCCAACACCAATACTTTTTTGCTTTTTGAATTGCATTAATCCAACATTCCAATTCTACTAAATGACCACTAGGATTAAAATTACAATTCTTTCCATTCAATTGCTTTCCGCAATTCATGTAAATAGCTCCACTGGGACTTCCATAATAGTATTCTCCATCCACAAGCATCCAACCAAATTTCATATACCCATCAGAGCCTATGTAATAATACTGATTACTTACACATATCCATGCATTTTTAGCATATGTTCCATTAGGATATCTCCATTTCCATTTAGTCGATGAAATCTCTTCCCAGCTCCCTGCTGTATCTGCAGCTCTTGCCTGGAGTGATTCAACAGTATTCTCCGCACTTCCTGTAACTATCGTTCCCGACTCTAAAGCTTCTTCCATCATAGCCAGCACTTCATCGGTATTTCCAGGAGACTCAACAATCACACCTTCTGCTCCCGTTTCTGGATCAATAACTTTATCACCTATCTCCAGTTCTTCAGCACAGATAGGAACACTTCCCATCGCTCCTACTCCTAACACCATAGCAGCCATGAACGCTAATACTTTTTTACGCTTCATTCAGCCAATCCCTCCTCTTATGTTTTTTGGTAATTCAATTATACACAATCAATACTTTTTAAACAACTTGTCAGACTACCAAAATTTTCAGATATGATTTTGTTTATAATCACGTTTTTTGATTTTCTTCTCGTTTTTATGTTATTTTTCAGTTATTTATTACATTACCCTAAACACCTCAGCAAATCTATTCTCATACACGAAATTTTCCCCCTCTTGACACCCCACCCTAATCCCACTATAATATAATTAACCCAACCAATAGCAGTAAATTAGCATCAAAAGGCCCCCTCCTTTCACCACTCATCTCTTAAGGTATGAGTTGATGCTAATTTACCAACACAATTTTTATGTTTCTTTTAGCGAAAGAGAGCCCATCACTGGACTCTCTTTTTTCTGCATAATTAAAGGGCCGTTGCCGATCCCTTTAATCTTACCATAATTTCTTTCCTGCCCAACTGTTTGGGTTATCTTTTTCAAACAATCCTGTACCCGGATTGCAGAACCACCAGACGCTATCACTGCCTTTCGCAAGAGTCCACCCATTCATCTGAACTGCTCCGTCATCCGTCAGATAATACATGCCAGCAGGTCTATTCAACTCTTGATTCTCAGGAGCATTTACCCAGTCAGAGTGCATCATCCGCCCATTTGTATCCAAAAGATAAATCTTCCACGGAACTTCCGGATCAGAAATCCAACCTGTCTGCATCTTACCATCTTCATCCACTCGATACCATACCTCTCCTACCTTATTATCATTGTATGGATCTGGTTCCTCAATCAAAATCCATTTATTCTCTGCCATAGCTCCAGAGTTTTCCGGATCGCAGTAGTAGTATTCTCCATCTTCTTTAATCCAACCGGTTTGAGCCTTACCATTCTCCAGATAGTACCACTTCTTTGAAACTTTATCTTGCTGCCAGCCGTTTAACTCATCGCCTTCTACAACTTGAGCTCATCCGTCGAAATCAGTGA
>CALWSC010000088.1 GCA_944384105.1 uncultured Lachnospiraceae bacterium | reverse complement strand
TTGCCTGGGTTCTCTGCTGCGCTCCAGCAGGCTCTGTATGCGCACCAGCAGCACGGGCAAATGATATGGTTTTCGTATATAATCATCGCCGCCCGCCCGAAATCCGAGGATCTCGCTCTCGGCCGTATCCTGTCCGGTCACAAAAATCACCGGAATATCCGCTTTTTTCCGAATTGCCTGACACAGAGAAATTCCATTTGCGTCCCCAAGCCCGATATCCAGCAGGATAAGATCGGGCGTCTCACTCAGCATATCTTTTGCCGAAAGTCCCGCCGGTTCAGGCGCGTCCGCCTCAAATTCGTTTTCTTCCAGAAATGCCTTAAGCTCTCTGCGCACAAGCGGTTCATCCTCAATAATCAGAATTTTTCCCTTCATAATATGTATAATCCTTTCATACTTCACGGCAGTAAGCATACGCGTCAGACTCCGGGCGGTCTGCCCTCTCCTGCTGCAGCAAAGAGTGCATCCAGATTTTCCGCGATAAATCCCCGCCTTCCTCTGCCCCGGAAAAATCCGCTGTTCACTCCCGCGTCCGGATCCGGGCACACAGATACCATATATTGAATGCGAAAGAAAAAGTTCTCGGATTCCAGCACCGTGAACGGATGCTCCTCCGCCGCAAGAACCGAGAGGTTCCCGCGCTGAAAAAACGGATACACGCCTGAGAACCCGGCGCCGTGCAGGCGTGTCTGTGCCTCGATTTGGCAGCGGCGGATTTCTGCTTCTGTCTCCGGCGCATACTGCCGTTTCGGATATGCCGCTGACGCCCGGTTTATCTTTTCACGGATGCAGCGGTAGATCTTCTCTCCCTTTTTCCCCGCCAGATGACTGCGGATTCTGTATTCCAGGAAGCGCCCCGCAATGCCGCCGGAAAATTTCTGATACCAAGCGACAAGACGTTCCAGCTTGCGGTCGCCCGCCTCACTGCAGAGTCTTTTCATACATGCCGCGCCTTCCGGCGAGGAAGGGTATCGCTCCTCCAAAGACTCCCGGATCGGCGACCAGAACCTGAACGGGGCAAATTTCATCAGAGGCAGCAGCTCTATCTCCTGACTGCTGCACGAATCGCTGCCCAGAAATTCATATTTGTCATACGCTGTACCGACCATATATACCATCTGTCTCCACTGTTCTCCGCCGGACACCCAAAAATGACCGATGGCGTGATACTGGTAAAGCTTCTGAATACAATGCAGTTTTCGATAATGCAGTGTGAAAACATTATCCTCTCCCTGCCGGACGATCAGCATACTTCCTCCGTTATTTCCTTTCTCAAGTCTTCCCGTAATCTCTCCCTCATAATCCGGAAGCATTTCTCCCGTCATGCGGCAGTCTTCAAAGACCAGATACGCTTCCGCCGCATCGTTCATCATGTAGGGAACGCAGAAATCCTTCAGTTCAAACACCTGATACTTAAAAATTTCTGCCAGCCATTCACAGGCTTTGGGGCATTCCGGTGTAAGCCCCGGCAGATACCTGCTTAATTCCTCGTATTTTTTTCTCTCCATCTGTACAAACCCGTTATCCGCCTTCCATGTGTCAGGACGCCTCGTTCCAGTTTCCAATCACCTCATTAACCACAGAGACGGTCACAAATACCTTCTTTTGAACCGTGTTGAGATAGTTCAGCAGCAGCTTATATTCATGCTGAGTCAGAATTGTCACAAGCTCAGTCCTGTGCGTCCTGTCATAAGCCCCCTGCGCTACATACAGCGTCGCACCGCGGCGAAGCTCGTGCATGATATAATGCTCGATCTCACGGTAATCGTCCTCATGATCCGCGATAATACAGACTCTCTTTCGCTTCTTAAAGCCGTCAACGAAGTAGTCGACCGCCACACCGTTTGCATATGTACCGAGCACACTGACAATCAAGGTCCCTATGTCGTACACGAAGATCGATGTCATGGATGTCACCAGCCCTGCAATCGTCACCGCTTTGCCGATCTCCATGTGTGTAAACTTATTAATAATCTTTGCCGCCACATCAATGCCGCCTGAAGACGCATTGACGTGAAACAGCATCGCCTGTCCGAGCGCTACCACGAGAATATACCCCACCAGATCAAACACTGCATTCCCTGTCAGAGACTTCTCCACCGGGAACAATCTCTCAAAAATCCATAGAAATACCGGGAGAAGCATCGAGGTATAAACCGTCTTTGCGCCAAATTCTTTTCCAATAAAAATAAAACCCACAATCAGAAGCACTGCGTTTAAGATAAACGTAA
Organism: uncultured Lachnospiraceae bacterium; assembly: GCA_944384105.1. Lineage (GTDB taxonomy): Bacteria > Bacillota > Clostridia > Lachnospirales > Lachnospiraceae > Egerieimonas_A. Next base: position 15,970 of record CALWSC010000088.1, on the reverse strand, counting down.
GCACGGATAACGGAATCCCGCTGACCTGCGCCAATACCATACCGAGACCTGAGACGCTTCCCACTACAATCTTGCTCGGCACCATAAAAAAATACACTGCCGCCGACACCAGAAGCATTCCCAGCGTGATTGTGGAAAGCTCCCTGACCTGTTTCTTCTTACCCATAATGTTCCCTCTCCTGTTCTTTGATTCCCGCAGGCAATGAGCCATGTCTGCGCGGATATTTGCTGCGCTTTCGCAGCGTCCCGCTATATTATACCAAATCCTGTCCGATTTTCAACGGCTGAACACAGGGCTTGTTTATGCTTTTTTTCCACATTTAAGATTTCTTTTCTAATCTCTTCATAAACTGTTCATCCCGCCGCCACACTTCTCTCACATTCCTCCTGTATAGTTATAACCATAAAAGCCAGATACTTTTTTACATATATTTTTTCTTTTTCATAACAGCCGGGGCTGCAACATATGCAGTTCCCGGCCCTCCTTTTGTTTTACGGTTTTTCCATTGCACTTTTGGTTAAAATATCCTACAATAAGAATAACAAATAGACATCAGGAGGTAAAACACGATGAAATTTCAGGAAATGCCTTACAGCCGCATAGACTTTGACAAAGCTGCGGCCGAGCTGGACTCAATTATGGCGGAATTTAAGAACGCAGACAGCGCAGAGGAGGAATTTGCAGCTCATCAGAAATATTATGCTCTGTCCGATCACATCCGCACCATGACGGTACTCTCTCTCATCAGGCACAGTATTGATACAGAGGACGCCTTTTACTCTGAGGAAAAGGATTATTACGACCGGATGCTTCCGGATTTTGCAAACAAAGAGGTGCCGTATCACCATCTGCTTTTGAATTCCAAATTCCGCGGGGAACTGGAAAAAAAAATCGGAAAGCCTGCATTTGTAAACATGGAGCTCGACGCGAAATCCGTGAGTGAAGCCGCCGTTCCGCTGATGCAGGAGGAAAACGCCCTCGGCACACGCTATGAAAAGCTTCTCGCCAGCGCCCAGATACCCTGGGAAGGCGATGTACTCAATCTGTCAATGATGACGCCGCATCTGACCAGCCCGGACCGCAGTGAACGCATCCGCGCAGCGGAAGCTGTAAACACCTACTATCTTGGCATTGCAGACGAGCTCGATGAGATCTACGACAAACTCGTAGCAAACCGTCAGAAGCAGGCTGAGGTACTCGGCTTTCAAAACTATACAGAACTGGGATACTGCCGCATGATGCGCAACAGCTACGGCCGCAGCGAAGTAGAGAACTTCCGCCGCCAGATTAAGAAGGATTGGGTGCCGCTTGCCGAGGAGATCTGGGAGAACCGCAGAAAGCGCCTGGGTCTTGACAGGCTTCTGCATCTTGACGAGGGTGTCAGCCATAAGGACGGCAGTCCGCGCCCGACCGGAACACCGGAGGAAATCCTTGCACAGGGACGCCGGATGTATGACGAGCTCTCCCCGGAGACGTCCGAGTTTTTCGGATTTATGATGGATAACGATCTGCTCGATGTATTCTCCAGGAAGAACAAACAGGTCGGCGGATATATGGAATACCTGCCGGAATTCCGCGCGCCGTTTATCTTTGCCAACTTTAACGGCACCTCGGGAGACGTAGACGTTATCACGCACGAATGCGGACACGCATTCCAGGGCTATCTAATTGGTAAAGAGGATGACATACGCGAACACTGGGACATCACGATGGAGACGGCAGAGACGCACTCTATGTCTATGGAATTTTTCACAAATCCCTGGATGGAGCATTTCTTCGGAGAGCGCGCGGGCGACTTTCTCGTATCCCAGCTCGAGGACGCGATCACATTTATCCCATACGGCTGTATGGTGGATGAATTCCAGCACATTATCTACGACAATCCGCAGCTTACGCCGCAGGAGCGAAAGGACGTATGGAAAAAGCTGGAAAGCGAGTACAAGCCGCACCTTGACTACGGAGAGGTATCTTCCTTCTACGCAGGAGGCTGCTTCTGGCAGAGGCAGCATCACATTTACACCTTACCGTTCTACTATATTGACTATGCGATCGCTCAGACGAATGCCCTGCAGTACCGCATCTGGATGGAGACTGACCGTAAGGGCGCCTGGGAGAGCTACCTGAAGCTCTGCCGTCTGTCCGCTTCCGATTTCTTTGGAAATATGATCAAAGCCGCAGGGCTTCCGGATCCCTTTGCCGACGGGCAGATCCGGCATCTGGCTGACGGGCTTCGCGAACTTTACAGAAAGATGATCTGACAAACGCAGGGGGACATCCGCGCGGATGCCCCCTGCCCTTTTACCCATGGCTCTCAATATTTTACGCCCTTCCAGTATAATGGCATATATACTTCCGCAGCAGCGGGAAGCTGCACGCCTTTGAGCGCCCATCTCTTGAATTCCTCAAATCCGGTGCGGTCCACGATATACCCGATGTGTTCCTTTCCGCCCGGCGCGTTTCTGTCAATGTATTTCTCCACATATTCATACGTATTCAGAATAATCTTAACGATGCTGTCCTCGTCCGCCCACTTAATGAAATCTTCCCCCAGTCTCGGGTTCTTCTTTCCGGTTCGTCCCAGCAAAGTCAGGCGATAATACTTCTTCTGGCTTCTGGTCCAGGCGCGCGTCGGACAGCTGATCACGCATTCTCCGCATCCGATGCTCTTTTCTTCATTCCGCACCGGACGGTAATTCACGGCTTTCAGCGCTTCCACGGACTTCTTCGCGCAGGTTCTCACACAGGCGCCGCAGCCGACGCAGCGATCCGGCTCAAACTGCGGCAGCGTCATCCCCATAATTCCGAAATCATGCATCCGTACCTTCGCACAGTCGTTCGGACATAAGGAATAATCCGAATTTATACTGATAAGAGTTTAACATGAATCCTAGGGGTTTTCCGTGATTTATCTCACGTTTCATGAATAAAATTTTTCAGGAGTTCTCTGTCTTTAAAAAAAATCGTTTTTTATGGACCTCGATCAATCCCCTGTTCGTAAGCGCCTTCACCTGTCTGGAAACCGTTTCCCGCTTGGCGCAACCATCTCCGCCAGAAATGAGATGGACAAATCAAAGTCTATCTCCACTCCCCCCATCCCGCACAATCCCGTAATCCCTGGAAAGCTTCCACAATTTTGCCGCAATCTGCTTTTCCAGGGTAAATGTGTTCGTCGTATTTTCATCTGTCTGTACAATTTTCTTATTTTCATTGCCATTGGGCACATCACAGCCTCGGAAAACCCGGCATCCCCCGCCAGAAGCTGACGGAACTGCGCTTTCGGAACCGTTATCACCTTGCAGTCATTTGCCTGATTCATTTTATAGAGAGACGCGATGCCTTTGCTGAGAAAATAGAATGTCTGCACCTCATCGCGTTCGCGGAACAGGATGTTCCTCTGGAATAGGATTTCACGCTTGCGCATTCGCAGATGCCGCGCTGAGTAACCGGCGAAGCACCGGAAAATATGGGAATATGCTGTAACTCGGAAATTTTTATCATATGCTGCCTCCTCAAAAAATATGTACGCGCCGCTGTTTTGCCGCCTGCGGTGCGTCAATTTGAAACATTTTCGTGCCTGCCGGCTTATGGTATGATATAATGGATTGACCTGCGGATACATACCGGTCCCGACTGAGACCGGCACCGATACACTTGAAAGAAAGAAGATGAATGATTATGACGAACCAAAGAATACTCGATATTGCGATGGAGCAGTCCGCCGTTGATTTAAACTGCCGGAAAGAAGATTTCCTGAAATCGGAGCCTGTGGTCGCGCTCTCCGCCGCCTCCGCATCGGCGCGCAGATATCTGAAGCTGCCGTTTGACTGCAATCTCGTGACGTACGGAAACAACATCGTCGCCTCTGTCCTGCCGCAGTACCGGAGTTTTGTGGAAGAATATCTGAAACGGACGGATAAGATTCACTGCTTTGAGACGCCGAACCTGTATGAACTGAATCGGGCGTTTGCCCCGTACCACCTCGCGGTCTGCTTCATGGCAGAATACTTTCTGCCGGATCTGAATCACCTGAAGCAGCAGGAGCTCCCCGACGGGTATGAGCTGCGGCTGCTCTTCCCGGAGGATTTTACAGAGCTGTACACCAAAGAGTGGGGAAATGCTCTGTGCAGTGACAGAAAAGAGCTGGACGTCCTGGGAGTCGGAGCATACGATCACAGCAGACTCGTCGGCCTGGCGGGATGCTCCGCGGACTGCGATTCCATGTGGCAGATCGGCGTTGACGTGCTGCCCGGATACCGTCGCCGGGGCATTGCCTCCGCAGTCACCTCTGCGCTGGCGCTTGAGATACTGGCAAGAGACAAGGTTCCCTTCTACTGCTGTGCCTGGTGCAACATCGCCTCCGCACGCAACGCCGCAAAGAGCGGCTTTCGTCCCGCCTGGGCGGAGATGACTGTAAAAAGCATGGACTTCATCGGGCAAATGCTCGGCAGAGAGCTTACAGAAAGCACCATACCAGGCACAATACTGCCAGAAAGAGCAGATTCCATTTTGTAAAGATCAAAAGGTAGCGCTTCTTCAGCGCCGGATAGGATCCGCAGACCTGACGGTAGGAAATCAGACTCGCCATAGAGGCGATCAGGGTTCCCAGCCCGCCCAGGTTTGTGCCGATAATCAGATCGGCTATATTGTGGGAATAGCCGGACAGCAGCATGGCCGCGGGAACGTTGCTGATGATCTGGCTGACTCCCACGCTGATGATCCGGCCGTGCTTCTCCACAAGACTTTGAATCAGTCCGGTCAGCTGTTCCATCTGCTTCATATTTCCCACAAAGATAAAGAAAAACAGAAAGGTCAGCAGCAGCGAATAATCAACGCGCCGAAACAGCCCTCTGTTCTTTGCCAGTATGCCGACGGCGACGATTACAAGCAGCACCGGATGCGGAATCATCCCCGCAACGGTCAGAATACAGAGAAAAAACAACACCAGATAAAACGCAATCTCTCCTCTTTTCGCCAGCGGCTTCCGTTTCACCTCGATCTTCATCTGTGCGGGCTCAAACCGCGCCATCACGGCAATCACAAGCACGGCCGCAGCGAGAACGGTATACGGCAGCATCAGAAGGAAAAATCTTCCGATTCCCATGTCTGACAGAGAATATAAATACAGATTCTGCGGATTTCCAATCGGCGTAAACATACTTCCGAGATTTGCGGCGATCGTCATCAGCGTAACCGTCAGGCAGAGCTTAGACGTAAGACCTGCCATCTCCAGCATCATAATCCCAAACGGCACAAATGTAATCAGCGCCACATCATTTGTGATCAGCATACTGCTCACAAAACACAGAAAAATCAGTGTAAACACCACTCCGCGCCGTGTTGCTACCCGTCCAAGCATCAGGTTCCCGATGTACTGAAAACAATTCAGCTCTTTGAGTCCCGCAATAATCGCCATCAGGCAGAACAGCAGGATGAGCGTGTGAAAATCTATGTAGCCGAGATACTTCTCATTGGGCGGCACGAGGAAACACGACACTGCCGCAAGAAGAAAGGATACCGTCAGAACGATATCGCTCTTAAAATACTTACCTATAGCTTTCATCATACGTTTTTTACCCTCCTTGGGATCAGCTCTTCCAGATATTTCCGGTTCAGAATCTCAATCTTTCCGTAGGAAGTAGACACAACTTTCTGCTCTTTCCATTCATTGAGCACTCTGCTCACAGTCACCCGGTTCATCCCCAGGGAAATCGCCAGCTCCTCGTGTGTATAGGGAATACTCCGCTTCGTAACGCCGCGGTCCGTATCCGGAAACATCGTCTCGTGCAGCAGAAAGCTGGCAATCTTCTGATATCGGTCGTACAGCGTGATCCGCCGAAGCTGCTCGGTCAGATGATTGCAGGTGCGGGACAAAAGCTGGATCACCAGGCGCATCAGCTCCTTTGACTCCTCCATGGAGCCGTACAGACGATTGAGGTCACATGCGATCAGCTCCACATCATTGACCGCTTCCATGGATATCGGATAGACGCTCCCTGACAGAAAAGAGGATTCCCCGATAATCTTTCCTTTCTCGATAATCTCATATGTCAGTTCCTTCCCTGTCCTTGTGACATAGAACGCGCGCACCCGCCCCCGCTTCACCAGATACAGGCAGTCGGCGGAGTCCCCCTGAAGATAGACAGTCTCTCCGGGCGCATACGTGATGCTTCGTCCGGCATGCTCAAAGCAGGCATAAAATTTTTCCGGGATTTTTATCTGTTCCATAAACTGATTCCTTTCCTCCGCTATCATAACACAAAAAAATCCGAAATTGTAGTCTATGCTACAGATTCTTCGCGAAAAACAGTATTAAAATGCAGTCAACGTTTTAATTGAGGAGGAATTTACTGATGAACCGTACAATATCCCTGACAGAGGGACCGATTTTAAAAGCGCTGCTGCGCTTCTCTGTTCCGTTTCTGCTTGCAAATCTGCTCCAGGCGCTCTACGGCGCCGTAGATTTGATGGTAATCGGCTGGTTCTGCCCTGCCGAAAGCGTGGCAGCCGTTTCCACAGGAACGCAGGTTACCCAGATCATCACAAGCCTGATCACCGGCTTTACTATGGCTGGAACGATCCTGGTAGGTAAATATGCCGGCATGAAGAAACAAAAAGAGGTGGAAACATCCATTTCCACCACGATCACCTTTTTCGGCGTATTTTCCATTTTCCTGACAGTCATACTGCTGCTGAATATCTCTAACATCCTGCGTCTGCTGCAGATTCCGGGGGAATCCTTTGACGAAGCATACCGATATATTTTTATCTGCTGTCTGGGAATCTTCTTTATCTGCGAATACAACGCGCTCAGCGCAGTGCTGCGCGGATACGGAGATTCCCTGAGTCCTCTGTTCTTTGTGGCAATCGCCTGCGTGTGCAATGTCGCCGGAGATTTCTTTACCGTGGCAGTGCTCGGCATGGGAGCTGCAGGAACCGCGATCGCCACAGTTGCCTCGCAGGGAATCAGCATGCTGGCGGCAATCCTGTATCTGAACCATAAGAAATTCATTTTCCATTTTTCGCTTCGCACACTGCGAATTAACCGGCGCATCTTAAAAGAACTGATCTTCATCGGAATACCCGTATCCTTTCAGGAATGCATGGTGCGCTTCTCTTTCCTGTATCTGACCGCGATCATGAACGGATTCGGAGTCCTGGCGGCTTCCGCCGTGGGCATTGCCAGCAAATACGATGTGTTTGCCATGCTTCCCGCAACCTCCATTTCCAACGCTCTTACAGCTCTCACGGCTCAGAATCTCGGCGCCGGGAAACCGGGACGGGCAAAACAGTTCCTAAAATACGGCATGACTGCCGCCTTCCTGTGCTCTCTCGTATTCTTCGCCTGGGCGCAGCTCTCGCCGCAGAGCATGATCCGTCTTTTCTCCGGAAATCCGGAAGTGATCTCCGCGGGCATGCCGTTCTTTCGAGGCTGCAGCTTTGACTATCTGGCGGTATCCTTCCTGTTTTGTCTGAACGGTTATCTGAACGGTCATGAAAAGACGCTCTTTACCATGCTCAACTGCTGCGCAGGCGCGCTGCTGATCCGTGTGCCTGTTCTCTTTCTGTTGGTGCACGCCGGGATATCGAATCTCAGAATATACGGACTTGTCTCACCCATATCCTCTCTCGTGATGATCGGGGTAATCGGGATCTATGGGATCATTCACCGGAGAAAGCTGTCACCTGTTCCCGCCGCTCTGTCCGGTCCGCCCTGCCAAACAGCAGAAAACCTGCGAGAAACATAACGGAAAGCGCTCCCACACCCAGATTGACATTGCCTGTGATCTGGCTCACAGCGGAGACCAGCATGGTTCCCGCAAAGGATGCGCCTTTTCCGCAGATATCATAAATTCCAAAGTATTCTCCTGACCGCTCTGCCGGAATAATCTTCGCATAATATGAACGGGACAGGGACTGGATAGCTCCCTGGAAGATACCGACTGCTGCCGCCAGAATCCAGAACTGATACTGCTCCTTTAAAAAGATGCCGTACAGGGCGATCAGAAAATAGGCGGCCACACAGATGGAAATCAGTCTGGCGGCGGCATACTTTGCAGAAAGCTTCCCGAAAATCAGCGCGGCAGGGAACGCCACAATCTGCGTCAGCAGCAGTGCAAGCAGCAGACCGGTGGTGTCAAGCCCCAGAGCCGTTCCGTAAGCGGTCGCCATATCAATGATCGTATATACTCCGTCAATATAGAAGAAAAACGCCAGCAGAAAGAAAAGTACCTTCTTCTGTCCGGCAATTTCCGACAGAAGCTTTCTCACGCGCCGTCTGTCGGGACGCGCATCTCTCTCTCCGGTTTGGCGGTAGTGCGTCTGACGATAGGCTTTCAGAAGCGGTATTGTCAGAGCCACCCACCATACGGCCACGAGGAGAAACGCTATACCCATTGCCGTCTGCATGGAAATGCCAATGGTATCGTAAAACAAAACCAGCAGGAGACTGCACAGAAACGGGATACAGCTTCCGATATAGCCCCATGCGTATCCCCTGGAGGATACCTCGTCCATCCTCTCTTCCGTCGTAATATCCGGAAGCATGGAATCGTAAATTACAAGGCTTACGGAATATGCGGACTTCGCAATCACAAACAGCAGCAGGAACCAGAGCCATGACTGCATAAACCCGAGCAATACGCAGCCGACTGCCCCGACCAGAAGCGCGCCCAGAAAGATCTTCTTCCTGCGTCCCCTCCCGTCCGAGATGGTACCCAGCGTCGGTCCCAGGACAGCGACGATCACCGTGGATATGGAAGCGGCATATCCCCAGTATGCCAGATAATCCACCTCGGAAATTCCGGCACTCCCTGCCAGAAAATTAAAATAAATCGGCATGATTGTGGAAATCAGCAGGGTAAACGCCGAATTCCCGATATCATACATCACCCATTTCTTTTCCAGAGCATTCAATTGAATCTTCATACTTCTATCTCCTCATTCCGCGGATTTTTTCCATCATACCACAGAAATTTCGAATCCGGATAAAGACCGGATGAAATTTCTGTAAAACCGCACCGGGGGATGCCCGGAAATCCCTGAAGCAAAAATCTGCGTTCTCAGCAGAATTACAGCTTCATACAGTATTTCTTCAGATCCACTCTGCCGTCTGCCACCTCGATGCCGTCCGCTTCCAGAAGGCGCGCTTGGGCGCCGGCTCCGCCGAAGGCAAATTCGCCGGAAAGCTCACCTTTGGAATTTACGACCCGGTAGCAGGGGATTCTGTCGGGGTCCGGATTTCGATGAAGAGCGTTGCCGACCGCTCGCGCCATCCTCGGATTACCGGCAAGCGCCGCGACCTGACCGTACGTGGCTACCCGCCCCTTCGGGATCTTCTTTACGGCCTCATAAATCCGCTTCGCGGGACTGTCCGTGACAAGATCATAGCTCTCCGCTATCATCCGGCGGATATCCTGATCCGGAATCGTCCCGTCCAGAATAATCGTATTCCAGTGCTCCTTATTCTGATGATATCCTGCCGTTACTGACTGATATGTTCTTCTCCAGAAATCCCGCCACTCGGGGTCTGCTTTTACATTTAAATTCATAAACCCGTCCCTCTCGTACGTCCAGAGAAATGCCTTCCTGCTCCCCTTCACACGCACAAGCTGCCAGTTCTGATCATGAAACGGCGCCTCCTGATATGTATTTGGAAAAGACAGCCCGTAGGCAAGCGCCTCCTCTCTTGTAGTCACAAAAAAACCTCCTAAAATTCATGCAGCTTTACTTCAGCGGCCGCTCCAGCATATCCGTACATCCATCAATGCCGAGCACTGCACTGTCAAGCACAACGTCATAATTTCTCAGATCCTCCCACTTCTTCGTGGTATTAGCGTAATAATAATTGGAGCGCTTCTTGTCAAATTTCTTTCTGACTGAGTCTGCACTGTCGGCACTGATGCCGTATTCCTTTATAATTCTCTGACGCTTCACTTCATCGCTGCCGCAGCGGATAAATACCTTAACCACACCTTTGTGATCCTTCAGAGCCTCAGCCGCACAGTGCCCCAGGAAAATGGCAGAACCGTCCGCCGCAAAACGGCGGATAATATCCTGCTCCGCGACATAAATGTGTCCCTCTGCGGAGAGCATATCACTGCTGCCCGATGCAGCGCGTGTCATCATATAAATGGAATACAGAAAGCTGTTCGTCGCAGACTCCTCATACGCCTGAATCCTGTCTACCGAAATATCATACTTCTTCGACACGCCCTCCAGGATCTCCTGCCCATAGCAGGGAATTCCTGTCCGCTCCGCGAGCAGACGCGCGACCTTTGTGCCGCCGCTGCCGTATTCTCTCTCAATTGTGATAAACTTTGCCTTCATATGTATCAATCTCCTCTCTTTACTTCTGCACGCTTCCGATCAGAATCGTTCCTTCAGATTCGCTGTCATCGCGGATAATCTCTCCCACGGACAGTACACGGATTATGCCGGCCTTCGGATTCTTGATACTGATAACCGGAGTCGTGATCACCGCCTCCACATCCGACTTCTCAAAGCATAAATCCGTATCGATCATCTCGCAGTTCATAAGCTTCAGGTTCCGGCAGTAACACAGAGACTGCGTGCCGATAATCCTGCAGTTCTCCAGCGTAAGGCCGTCGGAATACCACAGCGCTGCCCGGCAGTTCTCCGTCATCTCCGATCCGGAAATCTTCAGCCCGTGATCATGCCAGAACGGAATAACAATTCTCCACAGTAAGCTGAGAAGACTCCTTACACGCACTCTCACCGTCCGCCGGACCGTCAAAGGAACAATTCCGTATTGTCACGCCATGGCTGTTATAGAGGGCACGCTCTTCGTCAAAAGATTGATTCTCAATTACCATTGTCATACTTCCTTCCGTTGCTTCTTTGTAAAACCTTTTGGACGCAGTCTCCCTGTATAATACCATTATACGCGCGGGGAAGAGAGAATACAAGCGGTTGTTATAACAAGCTGTAAACCTCTTGACTCTGACGCTGCGTCATAGTTTCACAGAAGCGTTATTATTCCTGGATTACAAAAAATCTGTCGTTCATTTTTCGATGTGGAATCATAATAGTAAGGGCTTTGCGTCTGCCGGGAAATTAGATACGGCTATTTGGGCTAAATATTCCGGTGTCTCTTGCATATCATGTGAAAGCCATAATACAAAAAAATTGTAGATACCGCCGATATGATAAAATAAATGGAACTGTGTTGCCGGATTGTGGAATTTTTCGGATTGTCTTTCTTCAAACAGGTCGTTAAACACATCTAAAAGCAGATATGACAAACCGTTTTGATAGAGTAAAAGTAACTGTGTTCTATAGATAAAAAAGTGATTGAATAGGCCGGAAAGATACGTTTCAAGAGAATTTCCGTTATTCTTTTCGTATTTTTCAAGAAAATTACTCATAATCCCACGCAAATAGAACCGTATAATTTCTTCGACTGCATCTCCAGCCATACCTATCCCACTCATAAAGCCTCCTGGTTCTTGTTTACGAACGATTTCGTCCTCGCGCGAAGCAGGATTTCTCCGGTTGGGAAGCGCCAGCTTCATCTGTCTGCCGGGCAGCCGCCCTCTCTGGGTCAGATATCCAATGGAGTACAGGACACAAAACTAATAGTCATGCTCCAAATTAATGCGGGCTTGTCAGAAATATTCTCTGAATTTTCTCCATGCGAATCCTGTCCTGCCAAATTAACTCTCCCGGAAGCGTTCCCTGTTCCTCATTTTGCTTCAGAAGAGCCGGAAGATCTCCGAATAAAATTTCATCCTTTGTATTCTGCAGCCATCGCTTCGCAATCCCGGTGTCAAAGCTATACTGCTCTGCTTCCATCCGGCGCGACAGCAGAACTGCTGTCCGGTTTGTCTCTGTTATGCCGCATTCATACAGGCGAAAAACCATCGCATCATATGGAATTCCGAAGCAGTCCATAAGACGCACAGTCTCTTTCACAGAAACCTCCGACTTCTCGATCTGAAACAACTCCATCTGCTCCAAAATCTCCGCCTCCGGAGCCAGAACCATCGCGGCGAACGCAGACGCTTCCAGGTTCTTTTCTTCTCCCTTCAGAACGAGAGAGCAGGATTCAATCAGACTGGTATTCTTCTTCTCTATATGACAGACAATCTCATACAGCTCATATGCCGCAGTAAAATTCTGCTCTGCCAGCGGCAGATATGTATTCACCGCCAGAAAAAACACTCCCTGGCGAATGACAGTAAATCCTTTGAGACGGCTGTCTGCAACCGGAAGCCGGAGAATCTCCAGATGTTCCTGACTGCACCGGACATAGTTCTTCATAATGCTGAAAATACCGTCACCTACCAACGGGCGGCTGTATTGCCCGCGGAAACGACGTGCGAGTTCTCTTATCTGGTTATATTTCACACGGTTCTGCTGATACAGCAGACCTTCCAGCCTTTCTCTTTCCATAATTAATTATTCCTCCGCAACAGATGGTTGTTTCTTTGACGCAGCAGCATATTGATGAGCTCATCTGCAAGAAGAATAGCTTGCTTCTCACTGGCTGTATCCATCCGGGAGACAAACGTATCCATGACGTCTCTTTTGGAGGATGATGCCGGATCCTCCAGGAGCTTTTCCATAGGAACGCCGAAAAAGTCCGCAATCTGTTTGAGCTCTACCGCTGTGATTGTCCGGGTGCCGCGGAGCATCTTGCTGACGGTCTGGCGCTGGAGATCCATGTAAGCGGCAAGGGCGGACTGTGTTTGGTGAGTTTGAGTCAGATAAGTTTTTATGTTTGTCAGTAAAATTTTGTCAAGCGTTATCGCTGTTCATCTCCTCTCTCCGTCGCCCATCCCGGAAAGTATGTGTATATGTAATCATTTAGCATGCTGTTCCTGGTTTCATCCTTCTATACTATTTTTATCGACCCCATTTTTTCCCCCCCCCCATCCATTTGTGTCAATATATTTTTGACGTTTTTTATCAAAGAACATAGCAGTCAATATTATATTTACACCTCGCCGATTTATCCCCTCTTCTTATAACCGGCATTCTTTCTGTATCTGATATGAATATAAAAATAACGCTTATCTATCCCCAAAGTAAAAAGCAATAACCTTAGGAAAATCCAGAAGCAGATCAGCGTTTATCATCATATCTTTCCCAAAACCGGCGGAATAAATTCTCGTCCGCTGCACATATCCGAAACCATCTGCGGGCATACTAGCTTCTGAACGATGTTTCAAATATTTTTCAGTAAGGAGGAGTTCAATCATGTCAGAAATATCCATTCTTGATCTGCAGAACCTCCGCCATCTGATCGGCGGATACAGCACGACTCACTGCAAGATGACGGAGTACGCTTCCCAGGCGCAGGATCCGGAAATTAAAAAGCTGTTTCAGGATGCGGCAAATTCTGCAATGCAGAATAAGCAGGAGCTCATGAAGTTTCTTTAAGCAGCACAATAAAATTTGATGATGAGGTGAAATCATATGAATGAAAAGGCAATGGTTGCCGACGCTTTAGTCGGCGTAAACGGGGAATTGAAAATGTTCGGAGATATGATCGCGCAGACAGAGGACAAGGCGCTCAAGCAGTGCCTGCGCCAGATCCGCAATCAGTGTGAAATGTCTCAGGAAAAGCTGTATGACGCGGCGAGAGAAAGAAGCTATTATGTGCCGGCGGCAAAGGCAACACAGGCTGAGATTGAGCACGTAAAATCGATTCTTCAGGCGTAACTTTTAAACAGAGAGCGGTTCCGGAATTGTCCCCGAAACCGCTCTCTGTTTGTACTTATCTTTACTGCCAAAATCTGCCGCTGATTCCGCGGCATGTATGCAGATGCATGCCGTTTTAGAAATCTCTGTCACAGAATCTGCGCAGTGTGGCGTTTCTCGCAAACATCACGAGTTCATCGCATAAATCATCATAACGGCACGCACAGAGCTTCCACTCAGACTCGCGGCTTGTCTCATGCCACAGTCTCTCATGCAGCGCTTTCACCGCACGAAGCTCTCCGCACAGCCGGAGTGCATCTGCGGCATAGCGGCTGCTCTCCTCAATCGTCATCGGACGCGTCCACGGCAGAAGAGCGATCTTATCCGCTGTAAACCGCGCACGCGCCAGTGTCAGCGAGAGGGTGTCAAAAGCTTCACGATTTCTCGCCGGTGTGAGGGATGCATAGTCCGCCTGTGCTTTATCAAGCGCTTCCTGCAGGATACCGATATGCTCTCTGTCGCCAAATGCAACCGGCTTAAACGGGCTGCGGAACATTTCCATCTTAAATTCATGTTCATCCGCCCGGTTTAATATGCGGTCGTGGTGGTAAATCGGATCCAGAAGCGCTGCCTGCTGCGCACGGAAGCCATAGAGGCTCTTATGAATCACGTTATAAATTGTCTCATAGTCGTATCCCGAAGATGGTGCCCAGCAGAAATTTGCACCGATCAGCACGCCCGGAAGCATCAGGTCGCGCAGTGTATCGCCGCCGTCTGCCCAGGACGACATAATCATGCCAAGGCTTCGCCCCGCATCTGCTTTCAACAGTCCGCGGGTGTTTTCATAGCATTGACGGATATCGCAGGAAAAACGCTTCCATGTCCATGACCCCGGAGAGAGATACATCCGGATCTTCTGCTCATGCAGCGCATCCACGAACGGATACGCTTCCCGCACGCCGTAATCCCAGAAGACAAATTCCGTGTCACCCGGAAGCTCTCTTGCGCGCGTGACAGGCACCGCATAATCCCCCCACGGCGGTGCGAAGAAGTCGGCGTACATCATCATCGTGCAGCCAAGCGCCGCCAGCTCGTCGTGTACAAAGCGGTAATGTTCAATAAACAGCTCTCCGCCTCTCTCCTGCCCGAATACTTCCGTAAGCCCTACGGGCTCATCGCCGCCGCAGTGCACAGGACCAGCTCCGAAGCAGTCCACAATCTCCCGCAGCATCTTTCGGATGGTTTCGCGCACCTGGGGATTTGTGGGATCCATGCAGGAAACGAGAGAACCATCCGCTTTTTTGAGTGCCAGCGGCTGAAGCTCTTCTATATATAAGAGCTTGTCAAAATGGCCAAGCAGGTTGATGATCGGGCGGATTGTGATCTGCCACTCTTCGGCATAAGCGATGAGCGCTTTCCACTCCTGCGCACTCATCGGATCGGAGTAGCGCCCCCATGCAGGAATCGTCTCAAATCGAAATACATCCTCCATGTACGGCATGTATGTATTATATTTGTACCGCGCCAGCCGCCGGATGATCGTGCAGAAGTGAGAAAATGTCGAGATCTGTCCTCGCGAAATATCGTCCGAGAGCGCACGCAGCGGAAGCGCCGGCTCGTCAAAGGCGTCAAATTCACACATTTTTCCGTCATTTGCAAAGTCCAGCTCCGAGAGCGTTAACAGCGCATACATCAGCCCCTTGGGTGAAGACGCCTCTATCTCGATGCGCTCTTTTCGGGCATGAATGCGATATGCTTCCGCCGGCATGCTCTGCTCGGTATAAATAATTTCTTTTTCTCCATTCACAGCACCGTTTTCCGCAAAAATCTCAGCCGCACGCGGAAATGCTTTGCGCACGCCGTCACTTAAATGGTAATCGGACAGGCAAATGGACCCGGAACGTGTCTCAATCTGTCTGATTTCAGGGATAATCGCTGTATTCATATATTACCACCATCCTTTGCTTTTTTTACATTATATCTGTCTTTTTCCAGTCCTGCAAGCTGAATTATTGCAATTTTACAATTGACATAGTATAATGTTTCTGAAATTTTCCAAAATATATCGGACGCTTTTCCGTCCGGAAGGAAGGGGATTATGTTCAAAAGAAAAGATATGAAAAAACGGGGAAAGCATTCCCTGAAGCAGCATTATCTGATTTTCGTCGCCGCATGTCTGCTTGCGGCGTTTCTCGGCGCAGAATTTCAGAGTTCTCTCGATTTTGCCTCTCTGCGGGTAACACCGCGTTCAGGCATTACCGTGGATGTGCCGTCTTTTTCCGTGGAATTCGGCTCCGCATCGCTGCT
>CALWSC010000087.1 GCA_944384105.1 uncultured Lachnospiraceae bacterium | reverse complement strand
CAGTAGAAGAGGTAGATCTTCTGCTCCGCCAGCCGGACACACAGACGGCAAAAGGGCTGCGGGACAGGGCGATGCTGGAGCTTCTGTATGCGACAGGCATACGGGTGAGCGAGCTGATCCATCTGAGAAGCAGCGACCTGCATCTGCAGATGGGGTATATCACCTGCACCGATGAGGGACACGAACGGATTATCCCGTTTGGAACCGCTGCGAAACGGGCGCTGGAGGCATACTTTAAGGGAGCAAGAGAGAAGCTATGTCCGGGCGGGGCATGCCATTACCTCTTTACGAATTGTTCCGGAAGCGTTATGAGCCGGCAGGGATTCTGGAAGGTACTCAAAGGTTATGCAAAATCGGCGGGCATAACGAAGGACATCACGCCCCACACGCTGCGTCACTCCTTTGCAGCGCACATGATCCAGAACGGTGCGGATCTGCGCAGTGTACAGGAGATGATGGGACATGCGGATATCGCGACCACGCAGATGTACCTGAATATGGAGCTCTATAAAATGAAAGACACGTATGCAAAGGCGCATCCGAGAAGATAACGGCTGCGGGGGATAGCATTCCCCCGCATTTTTTGATTGGATATAAGAAGGCAGGGGTATAAAAGCATTGTCTCCGGCATATAGTTTATCAGTATATTGCCAAGGGGGACTGAGATATGGATGCTTTTGCTGTTTACAGAGATATACAAGCCCGCACAAACGGACAGTTTCTTGTGGGCGTGGTGGGTCCGGTGCGTACGGGAAAGTCCACATTTATCAGAAGATTTATGGAGGTTCTCGCACTGCCCGGAATGGAGGAGGGGATGCGCTCTGAGGTCAGAGATCAGCTTCCTCTCTCCGGCTCCGGCACGCTGATCACGACCGTGGAGCCCAAGTTTATACCCAAGGAGGCGGTGGAGGTATCGCTCGGAGATGAGGTCACGGTTCGGCTGCGGCTGATCGACTGCGTGGGTTTTCTCGTACCGCAGGCGACTGGAAATGTGGAGAATGAAAAAGAGCGGATGGTAAAGACCCCGTGGTTTGAACAGGAAATCCCGTTTCGTCAGGCGGCGAAGATCGGCACGGAGAAGGTAATCTCCGAGCACTCAACGATCGGGCTTGTGGTTACGTGCGACGGTTCCTTCGGCGAGATCCCGCGGGAAAATTTTATTGCAGGAGAGGAGCAGACAGTTCAGGAACTCAAAAAGCAGGGAAAACCATTTTTGATTCTCGTGAATTCCCAGAAGCCGTATAAAGAGGAGACACAGCAGCTTGTAAGGGAAATCTCAGAAAAATATCACGCCGCAGCCCTGAGCGTCAACTGCGACCAGCTCCGCAGGGAGGACATCACGCATATCCTGGAGAAAATCCTGTATGAATTTCCCATCCGGCAGGTTGAATTTTACATACCCAAATGGGTGGAAATGCTTCCGTGCTCCCATCCGCTGAAAAAGGATCTGCTGGAAAAGGTTATGGAAAACACGGGCGGCATTGAGCGCATCCGTGATGTAAGCCGGGAGCAGATGCAGATGGACAGCGAATACGTGGCAAATACATCGCTCGAGCAGGTGGATCTCGCAAGCGGCAGGGTATGTGTGCGCGTGGATGTGAAGGAGTCATACTATTATGAGATGCTCAGTGAAATGACTGGCGTGCAGATTCAGGGTGAGTATGAACTGATGAAGATTCTGAGAGAGCTTGCCGATATGCGCC
This sequence comes from uncultured Lachnospiraceae bacterium, assembly GCA_944384105.1. Taxonomy (GTDB): domain Bacteria; phylum Bacillota; class Clostridia; order Lachnospirales; family Lachnospiraceae; genus Egerieimonas_A. The sequence goes on along the minus strand of CALWSC010000087.1, from coordinate 3,065 downwards.
GGGAATACGGCAGAGTCGAACACGCAATGGAATCCGTGCGAGGCAGCGGCTACGGTGTAGTAGTGCCGGATAAGGAAGAAATTACACTGGATGAGCCCGTCGTCATCCGCCAGGGAAATAAATTTGGTGTAAAAATCCGCTCCGCCAGCCCGTCCATCCACATGATCAAGGCAAATATCGAAACAGAGATTGCGCCCATTGTGGGAAGTGAACAGCAGGCAAAGGATCTGATTACTTATATCAAGGAGAGCGCTAAGCAGGATCAGGGAATCTGGCAGACAAACATCTTCGGAAAATCGATTGAGCAGATGGTGGAAGACGGAATTCGTACCAAAATAGCCCAAATAAGCGAGGAAAGTCAGGTTAAGCTGCAGGAGACAATGCAGAAGATTGTGAATGACAGTAAGGGCGGTCTGGTTTGTATTATTATATAAAGAGCGCAGAGCAGCCGGTCGGAGGGAGGTTCGGCCGGCTGCTCAATGCATAATGGAAGAAAATAACAGTTGACGGTCTAAAACGTTACAGATATAATAAAAAATATTACGAAATAATTACATAAGAGGAGAGGCTAATGAGATACAAAAGAATTCGATCCCTTTTAGCCGGAACGCTGGCTTTTGCGCTGATGGTGCCAGCCCCCGTTTTCGCAGACGGCACGAAGGAGGCACAGTCCGAACCAGTACAGGCGCTGACTGAACAGCAGCTCGAAGAGCAGAGTATTCCGGCAGGTGAAATCACTCTGCAGGAGGGGGATGACGCTTCAGAAGCGGATAAAAATTCACAGGGTGAGGTCATTCCGGAAGCAGGAAATGACTCACAGGATGAGACGATGACGGAAGCTGAAAACATATCTCAGGACGGTCAGACCATTTCTGAAGCCGGAAATCCTCCACAGGATGGTCAGATAATTCCTGAAGTCCAGTCTGCTCAGACAAAAGCCGCCGGCTGGATACAATCCGGAAGCCGCTGGTGGTATCAGAATGCGGACGGCAGCTATCCGGCAGCCCAGTGGCAGATGATTGACGGCATCTATTATTACTTCGATGCCGAGGGCTGGATGACTACCGGATGGCAGTATGTGGATGGGAATTGGTATTACCTGGACGAGCAGGGAAGAATGACGAGCGGATGGAAATACCTGGGAGGAAACTGGTATTATCTGAATGCTTCCGGCGTGATGCAGACCGGTATGGTCACGGTCGGACAGTATACATATTATATGAACGAGCAGGGAGCGGAACAGTTCGGCTGGATTCAGACAGGCGGAGTGTATGACTACTATTATTTTGACTTCCCAAGCGGAAGGATGGCAACCGGCTGGAAATATATTGACAATAAGTGGTATTATTTTGCAGCAGACGGAAAAATGCAGTACGGCTGGCATGACATTGACGGTTACCGCTACTACCTCGGACCATCCGGCGCAATGCTGACCGGGTGGCAGTATCTTGGCGTATACTGCTACTATTTCAATTCCCAGGGACATCTTTTGACCGGGTGGCAGAAAATTGACGGTGTGCAGTACTATCTCTATGCGGACGGCAGGCTTCACGGCGGCTGGCTGACGTTGGACAATACGACGTACTACTTCCACGCCGACGGCTCCCAGGCGTTTGATGAGTGGGTGGGAAACCAGGGCATCGGCGGCAGATACATCAACAAATACGGCAGGCTTGTAAAAAATGGAACGTACAGTATCGGCGGATCTATCTACACATTTGACGCCAACGGATTCTGTACCGGCAAAGACAGCCGCTATGTGAACGCCACCGACCCCTTAAACGGCAAAACGTACAAGCTGGAAGCACAGTATGCGACGGATCCTCAACTGGGAACGGATGTGACGCATGAGGAGTTTTTCGCAGCTGTGCTGTATACGGAAGCGGGAAATCAGGGACTTGCCGGGCAGATTGCTGTGGGACTCGTGCTGTTAAACCGCATGGAGAGCCCAAGCTTCCCTGCATCTCTGAACTTCGTCGTATACCAGTCCTCTCAGTTCGAGGTCGCGAGAAACGGAACACTGACCAAATATTTGAAAGCGTTTCGTGATAATGATCAGAATACACTTCAGCTCCTGAACAAGGCGCGATCTGTTGAAGCGGCGAAAGAGGCAGTGAAAATTATGGAAAACCACAAAAAAAGCGGAATGCCAAGAAAGATAGACGGTATTACGCTGCCGAACGGAAAGACAGATTTTGACTACCTTTACTTCATGACTCCGTCAGCCTTTGCAAATTTGGGTCTGGATCAGGAGAAGTGCGACAGTGTGCAGTTTAACGGGCACATCTTCTTTAAAAACTGGATAAAATAGCAGAGACATCCCGGCGCGTGCGCCGGGATTTTTGAATGAGCGTTATACAGATCTAAAAACGGAATCTATGGCGCATGCCCTCCTTCTGTGCTATGATAAATTCAATAGCAGGAGACAGCGCAGCCATAAAACCTGCCGGAGATTACAAAGGAGTTTTTAGAACTATGGAAATTTTTGATAAATTAAGTATAATGGAAGGGAAGATACGCAGGCACATCAATAAGCCGAAGTTTGAAAAAGAAATTCTTGTTTTGGAAACGGAATCTATCTACAGCTCTCTTGAGAACATTATATTTAAGGTGATTCAGTGCAGAGCCTGTGATTACGCGACACTCAGACGCAGGCTGGAAGTATTTCCGGAGGAATATGTAAAAGAAGCGCTTGAGATATTCCAAACGGAGGGTATCATAGCAAATGAAAACGGCAAGATCCAAGTGACCACGGCAGTTCTGAAAATTGCAGAATTATTCAAAAACGGCAAAACCAATCTTACATCTGAGGAAGATCCCACAGGTAAAATCAGAATTATGATGGAAAATTTCAGGGGAATTGAAAAAATAGCGATATATGGAGATGAGAGAGCATAGCGTGCCGGGAGGAAAAAATCTAAGGCAAGAATGCTTGCAATTGGGAATGTCAAGTTTTTTGTGTAAGTTTTTGAAAAAATATTTTGGGGAGGGGTACCTCCCCAGTCTTGAATCGGTGCGCTTTTATAAACTACTTTGCTAAAGCGCTTTTTACAAGTTCTTCCATC
>CALWSC010000086.1 GCA_944384105.1 uncultured Lachnospiraceae bacterium | reverse complement strand
GTCAATATGAGATGAAATTCCAACTAATTGATAAAATAAAAATTAAAGATGCTGAAACATATAACAATAAAAAGGGTATAATTAAATTGTTTTATAAGAACAAAAAGCATTTAACTAAAGAAGAAATAAACATGTTCACATGGAGAAGGTTAAAACTTGAAAAAGATGAACAGAGATATTATCAGTTTTTAAAGGTTCAGAAGGACTATTTGCGATATATCTTTACAACAGCAATAGGTGCTAAGATATTAGAGGAGATTTTGAAATGGGATAAATTATTAAACAGAGGGATAATAATATCATATGGAATTTTATTTACAATTATTATTGTTGTGTGTATGAGATTAATTCTGGCATTTATAAACAGAAATTTCAAATATGAATATCTAAGTAACATTGTAAAATATGAAATAAACTTGCTGGACGAAATACTAAAATAAATCGGGATTGCATTGTCAACCCCATCCAAACCATGTGATATAACTTCAGAATTTACAACAGAGGAAAATAACAACAGAATCCTGCGTTTATCGATGATGAGCCGCCGTAGGAAAAACAATACCATTCGTGCACGGAACCCGGCGTTCCGTGCATTTTTTCTGTCCGCCCGCGCAGGTGTGATAGAATGGGGTACACGACAGAGAGAAGAAAGGAGAATTATAAATGAACGAAGAAAATTGTATGGACTGGAAGCGAAAATACAGTATCTGGTCCACGTACCGGTTTGTCTACGGAATGGTCTGGAAATATGGGAAGAAGATTCTTGCGGTGGAAACAGGAAAGATACTTGCGAACGTCGGAGCGCAGGTTATGGGAGTTGTGATTCCTGCCGCTGTCATCGCAGTGCTGGAATGGGACGACGGAATGGGAGGGTATCTGTTCTCTATACTGGGGCTGTTTCTTGTATCGGCGGCAGTGTACGGCGCGCAGAGTTATTTTAACGGAATTGAAATGCTGACGGCGCTCTTCCGGACAAAACACTGCACTATGATGTTGATGCGTGAGGTCTGTGAGGCAGAATATCAGTGGGTGGAGAGAAAAGAGACCCAGGAAAATTTTGCAAAGGGCACGAGGGCGATGGATGGCGGGGACTATGATGGAATAGAGGGGTTCGTGAAACAGAATACAGAACTTTCCATGAATGTATTGGGACTCATTGTGTATCTGTGTGCTGCGGCTTTTCTCGAACCGCTGATTATTCTGCTTCTGCTGGCAGTCTCTCTGCTCCAGATGGGAATTTATTCTCTAGCAAGAAAATATGAGGAGAGCCATAAGGATGAGAAGGGAAGTCTGTGGATGAAACGGGACTATCACGAGACCGTTACGGATAATATCCAGGCGGGAAAAGATATCCGTCTGTTCGGGCTGAGGATCTGGCTTCAGGATTATTACGATGGATACACGAGAAGGGTCAAGCGGCTGTTCGCAAAAGAGAGAGGCGTATATTTTGCATACGATCTGTCTGTGCTTCTGATGTCCGCGTTCAGAGATTTCGTATGCTACACCTATCTGCTGGGACGTATGAGCGAGGGTATGGCGACGGCGGAGTTTGTATTCTATCTCGGGATCGTAGCCGGTTTTTCCGACTGGTTTTCCAAAATTTCAGGAAATCTTACCATCCTTGGGGGTGCCTGCATCAATATAGCGGATTTTCAGAGATGGTACGATAACGCCCAAATGACACATGCTTCGGGAGAGAAGGTTCTTACAGGGAAGAAGATCAGCATTGCGTTTGAGGACGTCAGCTTCGTATATCCCGGCAGTGAGAACAGGGTGCTGGATCACGTCAGCTTTACGCTGAGTCCGGATAAGAAAACAGCGCTGGTGGGAGTAAACGGCGCGGGCAAAACGACGATCGTAAAGCTGCTCTGCGGACTGTACAGGCCGACGGAGGGAAGAATTCTGATCGACGGCGTGGATCTGTGCGAGATGAACAGGGAGAAATATTTCGAAAAGATTTCTGCTATTTTTCAGGAACCGCTGATTCTGGAGAGCGGACTGGATGAAAATGTAGCCTGTGAGGTACGTGAGCATCTGGACCGTGCACGCTGCGAGGCGGCAATGAAACGTTCCGGACTGTGGGAGAAGGTACAGCAGCTTCCCGCGGGAATGGAGAGCAGCTATGGAAATGTGATAGACAAAAAAGGCATCTTTTTATCAGGAGGAGAACAGCAGAAGCTTCTGCTCGCGCGGGCGCTTTACAAGGACGCGCCGCTGATTCTCCTGGACGAACCGACGGCGGCGATGGACGCTTTGGCGGAGAAGGCGACATACGAAGTCTATGACCGGGAACTGGGGGGAAAGACCGTTTTATTTATCTCGCACAGGCTTGCTTCCACGCGCTTCTGCGATGAAATCCTGTTTTTAAAGAACGGCGCGATCATGGAACGGGGCACGCACGAGGAACTGCTCGCGGCAGGCGGTGAGTATGCGGAAATGTTCGAGGTGCAGAGCAGGTATTACAGGGATAAGAAGGAGGATACACATGAGCTTTAGGGAAAGCATGAAGAGCTTTTGGGGATATTACAGCATGACTATAAAGGATCATAAGATGCTTCCGGTTGTGATGCTTATCAATATGTTCGCCAGCAGTACGGCGATTTTTGGCAATCTGTATCTGTATTCGAAAATTTTGGACGCCATAACGATGGGAAAATATCGGGAAGCTTTTTTTCTGAGCCTGTTTATGATTCTGGCAGTACGGCTGGGACTTGGCGCCATCAGGGAAGCTACGGAGCAGGTCATCAGCGTCTGGGCGGAGACGTCGGGAGATGAGATGCAGGAAAAGCTGTCAAGAAAGATGATGGATATGGAATATCAGAAGGCGGAGGACGGAAAGACACGGGAGTTTTTCAGGGCAATGCGGCTGTACCAGGATCAGTATGGCGGAACGGGATATATTATCTCATGGGCATGCTCAGGGAGGCGGCGGCAAGTATCTATGCGCTGGCCTTTGTGGCGATGATGTTCTGGAAGGTTCCGGTCGGAGGGAAGGGATTTTTTGATTCCTGGTATTCAGGCGCGCTTCTCATACTCTGCTTTATTGTTCTGTTTTCGCTCAGCTACAGGACGCAGAAGAAAGCGAGCGCAAAGAGGGTGGAACTGGATCAGAGCACGATGGAAGAAAACGGTATTTTTAAATATGCGTATCTGAATGCTATCGATTACAGGAACGGGAAGGATATCCGGATCTTCCGCCTGCATCCAATACTTGAAAAACTGATCCGTCTGATCGATATGGATCGGATGGAAAAGTGGTCTTTCTGGAATGGAAAATATCAGGCGGGAATTACCAGCCTGATGCAGGCGGTCACGGCGCTTGCCTACGTCTATGTGGGCGGCAAGGCGATGAGCGGCGCGATCAGCATCGGTTCGGTGCTGATGTATGCGGGAGCCATCAATCAGCTCTCCACCTCGGTGGCAGGCTGTATCCGTCTTTACGGGGAATGTGTCAACCGCATGTTCTATACGGGAAAGATCAGGGAATTTCTCAACACCCCCGATATGGAATACGACGGCACGCTGCCGGTGGAAAAGCGGGACGATGTGAGATACGAGATCTGCTTTGAGGACGTGACATTTACCTATCCCGGAACGGAAAAGCCCGCGCTGGATCATGTAAGTCTGAAGTTCGAGATCGGAAGCAGGACCGCACTGGTCGGAAAGAACGGCTCGGGAAAGACGACGCTGATCAAGCTGCTCTGCCGCCTCTATGAGCCGGACGCAGGAAGGATTCTGTTAAACGGCGTCGATATCCGGTATTTTGAATATAAGGAGTATGTCGAGCTCTTCTCTGTGGTCTTTCAGGATTTCAATCTCTTTGCCTACCCGGTGGGAGAAAATATAGCGGGATCGAGAAGGGTGGATGAGGAGCGCGCCTGGGACGCGCTTGAGAAGGCGGGAATGAAGGAGCGCGTGATGGAGATGGAGGAT
>CALWSC010000085.1 GCA_944384105.1 uncultured Lachnospiraceae bacterium | reverse complement strand
GAGCCGGATATCTTAAGTAAGATACGGAACAAGGATAACCTGAACAGGGCTTACAAGAGAGTGAAGGCAAACAAGGGAGCGCCGGGAGCGGATGGCATGACCATCGAAGCGGCACTGCCATGGCTGCGGGATACGATAGCTTGGCATCCCTACCGTTATAGTCCGCATTATCCAACAGGCAATGCTCCGGCAGCTCATGCCGATTTATGAACCGTTGTTTTCGGAGGACGGCTTTGGCTGCCGTCCGGGACGGGGAGCAAAAGACGCCATTGTCAGGATAAAAGAGTATATTGAGCAGGGATATACGAGGGCTGCAGTCCTCGACCTGTCGAAATACTTCGGCACGCTGAACCATACGATGCTACTGAACCTGCTGAGGAAACAGGTCAAAGATGAAAACGTGAACCGTATGTCCGGTGTTGTGAGAGGACGGCGGTTAGTCACCGCCGCCTACTCGATTATCCGGATCATAGCTCCTTATAATTCCTCCGGTTTCGAGCAATCGGAGTCCAGAGTAGTTCCTCCGTAAGCATAGGCGACGGGCAGGCATACGAGCGGCGGTTTGGTTGTCATGCTCTCCTGAAAGAGCAGCTCGACGCAGATTTCCGCCATCTCGGGAACTGGCTGCACGATGGTGGAGCAGATATAGTTGGAATTCCCGAAGATTCAATAATTATGATCTGACCAATTACGGGCAGGACGGAACGTTTATCGACCTGTCTCCCTACATTACAGAGGAATATATGCCGAACCTGACAAAGATCCTCGAGGAACACCCGGAGATCCGCACAGCGATCACGATGAGCGACGGATGTATTTACGGACTTCCTGCTGGAGAGAAAATGGGAACTGCTGCGATCGGAGCGGACGAAGATTATAACATCTACACGATCCCGCAGTTCAGTATGATCAATAAGGCATGGCTGGATGACCTCGGACTGGAGGTTCCGACGACGCTGGACGAGCTGCACGATGTTCTGGTTGCTTTTCAGGAGAATGATATGAGTGCCAAATATTACGGAAATGATCCGGGTTCTACAATTCCGATGAGCACAGGATTTGACCAGTGGTGCTGGGGACAGAACATCTTTTATGCGGGCTTTGGATTTACGAATTGGCCGAATGATGTAATCAATGACCTTGTGCTGAACGATGACGGAACCGTAGAATTTGTCTGTGCAGACGAGAAATACCGTGACGCAGTTACATATTTCCATGACTGGTATGAGGAAGGCCTGATGGATCCGGAAATGTTCAGCCAGGATGACACGCAGCTGATGTCGAAGTGCTCGCAGGGCTATGTAGGTGTTTCTACATGGTGGTATATCGATGAGCTGATGGGCGAATATGCGGATGACTACGTATTTCTGCCGATTCTGGACGGTCCGGACGGAACACATAATGTGACGGTTCGTTCCGGCGGTGCCACAAACAGCGGAAATTTAAGCATTACGAGCGCCTGCGAGAGCCCAATCAATCTGTTAAAGTTCTTTGACCAGTGGTATGATCCGGAAAATGTAATGCAGCTTCAGTACGGACCGATTGGAACGTATTTTACAGAGCAGGACGAAAACGGTGTATGGAAGAGCATCACTGACGAAGAGAGCCAGGCGAAGTATGGAAAGAGCGCCGGAGAATTGAAGGGTGAGTATGAGGTATACGGTCCGAAGCTGATTCTCAGCGACTATTACAACAGCGTATTCCAGCTGGAGGACCGCGCGCAGGAGAGGCTGACGGATCTGAATGACTTCTGGATGCCGTACGTGGACAGCACAGTGAGCTACCCGATCGACTGCGTATTCACAGAGGACGAGCTTGACACGATCGACATGTACAAGACGGACTTCGAGAATACAGTATCCGAACAGGAGGGTCTGTGGCTGAAGGACGGCGGACCGACCGATGAGGAGTGGGAAGCGTACCTCGATACTCTGACAAACAGCTGCGGCATGGAAGAACTTCTGAAGGTATATCAGGATGCGTATGACCGCTATCAGGATGAAATGGCAGAATAATTTTTAAGGAGATAAAATCAATGAGTCAGGCTTTACGCGATGCAAGAAAATATGAAGAGACGAGAGAAAGACAGACCTTGGGGGAAGCCCGCCCGAAATTTCACCTCTCTGCCCGGGTCGGCTGGATGAATGATCCGAATGGTTTTTCCTACCGAAATGGAGAATACCATCTGTTTTATCAGTATCATCCGTATAATTCACATTGGGGACCAATGCACTGGGGGCATGCGGTCAGCAGCGATTTGCTGCACTGGAAGTATCTCCCGGCAGCGCTTGCACCGGACCGTGACTTTGACAGGGACGGCTGCTTCTCAGGAAGCGCCGTCACCCTGGATGACGGCAGGCAGCTTCTGATGTATACGGGCGTCGTCAATGAGACACAGCCCGACGGGAGCAGCCGCGGTGTGCAGACGCAGTGCATTGCGTTTGGAGACGGGATGGATTATGTAAAGTATAAGAATAATCCGGTTTTGGACAGCGGTGATTTGCCGGAGAACAGCAGCCGGTATGACTTCCGTGATCCGAGGCTGTGGCAGATGGAGGATGGAAGCTTTCGCTGTGTAGTGGGAAGCTGCACTCCTGAAAAGGACGGACAAATCCTGCTGTTTAGCAGCCCCAACGGTATACAGTGGAAATTTGAGAAAGTCCTGGTACAAAATAAAGGACGCTTTGGCAGGATGTGGGAGTGCCCGGATTTCTTTGCATTGGACGGAAAGCAGGTGCTGCTCGTTAGTCCGCAGGATATGCTGCCGCAGGGCTTTGAGTATCATAATGGAAATGGAACGCTCTGCCTGATCGGGAATTACGAGAAAGAAACGGATACATTTTCAGAGGAAGAGAATCAGGCAGTCGACTATGGAATTGATTTCTATGCGCCTCAGACCGTTTTGGCTCCGGACGGAAGGCGGATTATGATCGGCTGGATGCAGAATTGGGACACATGTAACCTGCATTCTCCGGAAAAGCCGTGGTTTGGGCAGATGAGCCTGCCCAGAGAATTATCTGTACGGGACGGACGATTGATCCAGAAACCGATTCGGGAACTGGACGCCATGAGGAAAAATAAGGTTAGCTATACGAACGTGGTGTTTCAGGATACCCTGCGTCTGGACGGCATTAAAGGGCGCCAGGCGGATATCGAACTGACGCTGCGCCCTGCGGATGAAGGAGCATTATATCGGAAATTCGCTGTGAGGTTTGCACAGAACGACACGTATCATACAGCGGTAAGCTTCCGCCCGCATGAGTCTGTTCTGAAAATTGACCGGAAATTCTCCGGCTCCAGAAGAGCGATCATACATCAGCGCAGAAGCCTGGTGAGAGGCGGGACGGGAAACATTAAGCTGAGAATTATTCTGGATAATTTTAGTGCGGAGGTATTTGTCAATGACGGTGAGCAGGTGCTGACTGCAACCATATATACGGATCTGACAGCAGATGGGATCTCCTTCTTCGCGGACGGAACAGTGATGATGGATATCGTGAAGTACGACCTGTAACGGATAAGTTCCGAATACGGAGACAATCGTTAAATATGCTCAAAGAGATCGCGGATGCTTTTCTCATCAAAGGCGCGGATCCGCTTCAGAGGAATACCGGCGGCGGCAAAAGCCCGGTCTTTGAAGCGGTCGCGCTCTTTTGCGTCTTTTGTATCGTGGCTGCTGTCGTCGAGTTCCAGCGCAAAAAGCACCTGCAGATCGCGATCGCAAATCACGAAGTCAACGTGTTTCTGGGAGATTTTATAGAAATACTTCATATATTCGTGCTTATCCGTCACTGCGAGCAGATCTTTAAGCCCGACCTTGGGGCAGATGAGACAGCGATGCCGGTCCGCCTCGCGGCGAAGTAGAAAATAAAATTTATATTCGCGCTTCGTCAGCAGGTGTTTTGAGGCATACGGATAATAGTTCTTTCGGTGAAACCGAAGAAGAAGAATGGTCAGGATAAAAACAATCAGGAGGATGGCTAAGACGGGCAGGGATTTCAAGTATGAGGTCATATGTTCAGGTGTCCTTTCTCTTTTGTATGGGCTATATTGTATATTTTTCGATTCGGATTGTCAATACATGGTAAGTCTCAGAATTCAGCGGTCATTCAGTGCGGATTGTGGCTGAGCAGATTCAAAAACCGCTGGAAATAAGGTGTGTTTGGTGGTAAAATCAGTCTGAATCATTCGGGGATGCAATACGGGGACGTTACAAAAAAGGGAAGTGAACGCTATGGCAGAAAAAAGACAAAACCGCTCTGAGCCCGACGGTGAACCAAGGTTTCCATTTTCCGGAAAGAGCTGGGTACCGCTGACTGCGTTATGGGGCTATGCAGTCATAGCGCCTGTTATGTTTGCGCTCACCCGGGAGTCCCCGGAGCAGTTTGTAAGCGGGATTGTGCTGGAGACAGCAGCGAATTTCGGGAGCCTTCTGCTTCTGGCGGCAGCGTTTGCCGCGGCAAATGTAGCGGCGATTCTTACTATTGTAACGGCGCGGCAAGAGAAACGGAAAAGAAACGGCAGCAGAGAAAAGCAGCAGCAAAAAATCAGGGCGCGCAGGCTTGCATGGGGTTTGGCGATTCTGCTGCTTCTGGCTGCCAGTATATTCAACTGGTCGCGAGAAAAGGAACTTCCTGCAAAAGCGGACGGTGCATATATTCTTGCAGGTGATCTGGGAATTGCGGGCAAGCGCATAAAAGCATCGATTCGGCACGATGAGAGCAGCATTACCTACGGCGCAAGCCCCTGGGCGGCGTTCTGGGATGTGACAGAATACTTCGAAGATGACAGCGGCAATGACATTACGCTGATGCAGGAGATTTATCGCTGTTCTTCTCCGGAGACGGCAAGTAAACTTCTTCCGCATCTGATGAGAGAGGATGTCTTCGGTGCGGCGTTTGAGAAGGGTGCCGCCTTTGGGGGGATGGACGCCGTCTGGCAGGGAAACGTATCCATAATCGCCGTCCGGGGCTCCTTTATCGGAAGAATGAGGTTTTTTGGACTGTCAGAAGCTCAGGAATCAGAAGCGCTGGCGCTTCTGGCAAGGCGGTGGGAAGAATCATAAGACAGGGAGGGCGTCCGCCCTCCCTATATATATTTCACAGACTCCCGCTCGATCAGTTTTACATCCAGTGTCTGACTCTCGCCTGGCATGTCCGGCTGAGCAATGCGCCGCAGGAGGATATCGCAGGCGCGTGCTGCCTTTCCCGTGATATCCTGGTGTACGGACGTCAATGCCGGCGTCAGAATGCGATCCAGCGGAAAATCGTCAAATCCGATCAAAGAGAGATCATCCGGTATGGAAATATCCATACGGTGAGCGGCTCCGTATATTTCGCTGGCAATCTGATCTGAGGTGACAAACAGCCCGGTGGGCCGATGCTCTGAACTCATAATGGATGAGAGAATTGCTTCCGGAGACTGATGTACCAGGTTATAAATCTGATTTTCAGGAAGTTCAGTCTCTGCCTGCGCAAGCGTTTCTGCAAAGCCTGCCAGCCGCTCGGAGATAACGCCTTTAAAATTGGAGATAGGACCTGCAAAGGCGAGACTCCGGTGCCCGTGAGACAGAAAATACTTTGCTGCGAGAACGCCGCCCTTATAGTCGTCGATCCCTACGTTATCAATCTGGCGGACATTGCTGTAGCTGTCTGTGAAAACGAGAGGCATCCGGTTTTCGTTTCGGATTTTGCGCAGCTCGCTGTCGAATACGCCGAGAAAGATCGCTCCCTCCGCCCTCCAGGACTGCAGTGAAAACGTAATATCCGAATAATCCTGTACATAATGCACCATTACATAATAACCTTTCTGCCGCATGATCTGAATAATAATCCCAAGAAACATTGAAGAGTACGGATCTGCGAGCGGATTGCCGTCATCCGTATTCCGCAGCACGGCCGCGATGATCCGGGAGGAACGCGCTGCCAGGCTGCGGGCTGAAGAATTCGGAACATATCCCATCTCATTTGCAAGAGCGCTGATACGCTCTGCTGTCGCCTCAGAGACTTTTCCCTCTTGGTTTCCGTTCATAACCCTCGATACCGTCATCATGCTGACTCCTGCTCGGGCTGCGATATCCTTAAGTGTTACCATAAAATATCACCTCATATCATAATGTTAACGTTATCCTATAAATTACTCTTTATTATACGGGAAATTCCGGAAAAATCCAATTGCTTATACCATAAAATGCGTAAAATTATGAAAAATGCACAAAAGAAAATGGTCAAATTTTCATATAATGCAGAAATTATTCACGATATATTGACAGAATGACGTGAAAGTGCTACGATACAGTCAAAGGTTAGCGCTAACATAACAATACAAACAGATACGGAGGTATGAATATGTGGAAAAAGCTTTTAGCTGCAGGCATGGCGGCGGCGATGCTGATGTCCGTTACCGGATGTGGAAATGATCAGGAAATATCGCACAGCGGCGTGACCGACACGAATCCCAATAAGGGTCTGGAAGTTATCGGAGACAATGTAACGTATGACCCGAACCACCTGATAAACGACGGGGAGCCTGTCACGCTGGACTGGTGGCTGTGGGACGCAGCGGATGTGTTCGGAAAGTTTGCCGAGGCATATGAGGAGATTCATCCCAATGTTACAATTAACATTATTAATAATCCATGGGACGGATTCTGGACAAAGCTGCCGCTGGCGCTGCAGAAGGGCGAAAAGGGACCGACGCTTTTTAATGTACATAACAGCTATCAGCATTTGCTGCTGACCTACATGGCGCCTTATGATATTGCCACAGAAGATCTGGAGGCAGATTTCTTCACGGCAAAATCGCATGAGATAGACGGTAAGATTTATTACACTGATTACGGTATCATGACCGGCGCAATTTATTACAACACAGATATGTGGGAGGCTGCCGGGCTTACAGATGCGGATATTCCGAAGACCTGGGACGAATTCAGAGAGGTCGCTAAGAAGCTGACAATCCGTGAGGACGGCAAGCTCGTGCAGGCGGGATTTAACTATAACGGCGACTATCAGGTATTTATGCTCGGAATTCCGTACCAGTACGGTACCACGACATTTGAGAAGGATATGAAGACCGTGAATTTTACAACCGAGGGGATGTTAAAGACAGCACAGATGCTTCAGGATTTCTACGACGTCGACCAGGTTGGAGACAAGGACTTCGGAAGCGATGCGGCGCAGAGCTTTGGACAGGGGCAGAGCGCTATGGTTTACAAATGGGGGAACTATAAAGGTACGCTTGAGACGAACTATCCGGATATTAACTACGGTACCTTTGAAGTTCCTGCGGTTGACGGAGATCCTTTCGCTTATGACCGTTATAATGGCGAGTCCACACCCGGTATTAATAAGAACGCCTCACCGGAGCAGCTTGAAGTCGCGCAGGACTTTATACGCTTCTACATGGCAAACAAGGATCTGCAGAAGGAGCTGTGCATGTACTACAATCTGTTCCCGGCAAATAATGCGCTCCGGGATGATGCGGACATTATGGGAAATCCGGCGGTCGCAGCAGTTGCGGAGCATATTGAGAATTATATCTGGCCGGGCGCAATGCCGTCCACGCTGGAGGATAATTTAAAAATTGCAGGACAGGACATCATGTATAACCATAAGGATATTGAGGAGACGCTGCAGAACGCACAGGATATCGTAAACGTGGATCTGGCGAACATTGACTTTACGTCTTCGGAGAATTTGTACTATAAATATGATAAATAGAGGGAGGAAAGGGTATGTTTAAGAAAAAAAGACCGCTGCAGAGCAAAAGTGAGATCGTGCTCAGAAATATTGTTGTCACCTTTCTCGTTGTATATATGGGAATCTTTCTGATTGTTCCGATTATCATGGCGTTTCTGGGAAGTTTTCACCTGTGGAATCCGCTGAACGGCACATATGAGTTTCTCGGGCTTGATAACTACATCCGTATGTTCCAGTACCCGACATTTTGGACTGCGATGGTGAATACGCTGATCTTCTGCGCAGTCGTTGTGCTCTTCCGTGTTTTGCTTGGTCTGGGACTGGCATATGCGATTACGTCAAAGATGACAAAGCACAAAACATTTTTCAGGACTGTATTTTATATGCCGACCGTAACACCGCTGGTTGCCGTAGCATTTGTCTGGAAGATCATGTACAATCCGCAGTTCGGACTTATTGACCAGGTATTCGGCCTTGACATTAACTGGCTGTACAGCTCCAGCCTGGCGCTTCCGGCAGTTATGGTTATGACAATCTGGAAGGATTTCGGATATGCGGTTATCCTGTTCATGTCCGGCCTGCTCTCCGTACCGTCTGATTATTACGAGGCATCACACATAGACGGAGCAAATGCATGGCAGACGTTCAGAAGCATCACGCTGCCGCTCTTAAAGCCAACCATGATATTCGTAGTCATTACTTCGATCATTTCTTACCTGCAGGCATATGTGCCGGTAATGGTTATGACGAAGGGCGGACCGGGCACATCCACGTATCTGAGCTCTTACCTGGTATACGATCAGGCATTTGTAAAATATAATTTCGGTTACGCGTCGGCGATCGCATTTTTCATTTTGATTCTGACGGCAGTGCTCACAGTGATCTCCTTTAAGGTGACCGGAGAGAAAGCATAGAAAGGCGGGGAAGAAGTATGAATAAACAACGAGTAATGAGTGTGGCGCTTTTTATCGTCCTGATACTGGCCGGAATCATAACAGTGGTTCCATTTGTATGGATGGTTCTGTCATCCTTTAAGACGAATGCAGAGATCAGTTCTCTGCACCAGACACTTATTCCGCAGGCGTTTACATTGGATAATTACACATCCCTGCAGTCAAATTTCAATTTTCTGCGGTATTTTGCAAACAGTGTATTTATTGCAGTAGTGGTAACAGTTCTGGTAATATATATCAGCTGCCTGTGCGGCTTCGTTCTGAGTAAGTATGAATTTAAAGGCAAGAACCTAATCTTCGGCTTTGTGATGATGACAATGATGATTCCGTGGTCTGTGACGATTATTTCAAGATACACGATGTTTATGAAGGCAGGACTTCAGGATACATATCTGTCGCTGATTCTGCCGGTCATGGTCAGCGGATTTGGAATTTTTATGATGAAGCAGGATATCGGCGCACTGCCCGATGAACTTCTGGAAGCGGCGAGAATAGACGGGGCGAATGAATTTTCTATCTTTCATAAAATTGTGCTTCCCATGAGCAAGAATTCAATTTCCGCGATTGCGATCTTCCAGTTTTTGTGGGTATGGGAGGATTACCTGTGGCCGTATCTGATGATCGACAGTGAGGAGAAGCAGCTTCTCGCTGTAGGGCTGACAACATTCAACGGAAGATACTCAACAGATTACGGCGGATTATTTGCAGCCACGACGATTTCTATTATTCCGGTCCTGATTATCTATGTGATTTTCCAGAAGAGGTTTGTAGCCGGCGTTGCGGCAGGCGCAGTAAAAGGATGAAAAGGAGACAGTATATATGGAAGAATTATATCGCGTGCAGACTCATCCGGTCTGCGATCCCGGAGCGGTTGTGCAGGGAGAGAAATACAGAATCAGTATTCTGACACCGTACCTGTTCCGGCTGGAATATAATGAGGAGGGTCGCTTTGAGGACAGAGCGACACAGTGTGTGTGGAACCGGCGTTTTCCGGTTCCGCCATACCAGATCTTTGAGGAGGAGGATTCCCTGAAGATCCTTACCGAGGGAGTGCAGATGGTCTACGATAAGAAGCACTTCTCGGCAAACGGGTTATCCCTGCAGGTGCGCGGAAACTTAAGCGCCTACAGCAGCATCTGGCATTATGGGGATGAGACGGATGATCTGCTGGGTACAGCCAGAACACTCGACGGGGCGGACGGAGCCATACCGCTGGAGCACGGACTGATCTCAAGAAATGGCTGTGCAGTCGTGGATGACAGCAAATCTCTGCTGCTCAGAGAGGATGGCTGGGTTGAGCCTCGCAGAGGAGAAAATATCGACATTTATTTCTTTGGCTACGGTCACCAGTACCAGCGGTGCCTGAAGGATTTTTATCATCTGACCGGTCACACGCCGATGATTCCCCGCTATGCACTCGGCAACTGGTGGAGCCGTTTTCACAGATATGACGAGGAGGAGTACAAGGAACTGGTCCGCCGCTTTGAGCGGGAGCAGGTGCCGTTTTCCGTAAGTGTTATTGATATGGACTGGCATCTGGTTGACATTGATCCGGTTTACGGCAGCGGCTGGACGGGCTACACATGGAATAAGGAACTCTTCCCCGATCCTGCGGAATTTATGACATGGCTGCATGAGCATAATCTGAGAGTTACACTCAATGTACACCCTGCTGAGGGCGTGCGCCCGCATGAGGAGGCGTACCGCGCAATGGCAGAGGAACTTGGAAAAGACTGGGAAAACGGTGAGTTCATAAATTTTGATATCACAGACGAAAAGTTTCTCCATGCGTATTTCAAATATCTGCATCACCCGAACGAGGAGGCAGGCGTGGACTTCTGGTGGGTGGACTGGCAGCAGGGAAGCGAGACGAAGATTCCCGGACTTGATCCGCTTTGGATGCTGAATCACTATCACTATCTGGACAGTATGCGAAATGGGAAGCGAGGGCTTACGTTCTCGCGTTATGCGGGACTTGGAAGCCACAGATATCCGATCGGTTTCTCCGGCGACTCCATCATTACCTGGGAATCCCTGGACTTTCAGCCATACTTTACGGCAAACGCAAGCAACGCCGGATATGGCTGGTGGAGCCACGACATCGGCGGACATATGTGCGGCTACAAGGATGATGAGCTGTCAACGCGCTGGGTGCAGTTCGGCGTTTTTTCTCCTATTATGCGGCTCCACAGCTCGAACAGCCCGTTTACGGGAAAGGAACCCTGGAATTACAACGCCATCTCTGAACAGGTGATGAAGCGCTATCTGCGGCTTCGCCATGAGCTGGTGCCGTATCTGTACACGATGAATTATCTTGCAAGCAGCGAAGGACAGCCTCTGATCCGACCGATGTACTATCTCGAGCCGGAGCAGAATGAGGCATATGAAGTTCCGAATGAATATTATTTCGGAACTGAGCTGATCGTATGCCCGATTACGAAGCCGATGGACAAGAAAGCAAAGGCGGCGCCGTTTGAAGCATGGGTTCCGGCAGGCAAATGGTTCGATATATTTAACGGAAGAGTATATGACGGCGGCAGGAAGATTACGCTTTTCCGCGGTATAGAGGACATCCCGGTGCTCGCGAAGGCGGGAGCCATCGTGCCGACGGCTGATCTGACCGAATACAGCAGCAGTGTTGAGAATCCGAAAACGCTGCGCATAAAGGTTTTCCCCGGAGCGGACGGAAACTTCCGTATGTACGAGGACGACGGCACAGATGCGTACGCGGTTACTGAGATGCGGTGGCAGTATGAGGACGGCGTATTTGAGATCTGTGCAGTACAGGGAAATGTGCAGGCAGTGCCGGAGCGCAGAAGATATACCGTTGAGTTCTGCAGCAGCCGTGCAGAGAACGTCAGAGTATTTATCGGAGAACAGGGCGTGCAGGCGGATGTCTCTTACTGCGAGAAGAACCACGTGCTCTCCGTAAGCATTCCGGAGATGGAAACGGAGAACAGTGTTCGTATCTGCTTTGACAGAAAGCTCCAAATTCAGGATAATGATCTGGAACAGCAGATATTTGAAGCCCTGTACGAAGCGGAAATGGAATACAATGTGAAGATGCGGATTATGGATTATGTGCAGGCGGGGAAGACGCCGCTGGAGATGATCGGAATTCTGCAGACCATGAAGCTGGAGGAGAGCATCTGCGGCAGATTATTTGAAATTTTGCTCGCACAGACAAAAGTATTTTGAAAAATTGCTCCGTATATGATACCATAATATCATATGCGGAGTTTTTTCTGTGCATTTGAGGAGGAGACAAATATTGAGAATTAAAGAGGAAAAGGCAGTAATCACATTTCAGACAACGCTGCAGGCGATGCAGGCAGAGCGCTCGCTGAAAGAGGCAGACTGTCCGGGAAGACTGATCCCGGTGCCGCGGGAGATCACGGCAGGCTGCGGGATGGCGTGGTGCGCTCCGGTGCAGGAGCTGGACAGGACAGAACGCTGCCTGAGAAAGTCAGGGCTTGTCTGGGAGCAGACCTGGCGCATGTTTCTGTAAGGAGGCTGAGAAAACATGGAGAATAAGATACAGTTCTGCCGCGGCGGAGGATGCACGGCAAAGCTGGGACCCGGAGCGCTCGCAAGAGTGCTTGAGAAAATTCCCAGAGTAAAGGATGAAAATTTACTTGTGGGCTATGACAGCAGCGACGATGCTGCAGTATACCGCGTAAGCGACGAGCTGGCTGTCGTACAGACGCTCGATTTCTTTCCGCCCATGGTGGAGGATCCGTATATTTTCGGACAGATTGCGGCGGCAAACGCGTTAAGTGATATTTATGCGATGGGAGCAGATGTGAAGACAGCGCTTAATATTGTCTGCTTTCCGGAGGAGATGGATCTGAATATATTGGGACAGATTCTGCTCGGCGGAAGTGAGAAAGTGCAGGAGGCAGGAGGTTCCCTTGCAGGCGGTCATTCGATCCATGATGCGGATGTCAAGTACGGTCTGTCTGTAATGGGAACAATTCATCCTGCGCGTATTTTTAAGAACAACGGCTGTGAGGAGGGGGATGTGCTGCTTTTGACAAAGCCGCTTGGGACAGGGCTTGTCTGCACGGCATCGCGCGTTGGTCTTGTCTCTGAGAGTGCCCTTGATAAAGCTGTCCAAAGTATGACGGCGCTTAACCGCACAGCATCGGAAATCGTGAGAAAATATCACGTGCACGGCTGCACAGACGTGACAGGATTTGGATTTCTCGGGCATCTGTGCGAGATGATGGGACAGAAGCATACAGCGAGGATTTTTGCAGAGAATATTCCATATCTTCCGGAGAGCCCGAAGTGTGTGGAGGAGTTCTGTCTCACTGCTGCGGCTCAGAGAAACAGAAATCACGTTGAGTCAAAGGTTCTTTTTTGCGAAGACAGCTTTGCAACGGAAGAGATCCTGTTTGACCCGCAGACATCGGGCGGACTGTTGGTGAGTCTGCCGCCCGGAGATGCGGATATGGCAGAAAAAGAGATGGGCAAAAAGGGAGTTCTCTGTGCCCGTGTAGGATATGTAGAGGCGCGCAAAGAGTGCAGCGTAATTGTGGAGGGAAAAATCGTATGATGCATCTGGATATGAGAGGAAAGCAGTGCCCGATTCCGGTTATTGAGACAAAGCACGCGATGGAGGCGGCAGGACCGGGGGCTGAGGCAAAGGTTCTGGTCGACAATGAGATTGCAGTGCAGAATCTCGGGAAGCTGGCGAAGAAAAAGGGTTATCGGTTCGAGGCGAAGAAAGAGGCGGAGCGTGAATACAGCGTACTGCTCGTCTGGGAGGACGGCTCTGTGCAGCCGCAGGCGGAGGAAGAGACTCAGGCGGAGGAGTGTTCTGTGGATGCGAGGAGAAGAGGAACTGTTGTGGTGCTCTCTTCTGAGACAATGGGAGAGGGCAGCCCGGAGCTGGGCGCTGTCCTGATGAAGGGCTTTGTGTACGCGCTTGCACAGCAGGAGGTACTTCCGGAGACTGTGCTGCTGTATAACGGGGGAGCCAAGCTCTCCTGTGAGGGGGCTCAGACAGTTGAGGACTTAAAGAGTCTGGAAGCACAGGGGGTAGAGATCTTAACATGCGGCACCTGCCTGAATTATTACGGACTGACTGAGCATCTGGCTGTCGGAAGCGTCACAAATATGTACGAGATCGCCCAGCGTATGACGGAAGCCGGTCTCCTCGTAAAACCGTGAGGAGGAAGAAGCATATGAAGAGAAGAGAGCAGCTCGTTGTCGTGAGAGGAGCCGGTGATCTGGCGACGGGAGTGATTCACCGGCTGCACCGCTGCGGATATCCGGTACTGGCGCTGGAGATTAGCCGCCCGGCGGCAATCCGCCGGAAAGTTGCGTTTTCCGAGGCGGTTTATAACGGGGAGTGTACGGTGGAGAATGTGCGCTGCCGGAAGGCGGAAAGTGTTGCCGGGGCGCTGGAAATGCTGCGCTCCGGAGACGTTGCGCTTCTGATGGACCCAAAAGCAGAGTGCTTAAAGGAGGTAAAGCCCTGGGCGGTTGTGGATGCGATTCTTGCGAAGAAAAATCTTGGGACTTCCAGAGAGATGGCTCCCTTAACGATTGCCCTGGGTCCCGGTTTTACGGCCGGGAAGGATGTACAGCTTGTGATTGAGACAAAGAGAGGCCATAATCTTGGCAGAATTATCCGGAAGGGCAGCGCTGCGCCGAATACGGGGATTCCGGGCATCATCGCAGGATACGGTGAAGAGCGTGTAATCCACGCTCCGGCACAGGGCGTCTTTGAGGGCGCGGCGGCTATCTCAGACATTGTGGAGCGCGGGCAGCTGATCGGACAGATTGATACCGGAAAGGGAAAGGTGCCGGTCTGCGCATCGATCGCCGGCATCTTAAGGGGAATCCTGCCGGACGGCTATCCTGTCACAGAGGGCTTTAAGCTTGCAGATATAGATCCCAGACCTAAGGAGAGGGAGAACTGCTTTTCAATCTCCGACAAGGCGCGCTGTATCGCAGGTTCCGTGCTAGCCGGACTTCTGGAATTAGAACTGGAGGGGGAAGCATGATCTATCTGGATGCCGCTGCAACAGGATTGTTAAAGCCGCCGCAGGTCGCGGCGGCAGTTGCCGACGCCATCTGCCGTATGGGAAACGATTCCCGCGGGACGCATCCGGCATCTCTGTATACGGGGCGGGTGCTGTTGGAGACGAGAGAACGTATTGCTGCGCTGTTCGGCGCGCAGGGAGCAGACTGCGTTGCGTTTGCAATGAACGGGACGCAGGCGCTCAACACTGCGGTCAAAGGACTGCTGCGCCCCGGCGATCGGGTGATCACAACAGTGATGGAGCACAACAGCGTACTGCGACCGCTCTATGAGATGGAGAATGGCGGCGTACAGCTTACTGTCATCGGCTGCAGGGAGCCGTCTGCTCCCCGCGGCGTCCTGGATATGGAGGCGCTGGAGCAGAAGATTGTTCCCGGTGTGCGGGCTGTGTTCTGTACGCATGCTTCAAACGTAACAGGAAACGGAAACGATATCAGAAGGATTGGGCAGAGATGCCGGGAAAACGGCGTGCTGTTCGTGGCAGATGTCTGCCAGAGCGCAGGAATGCTTAAGATTGACATGGAGCGCGACTGCATTGACGTGCTCTGTTTTACTGGACACAAGGGTCTTATGGGACCTCAGGGAACCGGAGGTATCTGCGTGCGCCGCGGCATTGCAGTCCGTCCTCTGCTTACCGGGGGCAGCGGCATACAGACCTACAGCAGGAGTCATCCCAGGGAGATGCCATCCGCGCTTGAGGCGGGCACACAGAACGGACACGGCGTTGCCGGGCTGCTCGCCGCGCTGAAGGAAATTGACAGGATTGGGCTGGAGCAGATTGCAGAGAAGAAGGAGAAGCTCTGCCGCCTGTTTGTGCAGGAGGTACAGAAGATTCCGGGTATCCGGATGTATGGAGATTATGATCTGCCTCTTAGGACTGCAGCAGCAGCTCTGAATCTCGGGGA
Source organism: uncultured Lachnospiraceae bacterium (assembly GCA_944384105.1). Lineage (GTDB taxonomy): Bacteria > Bacillota > Clostridia > Lachnospirales > Lachnospiraceae > Egerieimonas_A. The sequence goes on along the minus strand of CALWSC010000085.1, from coordinate 28,898 downwards.
TGAGGATTCCGGGTATGTGAGTGCATGGCTGGAGCAGGAGCGTGGAATCTGCACCCGCAGCGGCGGGCACTGTGCTCCTCTGATGCATGAGGCGCTCGGAACAAGAGAGCAGGGTGCAGTGCGGTTCAGTTTTTCGTATTATAATACAGAGGAGGAAGTGCTGGAGGCTGCGGATGCTCTGAGGGAGCTGTCGCGCCTCTGCGGATATTGAGAAACCGATGATATGGAAACATGAAAATGGAGAAATCAGGGAGGTACCAGCGCTTTTTAAACTGCTTCTGAAGCAAAAAAAATCCGGTGTGTCCGGTCCCTTCGTCATCGCGGCCGCGGGTGCGGGCGGCAAGACAAGTCTTTTGTGGAGCCTGGCACGCGAAGCATGCCGGGTGGGAATGAAAACCGTGCTTGGTACAACCACGCACATGCTGCTGCCGGAGCGTCTGTCTGTGCTGGACGGGGATGAGAAGCGCGCTGTAAAGCTTTTGGAGCGTGATGGCTTCGTATGTATCGGGACGCCGTGTCCCGGATGGAAGGGAAGCGCCGAACGCGATGGTCAGCTTCCGCCCGAGATAAAAGACAGTGCCGTCAAATGTCAGAAAGCCCCTGCATCGCTTCGCAGTCTTTTATCATCTCACGCGGATTTGATTCTCGAGGAGGCAGATGGTTCCCGCCGCCTGCCGGCAAAGTATCCGCGCGCGGACGAGCCGGTATTAAGCGCGGATACAGATGTGGTGCTGGCAGTCATGGGACTGTCGGCGCTGGGCAAGGCTGTGGGAGACGCGTTTCACAGATATGAGATGTATCCCGGCGGACTGGCTGAAAAGGAACTGATCCGCCCGGAGCACCTTGCAGAGGCACTGCAAAGCGGATATATTGACCGAGTGCCGGCTCTTCACAGCGGTGGAGCTGTAATTCCTGTGCTGAATCAGGCGGATACGGCGGAGAGAATTTCTCAGGCAGGAGAGATTCTCTCTCTGGTGTCCGGCGAGGTGCCGTACGGACTTATTACGCGTCTTCGCCCGGAGGCATGTCCAGATCAATAAGCTCCTGTACAGAACAGGGAGAGAAGCAGAAGCACTCCTTCGGGTGTGCGTTTAAAATTTTTCTTCCGCCCTTATCCCCGGAAAGTGAGAGCAGCTCCGGGTAATAGGCACGGGAAAATACGGCGGGATTGCCCATCCGTTCCCCAAAGCGCAGGGAGCCGAGCGGCATCCCGCTTTTGGCGTATTGGTCGAGAAATTCCCGGATCGTCTGCGGACGCAGCCAGGGCTGATCTGCCACGAAGAAGGCGATGGCGTCTGCAGTGCCGCCGGACGCCGCAATGCCATTGCGGATGGAGCGGGAAATCCCGAGCTCACTGTCCGGACTTGATACCGGAATCAGCAGAGAAGAATACGTTTTCGCCGCTGACAGAATTTCATCATATCTGCTGACAACAAATATTCTGTTCTCATCCGGGCGGGCCGCCGCGAGCAGCCGGTCAAATGCGCGCAGGTAGAGAGCGGTGCCGTCCACCTCGTAAAACAGCTTATTAGAACCAAACCGGCGGCTGTTGCCAGCCGCCAGCAGTATCATATCAATCTTCATGTTTAAGTAATCCCATCGCGATCTTCTCCGCAGTGATCGGAAGTTCGTCAATCCACAGTCCGGTAGCGTTCGCGACAGCGTGTACAAGAGCCGGGGAGGGCGTGTTAATAACCACTTCTCCGATGGACTTCGCTCCGAAAGGACCGGATTTCTCGTAGCTGCTTTCCAGCTCCACGCGGATGCGTCCCACATCGAGCCGGCTCGGAATCTTGTACTGCATCAGGGAGTTGTTCATAAGCTGTCCCTTCTGCGTATACTGAATATCCTCGTAGAGCGCCATTCCGATGCCCTGTGCAATGCCGCCCTCAGTCTGAACGCGGGCAAGATTCGGATTCAGCGGTGTTCCGCAGTCCACGACGCCGACGTAGTCGAGAATATCGAGCGCGCCTGTCTCCTTGTCGATCTCCACCTCAACCATACCGACCATGAACGGCGGCGGGGAAGTCGGAGAAGAATTCGCTTCTGTCACCTGCAGTGCCTCGTGATTTCCAGCCATTGAGCGCGTAGCAATGTCGGTCAGGGAAACAGAAGCACCGGTTGAATTGCAGAAGACTTCCTTTCCGGTGAATTCTGCGTCCGAAGCATCGCATCCGAGCAGTTCAGCACCTTTCTGCGTGATTTTTTCACGCAGTTTCCCGCACGCCTTTACGACAGCGCCGCCTGTGATATAAGCAGTGCTGGAGGCATAGGAGCCGGAATCGTACGGAGACAGATCCGTATCCGCACTGAACACGGTAACATCGTCAAGACTGCAGTCAAGGCACTCCGCAGCTACCTGTGCAAGCGTCGTGTCGCAGCCTGTTCCCATATCAGCAGCTCCAATCATCAGCGTATAGATACCATCGTCGTTGAGTTTGATCGTCGCAGAGCCGACATCCACGCCGGAGATACCGGAGCCCTGCATGGACATTGCAACGCCGACGCTTCTCACTTTGCCGTTTCCCATGTCTCGGCAGGGGAACTTTTCATCCCAGCCGATCATCTCCTTGGCGCGTGCCAGACAGCGGTCAAGCGCACAGCTCGTTGCAGTCTCATGGTAGTAAGACGGCATTTCGTCTCCCTCCTGCACCATGTTCTGCTCGCGCAGCTTTACGGGATCCATGTGAAGCCGCGCCGCAAGCTTGTTCACAGTTGTCTCTACGGCGAAGAGTCCCTGTGTGGCGCCGTAGCCGCGGTACGCCCCGGCAGACATCTCATTGGTATAAACGACGTCATATGCGAAGCGGTATGCTTCGAGGCCGCGGTACAGGGAGATGGACTTGTGTCCGGAAAGCCCGACAGTAGTAGGACCATGCTCTCCGTACGCTCCGGTGTTCGAGAGCGTATAGACGTCAATGGCGCGGATCTTTCCGCTGTTCATCGCTCCGATGCGCACCTTTACTTCCATCTCGTGGCGCGGGCTGGATGCGATCTGGCTCTCCTCACGGGTATAGATAATCTTGGATGGCTTTTTCGTCATCCAGGTCACGAATGCGGGGTAGATCTCACAGACAGCGGTCTGCTTTGCACCGAAGCCTCCGCCGATCCTCGGTTTTGATACGCGGATCTTCGACTTTGGGATACCGAGTGCATTAGAGACAATTCTGCGCACATGGAAGATGATCTGGGTAGAACTTAAAATATTCAGCCTTCCGTATGTGTCGAGATAGCAGCAGGTGCGGAAGGTCTCCATCATCGCCTGCTGGTTGGCTTTTGTGTGGTACGTACCCTCCACAACAATGTCACAGTCAGAAAGTACCTGGTCGAGATCTCCCTCCTCGGAGAAGTCGGCTGCGCACAGATTCCGCTTATTGTCTGCACCGACAGGGCAGAGCGCTTTCCAGTTATCCTCCGGGTGTACGAGGATTGCGTTATCCTTTGCAGTGTGAAAGTCCAGAACGGGTTCAAGTACCTGATATTTAACCTTGATAATCTTCATTGCGCGGTCTACCGCCTTTTCGGTTGCTCCGGCAATGATTGCGACCGGATCTCCGACAAAGCGGACATGGCGGTCAAGGATTAGGCGGTCATACGGGCTGGGTTCCGGATAGGTCTGGCCGGCAAGCGTGAAACGCTGCTGCGGGACGTCCTTCCAGGTATAGATTGCTTCGATTCCGGGCACACGCATAGCGGCGTCGGTTTTGATATCCTCAATGATCGCGTTGGCATGGGGGCTGCGCAGTAGCTTTACGATCAGGCAGTCCGCGGGAGCAATGTCATCCATAAAGACAGGCTGCCCGGTCACGAGTGCCATGGCGTCTTTTTTCATCACAGGCTGATTTACATATTGCATACGGCAGTCTCTCCTTTCGATTTCTTGTAGTCCAGAAATGCACGGATGCCTCTGAGCTGTCCCTCATAACCCGAGCAGCGGCACAGATTGCCGGCCAGATATTCGAGAATTTCCTCATCCGTCGGGTCGGGATTCTCACGGAACATTGCGATTGCATTCATGATCATGCCCGGGTTGCAGAAGCCGCACTGCTCTGCACCCTGGCGGGCGATAAATGTTCCAAACTCTTCCGCTTCCTTCTGAAGTCCCTCAAGTGTGTGCACGGTTTTGCCGTCCGCGCGCACAGTCAGCAGGGAACAGGAGAGCACCGGTTTGCCGTCGAGAAATACGGTGCAAAGCCCGCAGTTTGATGTCTCACAGCCGCGCTTGACGCTGTAGCAGCCATGCTCCCTTAAAAAGTCGATCAGCAGGGAGTCCTCAGCAACGTCTGCAGAGACGGGTTTTCCGTTCAGATTCAGCTTTATCATCATTTGTCCATTCCTCCAATCTGCTGACAGGCGCGTTTTGTGAGCACATACGCAAGACGGCTGCGGTATGCGGCGCTGGCGCGCATATTTGAGCCGGTAACTGTGTGCTCCTGTACATAAGATGCGATTTCCTCCGGTGAAGCGGTGCCAAGCGAGAGCTTCTGCGGAAGTTCGATGAGAGAAGCTTTCTGGGGACGTGCGCCGATGGAAGCGCGCAGCGCGCCGCCCCACTCACTCACCATACAGGCGAGCACCGGGAAATCTGTTCTGGTGTTTCTCTGTGAGAGATATGCACATCGAAGCGGCGTCTTCTTCACATGGATGCGCACGAGTATGTCGCGGTCGGGCTTTTGCACGGCAAATTCCGCGACAGGCACCATTCCGGCGTGATGAAGCTCCACGACAGCGTCAAGTCCCAGAAAGCAGGTCAGAACGTCGGAGAAGCCGAATCTTCCGTACAGGCTTCCCCCGACGGTTGCGAGATTTCGGAACTGCACACCGACGATGTGGCGCAGACTTTCGCGCATGGCCCCGTGAGTGTACATATTTAATCCGTCATGAAGTTCCAGATCGCGCAGCGGCACCATGGCTCCGATGGAGAACTCCTCATCTGTCTCCTCAATCGTATCAAGCCCCAGCCCGGACAGATCAATCGCTGTCTGTACCGTTCCGGAACTCATCTTCAGCCACAGCATCCCGCCGATTACACGGTTCGTGCGCTTCTGATTCAGCTCATAAGCCTCTTCGAGGCTTGCGGCTCTTACGTATTTTTTGATAGTAAGCACAGTTTTTCCTCCAAAATGATATGTTTATAATTACAAATAGGTGTTTCTTATGAACTCATTATTGCAGAAGGAGAGGGAAATGTCAATCGAAATTGGGCGGGGTAAGTCTGTTGAAAATTGTAAATATATCCGAAAGGTCTTGATAGTACTGATCAGGAAAAGTGCAGCTGTGCCGGAGGCTTTTTTGCTTTCCGATTTTTATTAGAAAGGGATGACTTTTCCTCTCGGGTGTACTATAATTAGAATACTTGCGGCACTTGCGCTGTGTGAGCTGCCGGAAAAGAATTGGAGTAAAGGAGTGATAGGAAAAGTGAAGCAATCGAAAGAAAGAAAAGCTGGATGCGCGTGGAAGCGTATTTTGGCAATTACAGGTATTTTTCTGGCTGTCCTCTTTATGATGTTCTCTGTGATTAAGGATTCACCCATGCTGGGGAGAATGAGCCCGGAGGTGACAGCCGATATTGGGATGCGGCAGATTTTTGGGGGCGAGGAGATTACTCAGACATTTACCTGGGATCGGGAGCGGCTGGAGGGAATTACGCTTCCTCTGGGGAGATCAGAGGAAGAGGGACGGGGGATTGTAACCGTTTCTCTGCAGAAAGAAGGCACTCTGCTTCAGGAATGGAGGCTTACTAAGTTTGACATAGGAGCGTCCAGTACAAAGCTTCTCCTTGATGCACCGGTTATAGACGCGGAGGGCACAGAGTATACTATTACACTATCTGCTGAGGAGTCGACGCAGGTATACTTGTATTTGACATCAAATCAGGGACTCAATCAGACTGTATATACAGTAAATGGATCCGAGCAGCCCGGACAATACCTGTGCTGGCGGGGGATTGAGAAGAATCTGTCCCGAACGACTGTATTTGCTGCAACGGCGCTTTTTGCCGCAGCAGTTTTTGCAGGATTTATTCTGCTGTACCGCCGCAGCCTGAACAGAAAGCCGGAATGGATCTTCCTTTTCTTATATATTGCAATGGGAATCTTCTGTCTGGCGGCAGTGCCGGAGTCCAGGACGCCGGATGAGTTTTCTCATTTTGGGAGAAGCTATGAGATTTCGAAAGGGCATATAATGTCCGAGATTAATCCGGAAGGCTCGGAGGGGGTCAATGGAGCGGGAGGATTTCTGGAGGGGAATCTGACGGCGGACAGACATCTCTTTACGGGGGAAAATACGCTCTACGATATTATAGACGGCTGGGATCAAAGGCTGGATGAAGAGCAGACACAGTTTTATGGTTATGCAAACGCTTCTCTCTACGCTCCGACGTCCTACATTGCACAGGCAGTTGGAATCGGAGCTGCATCGCTGTTTACGGACAGAGTAATGGTGCTTGTTTATGCAGGAAGATTGTGCAACTGGGCGCTCATAGGAGTGCTGCTGTTTTTCTGTATCCGATTTATTCCCGTGGGGAAAAATCTTGTTGCACTGATCTCACTGCTTCCTATGAATATTCAGCAATTTAACTCCATGTCAGCGGACGGATTTGCGTATGTGATGGTAATTGTATTCCTGACCGTTGTGATGTATCTGCGGTTTGGTCCGCAGGGACGTCTTAAAAAGCGTCAGATTGTGCTTTTGTATGTGATGACGCCGCTGCTGTGCCTGTGCAAAATCGTATATGCTCCGGTCTGCCTGCTGCTGTTCCTGATTCCAAGGGAGCGTTTCGGCACAAAACGGCAGTATGCAGTCCATGTGGCAGCGCTGGGCGCTTTGAGCGTAGTATCGGCCCTTGGCTGGCTGCTGGCTGCGTCTCGGTTCCTCATCACCTTTCAGCCGGGTGTCAGCTCCGGAGAGCAGGTGGTATTTATCCTCACGCATCCGCTGACTTTTCTGAACGTCCTTTTAAATACAGTGGAAATGAAGTTCCCGGAATATCTGTTTGGAATGGCGGGTTCCTATCTGGGAGCGCTTGACATCTTTACGGGCTTTTTGCTTCCGGCAGTTTCTCTCGGAGTTGTGGCGGCAGCAGCGCTGTTTGACAATGATATCCGCAGTGTGAATTTTTCTCCGGCGGTGCGCAGAACACTTGCCGGTTTGGCACTGATGATTATTGCGGTGACATTCATAAGCCTATATGTACAGTGGAACGGTTACCGCCGAACATTTATTGACGGTGTTCAGGGCAGATACTTCCTGCCGGTTCTTCCGATGCTCCTGCTTGGCTTCAAACCCAAAGCGTACCGCATCACCGGCGCGGGAGTGAATATGCAGTATGGTTATCTGCTGATGGCGGCAATCAATCTATGCGCATTTACGGCGTTTTTGGTGCAGGTGATATAAGAAAGGAAGTCGGATATGGTCACACCGGAAAAATGGAAGAGGATTTCCAAAATAGACACATATTTAAACTGCGCAGAAGTATTTGCATACAGGAGTACCTGTATCAAGAGAAAATACGGTGCAGTCATTGTAAAGGATGACGTCGTTATTTCCACGGGTTACAACGGCGCCCCCAGAGGTTTTGAGAACTGCTGCGATCTCGGCAGATGTCCGCGGATTGAGCGAAATATGCATCAGGGAGACGGCTATGGGATATGCCGGGCCGTTCACGCAGAGGCAAACGCATTATTGAACTGTTCCAGGCAGCAGACCATAGGTGCGGATATGTATTTAACCGGGGTGAATCCGGATGACAATTCCATTCACCGGGCAAAACCCTGCCCGCTATGTGCCAGATTGATCATTCAGGCCGGAATAAAGAATGTATATCTGAGAGCAGGGGAGGGCGCAGACAATTATATCGTTGTTCCGGCAAAGGAATTAGAATGGGTACAGAACGCTGACTGAAGAGGGAAAAGAACAGAAGGGGCTGCCGCGGCAGCCCCTTAACCTTATAAAACCTCCCGTGTCAGTGTCCCTGTTTCCGTGTTGTCGAGAAAATTACAGCCGCGGTAACGGGTCAGGATTTTGCGCAGAAGATCCAGAGAGGGAATGGCAGTCCGATCCTTGTGATAGACAAGATAGAAATTACGTTCCCACTCGGATTCCTGGTTTTTGATGATGCGGATTCTGCCTTCGCGGATCAGATCCTCGAACAGGCGCACGGAAATTACTGCGAGGCACCCGTTATTGAGTACGGCGCTGCGGATTGCCTCCGGGCAGTCGGATTCCCATGCAATGGTCAGGGGGACGTTCTGCTTGGCCATATAGCTGGAAAAGAGCTCGCGCGTGCCGCTTCCCTGCTCGCGCATCACGAACGGTTCTCCTGCCAGCTCAGAGACGTGGATCGTGCTGCGGGCGGCAAACGGGTGCGATTTGCTGCATGCGAGTACGAGAAAATCACGGATCACAGGAATGGAGACGAGCTCGGAGTGCTTTACAACACCCTCAACAATGGCAACGTCGAGTGTGGAGTCAAGCAGCTTCTCCTCGATCCCGCTTGTGTTGCTGACATAGGCATACGTATCGAGGACCGGATTCTCTCTGTGCAGATCATTGATAATATCCGAGAGCAGACAAGTCCCGACTGTGATCGTTGCGCCGATGCGCAGCCGCTGGAATTCCTTCTCCTGGCGCATATTTTCTTCCATGAGGTGATACTGGTCAAGGATCAGCCTGGCGTGCGACAGAAGTTTGGAACCCGCGGGCGTGATAAAAAGTCTTCGTGAGAGCCGCTCAAACAGCGCGACACCATAGTGTTCCTCCAGCTCCCGTATCACCTGGCTGACTGTGGGCTGTGAGATAAAGCAATTCCTTGCCGCCGTACTCATGGAACCGGTATCAGCAACCTCGGCAAAAATTCTCAGATGACGGATTGTCATATTGTAACCTCCTTTATATGTATAGGGTTTACCTATGAGAGCAATCATATATTATCATTTTACTTATGGATAAACAAGGAGTATAATAAAAGAAAACGAAAGATAGGAGCGAGGAACGTGAAAGTATTGATTATTGGCGGCGTCGCTGCCGGAACAAAGGTTGCTGCAAAGTTAAAGCGCGAGAACAGATCACACGAAGTCACCATCCTGACCATGGGAAAGGACATTTCCTATGCAGGGTGCGGGCTTCCTTATTATGTAGGGGGACTGATTGCGGAACGCGGGCAGTTAATTGTGAACACACCGGAGAGCTTTTCAAAGCTGACAGGAGTAAATGTTATTACTCAGACTGAAGTGACGGCTGTAAACCGTGCGGCAAAAAGCGTTACTGCAAGGAATCAGGAGACAGGTGAGACTGCAGAGTACAGCTATGATAAGCTGGTCATTGCTACAGGTGCTTCTCCTGTAAAGCCGCCGCTTGACGGTGTGGATCTGGACGGCGTATATGTGATGCGCACACCGGAGGATGCGATCACCTTAAGAGACAGGCTTGACACCGGAAGCGTGAAGCGCGCGGTAGTTGCAGGCGCCGGCTTTATCGGGCTTGAGGTTGCTGAGAACCTCGCAGCAAAAGGCATCCGCGTGTCTGTGATTGATATGGCTGATCAGATTCTGCCGGGCTTTGACCATGAGATTGCCGAGTATGTGGAAAATCATCTGGCTGATTACGGTATCATGGCATTCACCGGAACAAAGCTGCTCGGCATCGAGGGTGAGGACGGCAAAGTAAAGAAAGTGCAGACTGACCGCAAGGGCATGAAGGCCGACATCGCAGTGCTCTGTCTCGGAATCCGTGCAAATACAGCATTTCTGGCTGACAGCGGCATTGAGCTGATGCCGAACCGCACAGTAAAGGTGAACGAATACCTTCAGACAAATGATGAAGATATTTATGCAGTCGGCGACTGTGCGAGCGTAACGAACCGCATTACAGGCAAACCGCAGTGGTCTCCGATGGGATCCACAGCGAATATCGCCGGACGCGTGGCGGCAAAGAATATCAACGGTGCATCCATCGCATACCCGGGCGTTCTCGGCACAGGCGTCTGCAAGCTGCCCCAGCTCAATGTCGGTAAGACAGGACTGTCCGAGGAGGCTGCAAAGGAGGCCGGCTTTGATGCAATTTCCGTTCTGAGCGTTGTGTATGATAAAGCGCATTACTATCCGGGAGCCGGTAATTTCATCGTGAAGATGGTAGCGGATAAGGTCAGCAGGAGACTGCTCGGCATTCAGGTGCTCGGCAAGGGCGAGGTGGACAAGATGGTTGACATTGCTGTGACTGCAATATCTCTGGGTGCGACCGTGGATCAGCTTGAAAACCTGGATTTTGCCTATGCGCCGCCGTTCTCCACAGCGATTCATCCATTCGCCCACACGATCAATATTCTGCTCAACAAGATGAGCGGAGCGTTCGAGACGATCACGCCGGCAGAGTATAAGGCGGGAGCGGCAGAGGGTTATAAGATTGTGGATGCATCTCCTGTTCCGTCCATTCCGGGAGCACCGTATGTGGATCTGGCAAAGGTTGACGGAGAGGTCCCGGGACTCGGCAAAGATGAGAAGCTGCTGCTCGTGTGCGCAAAGGGAAAACGTGCGTATATGCTGCAGAACCGCCTGAAATATTACGGCTATACGAATACGAAGGCGCTTGAGGGCGGTCTGACATTCAATTCTGTAACCGAATAAATGGCAACGAAGCATTTGTTTCATTTTGAGCAGATAATGAATTGACAAATCATAATGAAAACTCCCGCGGACAGATGTGCCCGCGGGAAATAAACAACGGAGGGAAAAGTATGGCAACACTGACTATCAGCAAAGATGAGGAAAAGAGAGTAAAGGCCCTGGGATTTCTGAGCAACAAAGGCACAGACAATTTTTCTGCAAGGATTATTACCGTAAACGGTAAGGTTACGGCAGAACAGCAGAGGGTAATTGCCGAGGCGGCTGAGAAATTTGGCAACGGAAATATTACATATACGACCCGACTGACTGTTGAGGTGCAGGGCGTTCCGTTTGACAAGATTGAAGAGTTTCGGGCATTTATCGCAAAAGCAGGTCTGGAGACAGGCGGAACGGGCTCCGTTGTGCGTCCGGTAGTATCCTGCAAAGGAACAACATGCCAGTACGGACTGCTGGATTCCTTTGCAATTTCCGAAGAGATTCACGAGAGATTTTATAAGGGTTATCACACGGTAAGGCTTCCGCATAAGTTCAAAATTGCAGTCGGCGGATGTCCGAATAACTGTGTGAAGCCTGACTTAAACGATATCGGAATTATCGGTCAGTTAATCCCGAATTTCGACGAGGACGAGTGCAACGGCTGCAAGAAGTGTTCCGTAGAGCAGGTCTGTCCGATGAGCGCTGCAAAGGTAGTGGACGGCGTTCTTGAAATAGACAAGGATATCTGCAACAATTGCGGACGCTGTGTCGGCTCCTGCCACTTTGATGCAATCGAGGACGGCACCCCGGGCTACAAGATTTACATCGGCGGACGCTGGGGCAAGAAGGTAGCGCAGGGACATGCTCTGAGCAAGATCTTCACAGACAAGGAAGAGGCGTTAAATGTGATTGAGAAAGCCATCCTTCTGTTCCGTGAGCAGGGCATCACCGGAGAGCGTTTTGCCAAGACAATTGAACGCCTTGGATTTGAAAATGTGGAGAAGCAGCTTCTGGCAGATGACCTTCTGGAAAGAAAGCAGCAGATCCTCGACGCGCAGCTTCATCTGACGGGCGGAGCTACGTGCTAAAACACATACCATATGATGATTTAAGAAGAGAGCTGGCATGATGCGGATGTCAGCTCTCTTCTTTGAAGAACGCTTATTATATATTGATCCAATATCTCTGAATTTTGTACCAAATCCCTTTCCGCGTTCACTTGGTCTGATGCCATCTCCTATATGTCCTCCGTCAAGAAGCAGCTGCTCATTAAGATAATGTCGGATATTTACAGCACCTACAAAAATATTTCTCCTAGTGTCAATGCAAAAGAATGTAGAGTCAGGGACATACTTGCTGCTTGCTGCGGTTGCTTCCAGACTTTCCATGTAAGCGTCAATATCGTGATAGTCACATTTCCGAATCGACCATGGTATAATTTTTTCGCCGGTCGCCGTCCATTCGTCCATCATTTCCATTAGCTGAGAAATGTACTTTTTCTCAAGTTTAACTAATTGCAACATAACTGTTCACCTCAAAATTTTATTCTATTTGTTGTTTCATTGTAACATATTCTATCAATGCTTTCTATGAGAAGTTATCTGAAAATATTTGTTGTAAAACATTAATTTTCTTTGACTTTACTGTTTTTTCCCGATATAATGAAGAAAAAATAAGAGGGGGTGCATCAATTGAAAAAGATAAAAAAATTGTTGAGGGTGTTTCTTGCAGCGGCACTTGCGTTGAGCGGATGCAGCAGTGTGGGCGGAGAGAATAAGGCGCAGGATACGCTGGAGAGTCTAAAGCTGAGTGAGAAGATGGAGAACAATGCGCCGGCCTATCATTTGAAGTCAACGAAGGAGGAACTCAAGGAGATTCTCTTTACCTCCGGTCAGGAGGAGATGATCAAGGAGGGGAGAGAAGCTGAGATTGAGGTTATGGTAAATAATGTGACGGACACGGTCGACATGGAGACCCGGGGGCATGTGACAGGCAACTTGGCGATGTCTTATAGCGGGTATGTGGTGCTCAGATACCTCGATATCACGCTGCGTGCGGGAATGTCAGACTATGTCAAAGAAGTAGAGGAGACGTATGACCCTGTCTGGATTACATTTGAGATCCCTCAGGAGTACAGAAATACAAATCCATTGATTAAACGGTTTTATGTGCTCTCCAGACCGGGTGGAGCCTATCTGTGCGATCTGGACAGCGATGAGGATACGCTGACCGTGGCGCTGACCGAGTTTGGGACATTTGCGCTTATGATGAAGGATATGTATGTGGACGGAATTTTGATGGAGCCCTTCCAGGAGGAAGATACCGGATGGTACCGCAAAGGGGACGGAAGAATTACGGCATGCAGCAATGTGCCGCTGAGTGAGTCCGGCGGGAAATCGCTGTATCTCAATGAGTTCGGAAAGATTGCGAAGGGCTGGCAGATGATAGATTCAGAGGCTGGGCGATGGATATATCTCGACCCGGAGACCGGCTGTCGGACAGAAGAGGGCTGGCATGAGATCGACGGTGAATGGTATTATTTTAATGCGCTGGATGAAACGGTCACAGGCTGGTTTGAGGCGGACGGAAAGCGATATTATGCCAAGAATGACGGGGGGATTGCGCGTTTTGAGACAATTACGGCAGAGGGCAGTGCGATGCTTGGAATCCCCTGGGGCGAGTATACCTTTGATGAAAACGGAGCCGTGCTGGAGTGATGCAAAGAAAAAATCTCCAAGGATACAAGTTTTCCGATATTGAGAAAATAGATGAGGAGGTGCGTGGCTATGAAAAAAACGTGGGTTTTGCTGGCTGCGGCTGTGGGATTGGCGCTGGCTGGACGTGCTGTCCAGGTGGGGGCGAAAGAGACAGAAGAAGCGCTGTCCAATCTGACGCTGAGTGAAGAGATGCAGAACGGCGCTCCCAGTTATCAGGTGGCGATGACGAAGGAAGAACTCAAGGAGATTCTCTTTACCTCCGGACAGGAGGAGATGATCGAGAACGGCGCGGAGGCAAAAGTTGCGGTTACGGTGAACAATGTGACCGATACGATTGATCCGGTATACCGTGCAAAGCTGATCAATGATCCACTGATGAATTATCAGGGATATGTGGCGCTGCGTTACCTGGATATCCGCCTGAAGGCGGGGATGGGTAATGAGCCCGGCGCAGTGAAGGAGACATACGATCCGATCTGGATTACTTTAGAGATTCCGGAGGAGTACAGGAATACGGATCCCTATACCAAGCGATTCTACGCGCTCTTTGATCTGGCGCACGGGAATCCGGTCTATCTGTGCGATCTCGATCAGGATGAGAATACGCTTACCGTTGCGATCAACTGGTTCGGTCCGTGTGCGCTTCTGATGAAGGATATGTATGTGGACGGAATCTTAAAAGAACCATACATAGAGGAGGAGACTGGCTGGAGGCGTCTGGAGGACGGCAGGATTGAAACGTGTACTTGTATCTTAAAAGATGTCGAAAAGAATAAGATCATCTATCTTGATGAGTTCGGAAAAAGGGCAGAAGGCTGGAGAATGCTGAATTATGATACGGAAGGCTGGACGTATTTTGATCCCGAAACGGGTTATCAGGCTGAGGCGGGCTGGATGGATATCGAAGGAGAACGGTATCATTTTAATTGTATGAGAGAGCGGGACACCGGATGGATTGAGGTGGACGGCAGGCATTATTACCTCGATGGGGACGGACGCATGGCGCGCTCTGAATGGGTCACTGTGGAGAAGGACACTGCCTGCGGCATTCCCGCCGGAAAGTATTATCTCGGTGAGGACGGCGCTTTACTGACGGATACCCTGGCAGAATTCGGTACGGAGGACGCAGACTGGTATATGCGCTCCGGCAATGGGCTGACCGCGCAGGAGGATCCGTTGTGCTGGAGCAGTGCAACTTCGGAATGGTAATGGGGTGACTGGGAGCCGGGCTGTGTCAGCCCGGCTCCCGCTGCGTGTACTGATAAAGCGGAGGATAAAACTGCTGCGAATGAGGAAATACGCGGTCACTTCACCGTTGTAATCTGAAAACAGATATGTTAAACTAACAGATATATTGGGGAATTTTGGCGTTTCGGGCATGCCCCGAGGTGTTGAAACTTTCCGAGAATCTGCGCATTTTGCGCGGACAGAATAAGAGATGAGGTGTATATAGATGATAGCGATCATAGATTATGACGCAGGAAATATCAAGAGTGTGATCAAGGCGTTTCTCTACCTCAAAGAGGAGGTCGTCCTGACAAGAGACCGCGAGACGATCCTCGGGGCGGATAAGGTGGTGCTTCCGGGCGTGGGGAGCTTTGGAGACGCCATGGAGAACCTGGAGCGGTTCGGTCTTGTCTCCGTGATCAGGGAAGTGGTGCAGCGCGGCATTCCGCTTCTTGGCATCTGCCTTGGGCTGCAGCTGCTGTTTGAGCGCAGCGAGGAGAGCCCCGGCGTACCCGGGCTTGGCATTTTGAAGGGAGAGATTCTGCGCATTCCGCGCGGAGAGGACAGAAAGATTCCGCATATGGGCTGGAATTCCCTGACGCTGCAGAACGGAGGACGGCTGTTTGAGAATCTGCCCGAAGAGCCTTACGTCTACTTTGTCCACTCTTATTATCTGAAGGCTGAAGATCCGAAGATTGTAAAGGCAGTGACGGAGTACGGCGTTTCGATTCACGCGGCGGTGGAGCAGGGCAATGTCTTTGCGTGCCAGTTCCATCCGGAGAAGAGCTCACAGATTGGGCTGCAGATCCTTAGTAATTTTGCATCGCTGGGAAGGGAGGAAGCATAGATGTTTACAAAGCGTATCATTCCCTGTCTGGACGTTCACGCCGGAAGAGTGGTCAAGGGAGTTAATTTCGTCAACCTCAAAGATGCCGGAGATCCCGTGGAGATCGCCAAAGCGTATGACAGCGCGGGGGCGGATGAGCTGGTGTTTCTCGATATCACGGCTTCGTCGGACAACCGGAAGACAGTGACTGACATGGTGCGCCGGGTGGCGGAGAATGTCTTTATCCCGTTCACCGTGGGAGGAGGCATCCGTACGGTGGAGGACTTCCGCGAGCTTCTCAGAGAGGGAGCCGATAAGATCTCTGTCAATTCTGCGGCAATTTCCAATCCGCAGCTGATCTCGGACGCGGCGTATAAGTTCGGGAGTCAGTGCGTCGTGGTGGCGATCGACGCCAAGCGCCGCAGCGACGGAAGCGGATGGAATGTATATAAGAACGGCGGAAGAGTGGATGTCGGACTGGACGCTGTGGAGTGGGCGAAGAAAGCGGAAGCGCTCGGAGCGGGAGAGATCCTTCTGACGAGTATGGACGGAGACGGGACCAAGGCCGGTTATGACCTTGCGCTCACCCGGGCGGTGGCGGAGACTGTCGGAATCCCGGTTATCGCCTCGGGCGGCGCAGGAACGATGGAGCATTTTTACGAAGCGTTTACGGAGGGAAAGGCAGATGCAGCGCTTGCCGCATCGCTGTTTCACTTCAAAGAACTGGAGATCCGCAAGGTCAAGGAATATTTAAAAGACCGGGGGATTTCCGTGAGATTATAGAGAAAAGAGGGATCAGATATGCCGCCTTTAAGCGGAAGCTGGGCAGAAGCCCTGAAAGGCGAATTTAAAAAGCCATATTATAAGAAACTGTTTCAGATTGTAGGGGAGGAATACCGCACGAGAAAGGTATTTCCCGCGCCGGATGATCTGTTTAATGCATTTCATTTCACACCCCTTGAGCAGGTGAAGGTCGTGATACTGGGACAGGATCCGTATCATAACGACGGGCAGGCTCACGGGCTGTGCTTTTCCGTGAAGCCTGACGTGGAGATTCCGCCGTCTCTCGCAAATATTTATCAGGAGCTCGAGGACGATCTGGGCTGCTACATTCCGAATAACGGATACCTTGAGAAATGGGCGCGTCAGGGCGTGCTGCTCTTAAATACTGTGCTGACCGTGCGCGCGCATCAGGCAAATTCACACCGGGGTATCGGATGGGAGGAATTTACGGATGCAGCGATCCGCGTGCTGGACGCGCAGGATCGCCCGATGGTATTTATCCTCTGGGGCAGACCGGCGCAGACAAAGAAGGCCATGCTTCATAATCCGAAGCATCTGATTCTTGAGGCTCCGCATCCGAGCCCGCTCTCCGCGTTCCGTGGATTTTTCGGAAGCAGACCTTTCAGCCAGACAAATGCATTTCTGGAGAAGAACAATCTCGCGCCGATCGACTGGCAGATAGAAAACGTATAGGAGACGGCTAAATAATGGGAAAAAAGAATTCATTTGTAAAACAGGCGTCTTTCCTGATGATCGCAGGGCTTCTCGTCCGCGTGATCGGGCTTTTATACCGCCCGGTGATGAAGGCGAATATCGGGGAGCTGGGATACGCCTACTACGGTTATGCCTATACGGTATACTTTATCCTTTTGCTGATCTCCGGCTACAGCATACCGGTCGCGGTGTCAAAGCTGATGTCGGAGCGGCTTGTAAAGAAGGAATATAAGAACGCGCAGAAGATTTTTAAAGGCAGTCTGATCTATGTGCTGATTACAGGCGGGCTTGCTTCGCTTGTGGCATTCGTGTTTGCCGAGCAGCTTCTGCCCAAGGGCGGGGAGGAGGCGGCGCTGGCGCTTCGCGTGCTGGCTCCGACAATTTTGCTCGCCGGGCTTTTGGGCGTGCTGCGCGGCTACTTCCAGGCGCACAGCAATATGATGCCTACGTCTATTTCGCAGATTCTTGAGGCTTTGATCAATGCCTGCGTGGCGGTATCCATGGGCGCCATATTTATAAACGTGTTCGCAAAGAGTGAGGCGGACGAGGCGATCTACGGCGCTGCGGGCAGCACAATGGGTCCCGGAGCCGGCGTTGTGGTCGGTATTCTTTTCATGCTTCTGGTCTTTGCGGTTAACCGCAGGCTAATCAGGCGAAAGATTCAGCGCGACCGCCATAAGAACGAGGAGTCCTGGGGAGATATTGCCCGTACGATTCTGTTTATGCTGACGCCGGTGATTTTCAGCACCTGTCTGTACAACATCAGCTCATACTTAAACCAGACAATTTTCGCGCCGCTGATGATCTCAAACGGCTTCGACGGCAAGGAGGTCGCAAAGCTCTACAGTCAGTTCAACAATATGTACCTTGTGCTTGTAAATGTCCCGATTGCACTGTCGAACTCGTCGTCCACGGCAATGATTCCGGCGGTGACGGGCAATTATGCGCTCGGCAGATATAAGGAAGCAAGACGCCAGATTGACACCGGTATCCGCATGACGATGTTCATCGCAATTCCGGCGGCAGTGGGGCTCTCAGTGCTTGCGTTTCCGATCATGCGTCTGCTTTTCGGGGCAAATACCGATACAGCAGGGAAAATGCTTGTGGCAGGAGGCAGCGCCGTGCTGTTCTTCTCGCTCTCGACGATCACAAACGGCGTGCTCCAGGGCATTGGAAAGCAGACTGTACCGCTGAAGAACGCAGCCATTTCCCTGATCGCAAACGTCGCAGTGCTCGTGTGCCTGACGAAGTTCACGCCTCTTGGCGCGTATTCAGTCATGATCGCGAACCTCGCCTACGGTATCTGCATGTGCATCCTCAATCAGCTTGCGCTGAGAAAATATCTGAAATATAAGAATGAATACGTCAACACATATCTCAAACCCCTTGCGGCGGCAGCCGGCATGGGCGTGACGGCATGGATTGTTTATTATGGTCTGTACGTCCTCATCCACCGCAATTTGATTTGTCTGATCGTTGCGATTCCGGCGGCAGTGATTGTCTACATGCTTCTGTATGTAATTATCACAAAAATCCCCGAGGAGGAGATGCGCCGCTTCCCGATGGGTACAAAGCTGGTGCGTATTCTGAGAATGATTCACATTTATTGAGAATATGAAAATTTGTCAAGAAAAAACACTTGACATATCTCAAAGCCTGTTGTATGATATGCAAGGTGATTACACATGGAAAAAATTGTAGAGCAGGCTTTACTGTATGATTTCTACGGAGAACTGCTGACTGAGCATCAGAGACAGGTCTATGAAGACGTAGTAATGAATGATTACTCGATCAGCGAAGTGGCGCAGGAGCGCGGCATCAGCCGGCAGGGCGTCCACGATATGATAAAGCGCTGCGGCAAGATTCTCGACGACTATGAGCAGAAGCTGCATCTGGTGGAGAAGTTCGTGAGCATTCGGGAGAAGGTGCACGAGATCCACAGACTTACGAAGGAGGACGCCTCCGGCGTGAGATCGGAACAGCTTGTACGGATTGAGAAGATCTCGGAAGAGATCCTGGAGGAGTTATAATGGCATTTGAGAGCTTAACTGAAAAACTGCAGAATGTCTTCAAGAACCTGCGAAGCAAGGGCAGACTGACGGAGGCGGACGTCAAGACGGCGTTAAAGGAAGTTAAGATGGCGCTTCTTGAGGCTGACGTAAGCTTCAAGGTGGTCAAGCAGTTCATCAAATCCGTACAGGAGCGCGCCGTCGGACAGGACGTGATGAATGGTCTGAATCCCGGTCAGATGGTAATCAAGATCGTTAACGATGAGCTTGTGAACCTGATGGGAAGCGAGATGACAGAGATCGCGTTAAAGCCCGGCAGTGAGATCACAGTTCTGATGATGGCAGGTCTGCAGGGTGCCGGTAAGACGACAACTGCGGCGAAGATCGCCGGTAAATTGAAGTCCAAGGGCAGACGGCCGCTTCTTGTAGCGTGTGATGTCTACCGTCCGGCAGCGATCACACAGCTTCAGATCAACGGTGAGAAGCAGGGCGTGGAGGTATTCTCCATGGGCGACAAGCAGAATCCGGTGAATATCGCGAAAGCGGCACTGGAGCATGCGAAGGCAAACAATTTCAACGTGGTAATCCTCGATACGGCAGGACGCCTTCATATCGATGAGGGCATGATGGAAGAGCTTCAGAATATCAAGAGCGCGCTTCAGGTGGATCAGACGATCCTGGTAGTAGATGCCATGACCGGTCAGGATGCAGTGAACGTATCCGAGACCTTTAATAATAAGGTAGGCATAGACGGCGTAATCCTGACGAAGCTGGACGGCGACACCCGCGGCGGTGCAGCGCTTTCCATCCGCGCAGTCAGCGGAAAACCAATCCTGTACGTCGGCATGGGGGAGAAGCTCTCCGATCTGGAGCAGTTCTATCCCGACCGTATGGCTTCCAGAATTCTTGGCATGGGCGACGTGATGAGCCTGATTGAGAAAGCACAGGCGAGTTTTGACGAAGACCAGGCGAGAGAGATGGAGAAGAAGCTCAAGAAGGCCCAGTTCGGTTTTGACGATTTTCTGACCAGCATGGAGCAGATGAAGAAGATGGGCGGATTGTCCAGCATCTTAAATATGCTTCCCGGCATGGGCGGAAAGTTAAAGGATATCGAGGGCATGGTGGACGAAAAGGAGATTGAGCGCAAGAAAGCGATCATCCTTTCCATGACACCGAAGGAGCGGGCAAATCCCGACATCCTCAATCCATCGCGCAAGAACCGCATTGCGAAGGGCGCGGGAGTGGACATCTCAGAGGTCAACCGCATGGTGAAGCAGTTTGAACAGACCCGCAAGATGATGAAGCAGATGCCCGGATTAATGGGCGGTAAAGCTGGTAAAAGGGGAGGATTTAAACTTCCTTTTTAAATAAAAATTTTTTTAAATAAACCCAGGAGGTGAATGAACATGGCAGTAAAGATCAGATTAAGAAGAATGGGACAGAAGAAGGCTCCTTTCTATAGAATTATCGTAGCGGACTCCCGTTCCCCGAGAGATGGAAGATTCATCGAGGAGATCGGTACTTATGACCCGAATCAGGATCCGAGCGTATACAAGGTTGACGAGGAAGCTGCAAAGAAGTGGCTGGCAAACGGTGCACAGCCGACAGAAGTTGTAAGCAAAATCTTCAAACTGGCTGGTATTGAGAAATAATATAAGCTTGTACTTGCGTACTACTTTCTGAAAGGTTCAGAGAACGTGAGGTATTGTAATGAAAGAGTTAGTTGAAGTAATTGCAAAATCACTGGTGGACAACCCTGAAGAAGTAGTGGTAACGGAGACAGCCAGCGGAGATTCCGTTCTGGTGGAGTTAAAAGTTGCTCCTTCTGATATGGGCAAAGTAATCGGAAGACAGGGACGCATCGCAAAAGCGATCCGTGCAGTCGTTAAAGCGGCTTCTTCCAAGAGTGATAAGAAGGTTGAGGTAGAGATACTTCAGCAGTAATAAATATCGCAGAATGTAAGTTCTGCGATATTTTTGTAATCATAGGAACTTTTTTGGAGAGAATTTATGGAACAGTATTTGCAGGTGGGAGTGATCGCTTCCACACATGGAGTCAGAGGTGAGGTCAAGGTATTTCCGACCACGGACGATCCGCACCGTTTTGAGGAGCTTCGCGAGGTTATTTTACAGACAAGGACAGAGCAGATAACGCTTAAAATCGCGGGAGTGAAATACTTCAAGCAGTTCGCTATTCTGAAATTTAGGGGAATCGACAACATCAATGACATAGAGAAGTATAAGGGATGCGGCCTGTTCGTGCCGAGAGAGCAGGCACAGCCGCTGGACGAAGATGAATATTATATTGCGGATCTCATTGGCATGGAAGTGTATACAGATGACGGCGAAAGGCTTGGCACGTTAAAGGACGTGATGGAGACCGGAGCCAATGATGTCTATATTGTCACCACCCGGGAGCACGGCGAGCTGCTGCTGCCGGCGATTCATGACTGCATTCTGGATGTGGACGTGGAAGCGCACAGGATGACAGTACACCTGATGAAAGGTCTGATTTAGGAGGGCATACAGATGAATTACCACGTACTGACTCTGTTTCCGGAGATGATTGAGCAGGGGCTGGGGACGAGCATACTGGGGCGCGCGCAGAAGAGCGGGCGTATCACGTTGGACGCGGTGAATATCCGTGACTATTCAGAGGATAAGCACATGCGCGTTGATGATTATCCGTACGGCGGCGGCGCCGGCATGGTTATGCAGGCGGAGCCCGTATACCGCGCATACCAGGCGGTGGAGCAGAAGATCGGACACAAGCCGCGGGTGATTTACCTGACGCCGCAGGGACGGCTTTTTGACCAGACGATGGTGGAAGAACTTGCGATGGAGGAGGATCTGGTGTTCCTCTGCGGACACTACGAAGGAATTGACGAGCGCGTTCTCGAGGAGGTTGTTACGGATTATGTTTCAATCGGAGACTACGTGCTCACCGGCGGCGAGCTGGCGGCAATGGTGATGATTGATGCCATTTCGCGCTTTGTTCCCGGCGTGCTGGGCAGCGAGGAGTCGGCGCAGTTTGAGTCGCTGCAGGATAACCTGCTTGAATATCCGCACTATTCCCGCCCGGAGATATGGCGCGGCAGAGCGGTTCCGGAGGTACTGCTCTCCGGCGACCATAAGAAGATAGAGGCGTGGCGGAGAGAACAGTCTGTCGCACGCACAAAAGAGAGGAGACCTGATCTTATGGAAAAGCAGTATACGGTGACAGCGGCATACTTCAGCCCCACGGAAGGGACGAAACGCGCCGCTGAGATGCTTGCCGGGGAGCTGAGCCAGACACCGAAGTATATCGAACTGACGCGCCGCCGCATCCGCAGACAGCATGTGAAATTTGGTTCTCACGATCTGCTGATAGCCGCAGCACCTGTGTACGGCGGACAGCTTCCGGGAGTAGAGGGGCTTTTTGAGAATCTGCACGGGGAGAATACCCCCTGCATCGTAATGGCGGCTTACGGCAACCGCCATTATGATGACACGCTGGCCCAGATGGCGAAGATTCTGACGCAGCAGGGCTTTATCTGTATTGGAGGAATCGCTCCCATTATCCCGCATATCTACTCCGATAAGCTTGGAACCGGACGCCCAGACGGCGAGGATGCAAAAATTTTCCGGCAGTTCGCGCTCAAAATCCGCCGGCGTCTGGAAGATCATGATTTCACCCCGGCAGAGCTTCCCGGCAATCCCAGCCCGGAGCCAAAGCCCATGAAGGGCGCTCCGAAGTTTTGGGATGGAACAAAGTGCACGCACTGCCAGACATGCGCACTGAAATGCCCGGTCGGCGCCATCGACGCTGACACCATGCAGATCCGGGAGGATCTCTGCATCCATTGTATGCGCTGTGCTAAGGTCTGTCCGGCAGAGGCGAGAAGCTACGACGCATCACAGGTAAAAGCATACCTTGAGGGAAACTATATGGCGCGCAGAGAAGTGGAGTGCTTTTTATAAGAAAAAACGCTTGCTTTTTGCCTCCCCCTGTTGTATAATATCAAAAGGTGCAGACGCAGCGAGAAAGTAAGATGGTCCTCTGTTACAGCATCGTGTATTAAGAACATCCAAAATATAAAGGAGAGAAGAATCATGAACGATATCATTAAAAACATTGAAGCAGCTCAGTTAAAAGCTGAAGTACCGCAGTTCCGTGTAGGAGACACCGTAAGAGTACACGGCAAGATCAAAGAGGGTAACCGCGAGAGAATCCAGATTTTCGAGGGCGTTGTGCTGAAGAAGCAGGGCGGCGGAAACAGAGAGACTTTCACAGTAAGAAAGACCTCCAACGGAATCGGCGTTGAGAAGACCTGGCCGTTACACTCCCCGAACGTGGAGAAGGTAGAAGTGATTCGCCGCGGTAAAGTAAGACGCGCGAAACTGAACTACTTAAGAGACCGCGTAGGTAAAGCTGCTAAGGTTAAAGAGTTAGTAAAATAATAAAGCGGAAAAGAACAGGGACATATACTTTCAGTATTATGTCCCTGTTCGTCTAATGAGAGCTGAATGGGGAAGAGTTATGAATCTGAGAATGCGTTATATTAAGGATTACTTCGCCCAGAGAAAAGTCAGGGCTGTGCTGGCGTGGATCGCAGAGATTGCGCTGGTCATTGCGCTGGCGGCGTTTTTGGCGTTCTTCTTCGGACAGAAGGTGACGATGCAGGAGGGTTCTATGGAGCCCACAATTACTGCGGGGGAGGAGCTTCTGGTAAATAAGGCTTCGTACGCCCTGGGTTCCCCGAAGAGGGGCGACATCATCGTGTTCCGAAACAGCGAAGATGAGAAGTCCAGCCTGCACATCAAGCGTGTAATCGGACTTCCGGGAGAGACAATACAGATTCGGGACGGTCAGATTATTATTGACGGCAAGACCTATATTGAAGAAAAGGAATTTCCGCCGATCACTGATCCGGGGCTGGCGGAGGATGAGATCACACTGGATGCGGGCGAATTTTTTGTTCTGGGAGATAACCGCAACAGCAGTGAGGACAGCCGCCATGTGGACATGGGAATGGTTCAGAAGAAGAATATCATCGGAAAGCTGTGGCTTGCCGTATCCCCGTGGAAGGATTTTGGGTTTGTAAAATAAAAACAGGAGAAATTGCAGATGAATTATCAGTGGTATCCCGGTCATATGACCAAGGCAAAGAGACAGATGCAGGAAGATATCAAGCTGATCGACCTGATCATAGAGCTGGTGGATGCGAGAGTTCCGGTGAGCAGCCGCAACCCGGATATTGACGAGCTTGGAAAGAATAAGGCGAGGCTGATCCTGCTTAACAAGTCCGATCTGGCGGACGAGCGCAGAAATACAGAATGGATGGAATATTTTGAAGAAAAAGGTTTTCACGCGGTAAAGGTCAACTCCAGAAGCGGAGCCGGCTTAAAGGCAATCCAGGGAATTGTCCAGGAAGCGTGTAAGGAGAAGATTGAGCGTGACCGCCGCCGCGGGATCTTAAACCGTCCGGTGCGCGCGATGGTTGTGGGCATCCCGAATGTAGGAAAGTCGACGTTTATCAACTCCTACGCAGGGCGCGCATGCGCAAAGACAGGCAATAAGCCCGGCGTCACAAAGGGAAAGCAGTGGATCCGCCTGGGAAAAGGGCTGGAGCTTCTGGACACGCCGGGCATTCTCTGGCCGAAATTTGAGGACCAGAGCGTGGGGCTTAAGCTGGCAATGATCGGCTCCATCAAGGATGAGATATTAAATACCGAGGAACTCGCGATTGAACTGATCAAAAAACTCACCGCAGACTACCCCGGTATTCTGGCGCAGCGCTATGAGATTGATGAATCCGAGGACGCCGTGCAGATGCTCGAGGGCGTGGCAAAGAACCGCGGCTGCTTGTTAAAAGGAGGAGCCCTCGACTATACCAAGGCATCACAGATCCTTCTGGAGGAATTCCGAAACGGAAAGATCGGCAGAATCACGCTGGAGACGCCGGAGAAGTAAAAAGAAGCCCGTATATCAGAATCAGCGGCGCCTGATATACGGGATTTTCTGTTGAAAAAAGGAGGGCGGAAACTGAACAATACAGTCTCCGCGCATATGAAAAAGAAAAAGTAATAAAAAAGTGATTGGCTTTTACAAGTAATACTATACGGAAAAAGTGTGAGTAAATTATGGTATAAAAGTGAAAAAATTGTGAAACAGTAAAATTAAAAGTAGAAATTTGGACAGCGCTGTGATAGACTGTGCTTGCAAAGAACAACAGGGAAAGGGGATTCATATGCCAAACGATAAGATGACACGCGATGAGGCACGCAAGAAGGCGAAGACTCTTCTGGAGCAGATGACGCTTCAGGAAAAGGTAGGACAGATTAATCAGAGGCTTTACGGCTTTGGAGTTTATGAGAGAGAAGGCGACAGCATCCGTCTGTCGAAGGAATTCTGTGAAGAGGCTGAGAAATATTCCGGTATCGGAGTCCTTTACGGACTGTACCGCGCAGATCCATGGTCACAGAGAACATACGAGAACGGACTGTACGGTATTTACGCGGTCCGCGCTTACAATCAGGCACAGCGGTATGTGATGGAACATTCGCGTCTGCATATACCTATGCTGATGAGCACAGAGTGTCCGCACGGACATCAGGCGCTCGGCGGCTACCTGCTGCCGGTCAATCTTGCTGCGGGTGCAACCTTCGACCCGGAGCTCTACGAGCGCGCATGCCGTGTATGCGCAAAGCAGTTAAAGGGAATCGGTGTCCACCTGGCACTCGTCTCCATGCTGGATGTGCTGCGCGACCCGCGCTGGGGCAGAAGTGAGGAGTGTTATTCCGAGGATCCGTATCTGAGCGCGCAGATGGCAGCGGCGGCAGTGCGCGGTTTCCAGCAGGAGGGTGTTACGGTGGTAGCCAAGCACTTTGCAGCGCAGGGAGAGACGACAGGCGGTACAAACGCGAGCGCGGCGAGAATCGGAGAGCGCGAGCTTCGGGAAATTCATCTGCCGCCGATGCAGGCGTGCTGCGATGAGGGAGTCGGCGGCGTAATGGCGGCGTATAATGAGATAGACGGTATTTTCTGCCATGCAAATCCGCATCTCTTAAAGGACATTCTGCGCGGCGAGATGGGATTTGAGGGATTCGTCATGGCGGATGGTATCGCGGTTGATAACCTGAAGAATCTTACGGGCAGCACCCGGAAGGCGGGAGCGCTTGCTCTGCGTTCCGGCGTGGATGTGAGTCTCTGGGATGAAGGATTCAGCCTGCTCGCTGAGGCGGTTGAACACGGCGAAGCCACAGAGGAGGATATCGATCGCGCGGCGCTTCGTATTTTGACAGAGAAATATATGTCCGGTGTGTTCGAACATCCGTATCTGCCGGAAGAGGAGCCGGAAGAGTATACGTTGGAAGAGTATCCGGAAAGCCTTGAGATGGCAGAGAAGTCCGTCGTCCTGCTGGAGAACCGTGACAATATTCTGCCGCTTCGGGGAACTGAGCGCATCGCGGTGATCGGACCGCACAGTGATCAGATTTACGATATGCTCGGAGATTATTCCCCATCCTTAAGAGACGGCGAGGGCATTACCCTGCTGCAGGGGATGCGCGAGGCTGTGAGCAATCGGTATCCGGACGCCGCTGTGGAGTATGCAAAGGGCAGCGGAATCCTGAAGGGAACAGAGCAGGAGCTTTCCGAGGCAGTGAAACTGGCGGAGAGAAGCGATGTCGTGATTCTCACGCTCGGGGGCAGCTCCAGCCGATTCGGGGAAGTTTCCTTCGACGCGAACGGAGCGGCGCGCATGGACGGAGATGTGTCCATGGACTGCGGTGAGGGCATCGATAGCTCGACGCTTGAAATCTCACCTGCGCAGAGAGCGCTCGCCGAAGCGCTTTACGCGACCGGAAAACCGGTAATTGCGGTTGTAGTGAGCGGCAGACCGATGATCTTAAACCGCGAGAAGGCGTGCGCGGCGGCTCTGCTGCAGTGCTTCTATCCGGGACCGGCAGGCGGCAGGGCGCTTGCTGAAATCCTCTTCGGTGAGGTGAATCCATCCGGAATTCTCCCCGTCTCCATTCCGCGCAGCGCAGCGCAGCTGCCGGTATATTATAATTCAAAGTCTTCCTACCAGGCAGGCGTTTATTACGATGCCGAGAAGGGCGCGCTGTATCCGTTTGGCTACGGATTAAGCTACACACACTTTACTTGTACCGGCGTGGAGCTGGAGGCGGAGGGCGAGCTTACGGCAGAGGCGCTCACCCGCACCGCCCGAAGGACACCTGTCCTGTACGTACATGCGGGAATCAAAAACACCGGAACCCGCAAAGGAGAGATCCCGGTACTCGTATACATCCGCGATCTTGAGGCGACCACGGTCCGCCGTGTCCGTGTGCTGAAGTCTTTCTCACGCGTCTCCTTAAATCCGGGCGAAGAGCGCCAGGTCACGCTGACCCTTGCCTCCGACGCTTTCAAGGTATGGGATACCCGCATGCAGCGCATTGCCGAGCCGGGAAATGTGGAAATTATGGTTGAACTGATGGGCGAGACTGTCTGGAAAGATACCATTACGCTTGCGTGAGTGTAGAATTCTAAATAAGCTCGCCTTTTGGCGGGCTTATTTCTTTCGTGCGCCTGGCGGCGCACGTTTTTTTAGGGTGCAAGTTCCAAATCCACCCGGCAGCGGGAAGGATATAGCCGAAGGCAAGGGTGTCCATCGTGAGGTGGAATCCCAGGGACAAACCTCTGGTCTGACGAACAGAAACCGTATATAAGGCTGTACATGAGGGTAAGTCTGCTAAGCAAGATGAAGCCCGATAGCTACACGGAATCATGTGCAGTAAATGCGGCAGATGGATGGAGGAAAAGAAACGTGTGGTACCCAGGGAGATCTGTACGGAACGCTCCGAAAAGAGTAACCGTTATCGGAAGATAACGCTGAACGTACAGAAGTCAGCAGAGGCCATAGTAGCCGGAAGTTTTTTTCGACGAAGGGCTGAATCAATGGGAGTCCTTAGTACGACAGGGAAAGGAGGAATGGGCAGATGGGTACAGAAAACAGAGAAAGCTGCTTACAAAGAGATAGCGCGGAACGTAAAGGGTATGTGAGAGCGCACCGCTCATTCAACCGGATATGGAAGGAAAGGGACAGTGCAGAACCGGATATTTTAGGTAAGATACTGGATAAGGACAACCTGAACAGGGCCTACAAGAGAGTGAAGGCGAACAAGGGAGCGCCGGGAATCGATGACCATCGAAGCGGCGCTGTCGTGGCTAAAGGAACATAACCATGAACTGGTAGGAAAGATCAGGAAGGGAAAATACACCCCTTCTCCTGTCAGGAGAGTGGAAATCCCGAAGCCGGACGGAGGGATACGAAAACTCGGCATCCCGACCGTCATCGGCCGCATCATCCAACAGGCAATGCTCCAGCAGCTCATGCCAATTTATGAGCGATTGTTCTCGGATGACAGCTTTGGCTATCGTCCGGGAAGAGGGGCAAAAGACGCTATATTCAGGATAAAAGAGTACATTGAACAGGGATACACAAGGGCAGTCGTCCTAGACCTGTCAAAGTACTTCGATACGCTGAACCACACAATCTTGCTGAATCTGCTGAGAAAGCAGGTAAAGGATGAAAGGGTGGTACAGATGGTGAAGCGGTATCTGAAGAGCGGAGTGATGGAAGACGGTGTTGTAACAGAGACAGAGGAAGGCTCCCCGCAGGGCGGGAATCTATCCCCACTATTAGCAAATGTATATCTGAATGAATTCGATTGGGAGTTCCACAGACGGGGCGTACCGCGTATCCGTTATGCAGACGATATTGTGCTGCTGGCGAAAAGTGAACGGGCCGCAGAACGACTGCTGGAATCCAGCACGAAGTACCTGGAGGAAACGCTGAAGCTGAAAGGGAACCGGGAAAAGAGCCGGACGGTCAGTGTATTCGCGATCTGAAATTTTAAGTTTCCTGGCTTTTGTTTTGGGAAGAACGGAAAAGGAATTTATATCCGAACCCATGGGAAGTCATGGAAGAAAGCCAAGGATAAACTTCGCCAGCTCACTTCCCGGAGCAGGAGCGGAAGC
>CALWSC010000084.1 GCA_944384105.1 uncultured Lachnospiraceae bacterium | reverse complement strand
GAAACACTTGAATAATCCAGTCATCCAGACAAGAAAGTAGCAAATGAAGCACCGTATTGTACAGAAATCAGATTTATACTGAGGTAATATTTAAAATTTGTGTCCAGTTTTTGTTGACTAGTGCAATACACTTTCTGTAAATCACGCAGAAAGCAGGTGTATAACATGGAGATACAAAAAATAACCTATGATTTTTCTGTATGCAAAGTAAGAGATTACTCGTTAGTCAATCTTGACTGCGAGTATTGCTTTATCGGCAAAACAAATGAAGAAAATTCCCTTGTTTGCATTACTGAAAATGTACCTGAAAATGTTATTGTACAAGATGATGGCTGGAAGGCATTCCGCATTCAAGGAATTTTGGATTTTTCCCTAATTGGTATTCTTGCAAAAATAGCAGCATTGCTGGCTGAAAACAGCATAAGTATTTTTGCCGTATCGACTTACAATACAGACTATATTCTAATAAAGCAGGAAAAGTATGAACAGGCATTAAAACTCCTTTCTGCCGCTGGGTACAAAATAGTCTAATTCCAGTACCCGAGCCATTTTGTCGGCGGCGGCTTCCTCGGCGATTATCCCAAAATCCTTGTTGTCCGGGTCTTTGACATAGCCATAGAGGGCTTCGGTGGCAATCGGCTTTTCACTCATGCCTTTTTATTACTTCACACCATATCACACCCAAATGCGAAAAACCCGCATTTATTTATGATACGGCTCCCCCATCATAATCCGATACCCCCGGTAAATCTGCTCCAGCAGTATCATCCGCATAAGCTGGTGCGGAAATGTCATTTTGGAAAAGCTCAGCTTATAATCCGCTCTTCTCAACACTTCATCGGAGAGTCCCAGCGACCCTCCGATGACGAAAATGATATGGCTTGTGCCGTTGATCCCAAGCTGTTCAAGACGTCTGGAGAGCTCTACCGAATCAAGCATCTCCCCGTCAATCGCAAGCGCAATCACGCATGCGTCAGGGCGGATGTGTTTCATCAGGCGGGCACCCTCCAGCGCTTTAATCTGTTCTTCCTGCGCCTCGGAAGCGCGGTCGGGAGTCTTTTCGTCGGGAACTTCGATGATATCGAGCTTACAGTACCGGCTCAGGCGCTTCGCATACTCTGCAATGCCCTGAACCAGATACTTCTCCTTGATCTTCCCGACTGCGAGCACTGTGATCCGCATGGCGTCAATAGTCGATCGCAGCGCGCTGGCATACAACACTGCGAACGTACTCTGCGACCTTCACGTGGTCCGGATTCACGGCATACGCTTTGAGTGCTTCCTCGGACTCCAGTGTCGTAAACAGTGCGAAGTCACCGGTGCTGGAATCGAGAAGCTCCGTCTCCACCTTTGCACTTAAAAGTCCCGGAACAACTCCGACAAGCCCTTCAAGCCCTTCCTTGATGCGGGCCTTTGCAGCCTGCTTCTCCTCAGCGGACATATCTTCTTTCAGTTTCCATGTAACAATATGATTTACCATAATAAAATCCTCCTGATTCATTTATATAATGAGCCAAATCCACGCGGCAGCCCCAGACAGCCATGCCTGCGGAGATAAAAGATGCGCCCCTCCCAGGCAGACGTGCCGGAAAGGAGCGCACTGGCATACTTACTATTATTTGTTCTTATTCATGATATATTCGTGGATACCGCGCGCACCGGCTTTTCCTGCTCCCATAGCAAGAATAACCGTTGCAGCTCCCGTAACTGCATCTCCGCCGGCATATACGCCCTCCTTGGAGGTCTTTCCGAACTCCTCATCCGCGATGATGCACTTTCCCTTATTTACATCCAGACCGTCGGTTGTAGAAGAAATCAGCGGGTTCGGGGATGTACCGAGAGACATGATGACCGTATCAACGACAATCTCGAACTCAGATCCCGGAATCTCCACAGGGCGTCTTCTTCCGGATGCATCCGGCTCACCGAGTTCCATACGGATGCAGCGGATACCCTTTACCCAGTCGTTCTCATCTACGAGAATCTCTGTCGGGTTTGTCAGAAGATTGAAGATTACGCCCTCCTCCTTCGCGTGGTGAACCTCCTCCACACGCGCCGGAAGCTCTGCTTCGCTTCTTCTGTAAATAATATGAACCTCAGCGCCCAGGCGCAGAGCAGTTCTCGCGGCGTCCATCGCCACATTTCCGCCGCCGACAACAGCAACTTTCTTGCCGCGCGCGATCGGTGTCTCATAGTCGTCACGGAATGCATACATCAGGTTATTTCTCGTCAGGAACTCATTCGCGGAGAATACGCCGTTCGCGTTCTCTCCCGGAATTCCCATGAACATCGGAAGACCAGCTCCGGATCCGATAAATACTGCCTCAAATCCTTCGTCCGTTAACAGCTCATCAATCGTCAGGGATTTGCCGATGATTACGTTTGTCTCAATCTTAACGCCGAGAGACTTCACGTTCTCAACCTCAGCGGCAACGACCTTATCCTTCGGAAGACGGAACTCCGGAATACCGTATACGAGCACGCCGCCCGCCTTGTGAAGCGCCTCAAAGATCGTCACATCGTATCCCAGCTTCGCCAGATCGCCCGCGCAGGTCAGACCTGCAGGACCGGAACCGATGACAGCTACCTTATGGCCGTTCTTCTCCTTTGCCGGCTCTGGCTTAATACCGTTTTCCTTTGCCCAGTCTGCTACAAAACGCTCGAGCTTTCCGATGGAAATTGGCTCACCCTTGATGCCGCGGATACACTTGCCCTCACACTGGCTCTCCTGCGGGCAGACACGGCCGCAGACTGCCGGCAGTGCGCTGGACTGGCTGATGATCTTATATGCTTCCTCGAAATTTCCTTCTTTTACTTCATGGATAAAGCCTGGAATATTGATATTAACCGGACATCCGCTGACACACTTGGCATTCTTGCAGTTAATGCAGCGGGAAGCCTCCTCCATTGCTTCTTCTTTATTATAACCAAGGCAGACCTCATCAAAATTTGCAGCTCTTACCTTCGGATCCTGCTCTCTTACCGGTACTTTATTTAATACATTTGCCATTATTTGTCACCTCCGCAATGTCCGCATCCGCCGTGATGGGTATCGCCCTCACGCAGTTTCAGCAGCGCTCTTCCCTCTTCTGTTTTATACATCTGCTGTCTCTTCATTGCCTCGTCAAAATTGATCAGATGACCGTCGAACTCCGGTCCGTCTACGCAGGCAAACTTGATCTCATCGCCCACATGCAGACGGCAGGCGCCGCACATGCCGGTTCCATCGACCATAATCGGGTTCATGCTGACAACGGTCGGGATGCCGAGCTCTTTTGTCAGCAGACAGACGAACTTCATCATGATCATCGGACCGATTGCAACGCAGACATCATACTTCTTGCCTTCGTTTACAACGAGATCCTTCACCACCTCGGTAACCATACCTTTTCTCTTATAAGAACCGTCATCTGTGGTCACATAAAGGTTGCTGACAGCAGCCATCTCTTTTTCCAGGATGACGAACTTCTCACTCTTCGCACCAATGATCGCATCGGCTGTGATGCCGTGCTCATGGAGCCATTTTACCTGCGGATACACCGGAGCAGTACCTACACCGCCGGCAACAAACAGAATTTTCTTCTGCTTTAAGGATTCGATATCCTCCTCAACCAACTCGGACGGACGTCCCAGCGGTCCGACGAAATCCAT
>CALWSC010000083.1 GCA_944384105.1 uncultured Lachnospiraceae bacterium | reverse complement strand
GCAGCTCTTTGGATATTCCTATGAGAGCGGTACCAGCTTTGAGGCTGAAATCCGCGAGATTTCTCCGTACCCGGCAAGCAATAACTACTATGGAGGTATGGGAAACAGCAACGTCTCCTACTATCCGTTTACCGCATATATCGCTGAGGCAGACGGACTGAAAAATATGGAATATGTGGAACTGAATCTTACCGTGGGCGCATCGGATGCCTCTGCAGACGACATCTACCTGAGCAATGCTCTGGTGCGCACGGATCATGGCGAAAGTTACGTTATGATCCGCGGCGAAAACGGCAGGCTTAAAAAACAGCCTGTGACGATCGGAAAGACTGTCTACGGAAATGTATACGAGATTACTGACGGGCTGACCGGAGAAGACATGATTGCGTTCCCATACGCAAGGACAGCGAAGGAGGGGGCAAAGACCAGGGAGGTTGACCTGGATGAGTTCTATCAGTAAATAAGGGAGAAATACACGATGTTGGAAAATATTAGATTATCGTTTCAGGGAATCTGGTCCCACAAGATGCGCTCTTTTCTGACCATGCTGGGTATTATCATAGGAATTGCATCCATTATTTCCATCGTCTCCACAATCAAGGGGACGAATGAGCAGATCAAGGAAAGCCTGATCGGAGCAGGAAATAACAGCATACAGATCGAGCTGTATCAGGGCGACAGCACTTACTGGATGGATCAGGGTGCTCCGCAGGGCGTCTCAGCGCCTGACGAAAAGGTGCTCGATGAAGTGCTTGCGCTGCCCGAGGTCAGGAGCGCTTCCTTCTACAATAAGCGGGACTATGCGGATTCCGTTTACTATAAGAATACGCCGCTGGAGGGAGGAAAGCTCCTGGGTGTGGATCAGAATTATCTGAATGCTGCGGGATATGATATCTATGCGGGCAGAGGCTTTGCAGAGTCAGACTATAAGGATATCAAAAAGGTGGCGATCCTAGATGATAAGGCTGCGTCCACATTGTTCCAGCGGGAGAATCCGATAGGAAAAACAATTGAGCTTGTCGGAGAGCCGTTTACAGTGATTGGTGTGGCGAAAACGTCCGAATCCTTCGATCCGGTGATCAATTCGTGGAATGATTACTATACATATTACGGAGAACAGATGGCCGGATTTGTGCTGGTGCCGACTTCGAGCTGGCCGATCCTGTACGGGTTTGACGAGGCGCAGAATATGGTGCTGCGGGCAAACAGCACGGAGGAGATGAGCGATGCCGGGAGAAAAGCGGCGGAGATCCTCAATTCCAACCTGATTACAGATCAGGAACAGTTTAAATATAAGGCGCAGGATGCGCTGGAAAAGGCGAAGAACCTTCAGAAGCTGAGTGCAAGCACAAATAATCAGCTACTGTGGATCGCAAGCATTTCTCTGCTCGTCGGAGGTATCGGCGTTATGAATATTATGCTGGTATCCGTGACGGAGCGAACCAGCGAGATCGGACTGAAGAAGGCGATCGGGGCGAGAAAGCGCACGATTCTCGGGCAGTTCTTAACCGAGGCGGCAGTGCTCACAAGCCTCGGAGGATTGATCGGAGTGGCTGCGGGAAATGTACTCGCCAAGGTGATTTCCAGGATATCCGGTACGCCGGCGGCAATCAGTGTACCGGCGATTATCGGCTCCGTTGCGTTTTCCATGCTGATCGGCATTATCTTCGGGCTGCTTCCTTCGATCAAGGCAGCAAACTTAAATCCGATCGACGCGCTCAGACACGAGTAGGGGATAGAAGGGGAAGAGATGAGAAAAGCGGTTATAGCGATAGATTCATTTAAAGGAAGTCTTTCTTCTCTCGAAGCCGGAGAAGCTGCAAGAGAGGGAATCCTGCGAGTATATCCAAAGGCAGAGACTGTCGTTTTGCCTCTCGCGGACGGAGGCGAGGGCACGGTGGCAGCTCTGGCAGAAGGTCTGGGCGGTAGCCTTGAACGGATTACCGTTACAGGACCGCTTGGAGAACCGGTATCGAGTGTGTACGGAATTACAGATACCGGGGACGGCGGGCGAATGGCTGTCCTTGAGATAGCGCAGGCAGCAGGGCTTCCGCTGGTGCCGGAAGAGAAGAGAAATCCTCTCGTCACGACCACATACGGTGTAGGAGAGATTATTCGCGATGCGATTGGGAAAGGATGCAGGAGGTTTCTGGCAGGAATCGGCGGAAGCGCAACAAATGACGGGGGAATCGGGATGCTGCAGGCGCTTGGCTTTGAATTTCTCGACAGACAAGGGCGCCGGGTATGTGCCGGAGCGCATGGACTGCGTGATCTCGCCGCGATCCGTACAGACCGCGCGATGCCCGAGCTTCGCGACTGTGTTTTTCGGATTGCGTGCGATGTGACAAACCCGCTCTGCGGCGCGCTTGGCAGCAGCGCTGTCTACGGTCCTCAGAAAGGGGCGGCGCCTGAGATGATAACAGCGATGGATGCCTGGATGCAGAAATACGCTGACCTGACCGCGCGTGTTCTGCCGGGGGTGCGCGCCGATGCTCCCGGCGCCGGCGCCGCCGGAGGTCTGGGATTTGCCTTCCAGTCGTACCTGGGAGCTGAACTTGCTCCCGGAGCTTCGCTTGTTCTCGAAGAAACCGGCTTCCAAGACCATCTTGACGGCGCCGATCTCGTCCTTACCGGTGAGGGCAGGATGGACGGTCAGACCGCCATGGGCAAAGCACCTGTCGGCGCCGCGCATCTTGCCAAAACACACGAAATTCCTGTCCTGGCGTTCTGCGGCAGCGCAGCTCCGGAAGCTTCGGTCTGCCATAAAGCAGGAATCGACGCCTATTTTCCTATTCTGCGCACCGTCATGACACTGGAAGATGCGATGGATAGAGAAAATGCCTTCAAAAACATGGCAGATACGGTGGAACAGGTCATGAGAGTATGGAGATTGCGGGAAGAGACAAGAAATGATAACCGTTCAGTCTGATAGGTTTCTTCGCTGTGTTGGCGAAACGGGTGCATAAAGATGCGGTAAAGGGCAAAGAGAACATATGAAAGCGGATAGGAGCACTTTTTTGTGAACCTATCCGCTTCTTTTGTTTACGCCAATTTCTGCTAAAATTTGGTGTGAAAAAAATGGAGCATATGGGATTCGAACCCACGGCCTCAACAATGCGAATGTTGCGCGCTCCCAACTGCGCTAATGCCCCATGTCAATTAGTATAGCACAGCT
Organism: uncultured Lachnospiraceae bacterium; assembly: GCA_944384105.1. Taxonomy (GTDB): domain Bacteria; phylum Bacillota; class Clostridia; order Lachnospirales; family Lachnospiraceae; genus Egerieimonas_A. The sequence continues at coordinate 8,702 of CALWSC010000083.1, read as the reverse complement.
TTTTTAAAAATGGAAGAGAAAATTGGAAAATTTTTAGGAACCAAGCGGCTATTGGGTTAAAAAGAATTGGAAACGAACCGGCCATTTAAATTGAATGTCGGTGTGAAGGAAGGGGGATCTCATACACTATAATATATGAAATTTAACTGATAGAAAGGCGTTATTTTGTATCCCAAATATGTCTATAAAAGTTGAACCCGGAACGGATTAGAGATTGACAAGACAGTACAAGTTGGTTATAATTAAGTTATATAAATAATTTATATAAAGTATTTGTTAAAGGGACACGTCATGCCAAAGCAAAGAATAACAAAAGAAATGGTCGTCAATGCCGCCTTTGAAATTGCGAGGAACAGCGGTATGGAACACGTTATGGTAAAGAATATTGCGGATAAAATGGGATGTTCGGTTCAGCCTATTTACAGCTATTGCAAAAACATGGAAGGTCTGAGACAGGATGTAACGGAACAGGTCAATCTTTTTATACGGGAATATGTGGCGGCTCATACGAACAAAGAGGATATGTTCCGCAGCACAGGAAGAGCATATATTCAATTGGCAAAGGAAGAACCTCACCTATTCAGAATTTTTATTCTGCATCAGCGAAAGGGAATATCTTCACTGGATGATCTATACAAGACAGAATCCAATCCGCATACCGCAAACTTTATTGCAGAGCAATTAAACATCAGTCTGGAGCAGGCAAGGCAGCTGCATTTAAACATGCTGATTTACACGATAGGAATTGGCACGATCTTTTCGGTAACAACGCCGGGAATTTCGGCAAATGAGATATATTCACAAATGGAAAGCGCCTATGAAGTGTTTTTGGCACAGGCGTTGGAGAATAATAAGGAAGAAAATAACAGAATGGGAGCAAATAAAATATAATTTTTTGGGGAGAGACAGCCATGAAAGAGGGAATTATTCTTTACCAATCAAAATACGGAGCTGCGAAGAAGTATGCCGGATGGCTTCAGGAGGCGACGCGTTTTCCATGTATGGAGACGCGGAAGGCAGACATAAATGAAGTATCACAGCATAAAACAATCATTTTTTGCGGCGGTATCTATGCTTCCGGGATCGCAGGGATTTCATTCCTAAAAAAGAATATAAACAGATTAAAGGATAGGAAAATAGTGATATTATGTGTAGGAGCTTCACCCTACGATGAAAAAGCATTTGCGGAAATCATAGCACATAACTTAACAGGTGACTTAAAGAATATCCCGCTATTTTACGGCAGAGGAGCATGGGATGAAAAGAGAATGAAATTCATGGACCGAACTGTGTGCAAGATATTGCAGAAATCCATAGCAAAGAAAGATCCAAGTACATATGAACCGTGGATGGAGGCGCTCATGTGTGCTGCAGGACAAAGCTGTGACTGGACAGATAAGAAATATTTGAGTCCGTTGCTGGATTATCTGAGGGGATAGTTTTTTGCAGAGAAGAGGTGATCTTATGAGACGAAGGCATCTCCTGACAGCGCTGGCAGCAGTTGTTGTGATAGGAGCTGGTGTTGCTATAGGTGTAAGCGCTATATCCGGTGAAAGAGAGAAGCTGGAAATTTATACTTATCCAATTACGCCGGACGATCCGGAATGGGCGAATTATAATCATGCGGAACTGGTAAGCATGCTTCAAATACCAGAAGATATTTTGGATAATATGACAGATGCAGAGCTGGTAGAGAGTGTACTGGATTATCCATATATTGGAGACGTTATGGCTTACAGCACAGTGGAATTAGGTATGCGGGTTGTTTCCGAGCATTTTAACGGCCTAAAAGAACTCCTGAATCGTCCGGAAACGGGAAAAATACTGATTGAAAAGTATAGGCAATCCCCTACGGAAGAAGAATTACATAAAGAAGAGGACAGTGATATTCTTTTTGAAGCCTGGGCAATAGAGTTTATACTGAGTTACATGAATGCAAGAGATATTTTAAATTCTGAGGAAAGACAAACTTATTACGAAACCATGAAGGAGCATAATCCGACATATTTTTTATATGAAGATTCGTCAGATGAAACAGAATAAAAAGATGGATGGGAACTGGAACCGGAGCTTCGCGATTTTTCATATAGTACATATAACGGACAGGATCTGAATGCTGCGGAAATAGAAATGGCATTTGACAAGGCGGTCAAGGTATACTTAGGTGCTGATCTATTTGCGGAAGAAAAGCTATCTGTGGATGAGTTTTACGGCAAACTTGAGGGGCCAATTCCAATTACGCCGGACGATTAGAAATGGGAAGATTATAGTTATGTGGAACTGGTAAAGACAGAAGAAAAATAAGCCGCCGCAAATATTGCCTGGCGGCTTATTTTCTGCGCTTGTTCACAGTGCTGATAAAAGCTCTTCGATCGTCTTTCCTGAAGCCTCGATTTTCCGGAAGAGCGCTTCTTTCTTCTCGTCCTCAATGCTCTTTTCCAGCGCCCGCTTTTTTGCTTTGAGTTCCCGAAGGAGAGTTTCCTGGCGCTCGATCTCCGAGAGCAGGTCAGTCAGCTTTTCCTGTGAGGTACGCGTATCCTTTTTTCTTCCTCTTGGCATTTTTCCACCTCCGATTATATATGATGCCAGGGAGTAATCCGTTGCATCATGGGGGCAAAAGGCATTTTGTCCCATATATCATATATATTATAGTCGGGAAAATGGAAAAATATGCCTGGAAGTTTAAAAACCAAGTTCCTCGCCGACTAAAATGACGATGATTCTTCCGTTATGGCGCGATTTGCGGGTAATCAGCGTCTGGCAGCAGATGCAGTCAGGGCTTAGGCAGTCGGCACAGACTCCTGTCTTGGCGCAGGGGGTGGAGGCGCCGACTCGAACTGCATTCGGAGGGCAGGCAAACGTTTTTACGCGATCGATTGCGGAATCGAGATTAGCCGCGAGCTTATTCATACCTGCAACAAGGATGACATGACTCGGACCGTGGGCGATACAGGCAACGCGGTTGCTGTTTCCGTCAATATTTACAAGCTCTCCGTCCAGTGTGATCGCGTTTGAGCTTGTGAGAAAATAATCGGCACAGACCATTCTTCCGTAGAGCGCGCGGCTCTCCTCGGGCGTCTTTGCTGCCGCGCGGTCGATCAGCTCGTAATTCTTTTCCTTCACCGCGTCAAAAACGCCGATCTGCGCCATCGTCTCCGTGCCTCCCCAGGTAACTGAAGATCCCTCTGGCATCAGAGAGAGCACCTTCCTGCATGCCTCTTCCTTTGTCGCGCAGTAATAACCGGTCATGTTGCGCTTTTCGAGATTTTTGATCACAGCGGCAGCTGTGTGTTCATAACTGAGTGCTTTGTAATCCATAAGACAATACCTCCTGGTAAAATTTCAGACGACAACAAATAAAGCGCCGTTCTTAAAAATATTTTAAATCAATCAAGTGAGAATGTCCAGTTTTGTGTTGAATCCGGTTACAGAGAATGATAAAATATAGACAAAGAACACTTGCAGAAATCTGTGCCCTGTAAAGCGCAGATACGGCATAAGGAGGGACTTCCCATGAATGATTTAACAAAACAGAACATATTGAAAAACCGTGAATACCTAAAGGCATACACCGCAGCAGATGTTGCTTTAGAGCCCACGGATCAGCAGCAGAAGCTTCCGTTTCCGCTGCCGGAAAAGGAGCCGTGCGGCGGTGCGGTCATCCAGCTTCCCGCAGATTTTGAGCATATGGCCGGAACAAAGAGCCTCTACGAGCTGATCGCGGGCAGGGAGAGCTGCAGAGAGTATGCGCCGGAGCCTGTGACGCTTCAGGATCTGTCCTTTCTTCTGTGGGCGACCCAGGGCGTGAGAAGATTTGCAGGCAGATACAACCAGGTGACCTTCCGAAATGTGCCGTCTGCCGGCAGCCGCCATGCATTTGAGACATATCTGTTTGTGCAGAGTGTGGAGGGGCTGGAGCCGGGCATTTATCACTATCTTGCTTCAAAGCATGAGCTTGAGGTCTGGGAGAAACGCTCGGATTTCACAGAAGATCTGGAGAAAGCGCTTGGCGGACAGTCTTTTGCAGCAAAGGCGCCTGTTGTGTTTGTGTGGAGTGCGGTGCCGTACCGTATGGAGTGGCGCTACGGTATGAAGTCTCATAAGTATATGATGATTGACGCCGGTCATGTATGTGAGAATCTATATCTCGCGTGTGAGGCTGTCGGCTGCGGTACCTGTGCAGTCGGTGCTTACGATCAGGAGCTTCTGGACGAGCTTTTGGGCTTTGCACCCGGACCGTCAGCAGAGAAGGATTATGAGTGTGCTGTATATGCGGCGCCTGTAGGGAAACGTACAAAATAACGAAAGAGTAGTTTCGGGAATAACAATTTTAAGAAAAAAATAATAAAAAGTTCACATGGTTTTCAACATTTTTTCGTCAGAATGGCTTATAATGAAACCGCTGGAGGGCACAGAGTATGCCTTCTGGTAGAAAATCGGCAGTACCGAGAAGAGAATAAGGAGTTTAAAGATATGAATATACTGTTTTTCCTGACACCAAAAAGGGAAGTGGCTTACATTGAGGAAAACGACACGCTGCGCCAGGCGCTGGAGAAGATGGAATACCATAAGTATACGGCGATACCTATTCTGAACAGAAGAGGGCAGTACGTCCGCACGCTCACGGAAGGGGATCTGCTCAGGGTAGTGAAGAAGCAGTACACTATGAATCTTCAGGAAGCAGAACACCTTTCGGTTCAGAAAATTCCCTGCAGATGGCGGTATGAACCGGTGAACATTAACTGCAACATTGAGGATCTCGTGATGGTGTCCATGCAGCAGAATTTTGTTCCCGTGGTGGATGATGAGGGTATTTTCATCGGAATCATTCGCAGAAAGGATATCATCGAATACTGTTATAAGAAATCCTGTCAGCAGAAGCGCTCGGCGGCAGATACATAAGCACAGACCTGTCAGCGGGCAGAATGTTATAGAAAGCATTCTGCCCGCTGCTTTGAAGTTTATCTGCGGAGTGCGGCCGGGAATGCAGTTAATGTTGTAGTTATGGTTGTATTTTCGGGAGAAAGTATGCTAGAATAAAACGTTGATAGAGAAATGATAAAAACAGATGGGAGAAGAATTATGAAGAAAATGATGGAACTCATCGCTGAGGAACTGACAGCGGCGTTTGAAAAAGCCGGATATGATGCGAAGTTCGCAAAGGTGACGCTGTCAAACCGCCCCGATTTGTGCGAATACCAGTGCAACGGAGCAATGGCTGCGGCAAAGACATACAGAAAGGCCCCGATCATGATCGCGCAGGATGTTTTGGCGGCGCTCGGTGAGAGCAGGGTTCTAGGAGACGTACAGGCGGTTAATCCGGGATTTATCAATATGAAGGTCAAAGAGGAATTTCTTGCAGATTATCTGACGAAAATGCAGCAGGATGAGAATCTCTCTGTAGAAAAGGCAAAGGAACCGAAGCGTCTGATGATCGATTACGGCGGACCCAATGTGGCAAAGCCGCTGCATGTCGGACATCTGCGTTCCGCAATTATCGGTGAGAGCATTAAGCGTATGGGCAGATATCTCGGACATGAGGTGATCGGTGATGTGCATCTGGGTGACTGGGGACTGCAGATGGGGCTGATTATTACTGAGCTGCGCCACAGACAGCCCGATCTCGTGTATTTCCAGGAGGACTATAAAGGTGAGTACCCGGCAGAAGCTCCGTTTACGATCAGCGAGCTCGAGGAGATTTATCCGACGGCAAGCGGCAAGTCCAAGGAGGACGCTGCTTATAAGGAAGAGGCGCTGCAGGCAACCTATGAGCTGCAGCACGGCAGAGCCGGATATCGGGCATTGTGGCAGCATATCTTAAATGTCTCGGTGAGCGATCTGAAAAAGAATTATGCGCGCCTTAATGTAGAATTTGATCTGTGGAAGGGAGAGTCTGACGCAGATGCATATATTCCCGCAATGGTTGAGAAAATGAAGAACGACGGCTTTGCCTATGAGGATCAGGGAGCGCTCGTGGTGGACGTCAGGGAAGAGACGGACACAAAGGAGGTTCCGCCGTGCATGATCTTAAAGTCTGACGGAGCTGCGCTTTATACCACAACGGATCTTGCGACAATCGTGGAGCGTATGGAGGATTACCACCCGGACGAAATTTTATATGTGGTTGATAAGCGTCAGGAGATGCATTTTATTCAGGTATTCCGCTGCGCCAGAAAGACAGGCATTGTAAAGGAGGATACGAAGCTCTCCTTCCTCGGATTCGGAACCATGAACGGCAAGGACGGAAAGCCGTTTAAGACGAGAGAGGGCGGCGTGATGCGCCTGGAGAATCTGATTAATGAGATCAACGGTGAGATGTATCAGAAGATCATCGACAACCGCAGTGTGAAGGACACTGACGCGCAGAAGACTGCAGAGATCGTGGGGCTGTCCGCGATTAAATACGGAGATCTCTCCAATCAGGCGTCAAAGGATTATATTTTTGATGTAGACCGCTTTACTTCCTTTGAGGGAAATACAGGTCCGTATATCCTGTACACCATCGTCCGCATCAAGTCTATCCTGAACAGATATATCCAGGAAGGCAAAAAGCTGGATGAGAAGTTCATCCGCGAGGCGGCAAGTGAGAGTGAGAAGGCGCTGATGCTGGAGTGCGTGAAGTTTAACGCCGTTGTGGAGAATGCGTTTGAGGAGAAAGCTCCGCATAAGATCTGTTCCTATATCTATGATCTGGCAAATGCGTTCAACCGCTTTTACCATGAGACGAAGATCCTGAGTGAGGAAAAGGAAGAGCAGAGACATTCGTGGATCTGCCTGCTGATGCTGGTGCGTGATGTGCTGGAGACGTGCATCGATCTGCTGGGCTTCTCCGCACCGGAGAGAATGTAAGAGAGCTGACGGCAGCCGGGTATTTTCGGATATCCGGCTGTTTATATTTTTTTCACTTTTCTTTCGTTGACAAAGGCAAAAACACTGGGGTATACTTATAGCGTAACGAGGCGGCTGTTCTATCTGCAGCGCCGTCGGCATACATTCATTTCACAGGAAGGCTGTTCAGCCTGATAATTCCAAGAATAAAATTATAACTGCACAGGGAGGTGAAGGAGACAGGCATACATCTGGAAAAATACTGCCTGTTAAAGACACTCGGCAAAGGCGGATGTGCCACAGTCTATCTGGCGGTGGACGAACGCCTCGGTCAGAAATGGGCGGTAAAGAAAATAGAAAACTCTCAGGCGGGAGAAGTTCGTGAGTGGGAGATCCTGAAGAAACTGAATTATCCTGCATTTCCGCGTATTGTGGATGTGCTCTCACAGGAAGATACACTGTATTTGGTGATGGAGTACGTGGAGGGTGAGAATCTGGAGGCGGAATATAAGAGGGGAATCCGATTTTCAGAGGAGACGCTTCTTAAGCTGGGGATCTGTCTGTGCGGTGCCCTGGAGTATCTGCACGGCTGCAGTCCGCCAATCATATACCGGGATCTAAAGCCGTCCAATATCATCCACTGTCCGGACGGGAATTTTCGTATTGTGGATTTCGGTACGGCAATTCTCTACCGCGCAGGCGCACGGGAAGACAGGGAACACTGGGGCACGAAGGGATTCTGTGCGCCTGAGCAGATTGATGGAAAAAGCTGTGCGCAGAGCGACATTTTCGGGATGGGGAAGACGCTTCTTTATCTTGGGGAAGATACGGTGAGCAGGAGATTTCGGAAAATCCTCGGCAAATGTACGAGAAAAGAGCCTTCAAAGAGATATGCATCCGCGGCGGATGCTGCAGAAAAGATGGAGAAGCTGCTCAGAGAAAAAAGACAGAACCATCGTCTGCGCCGCGTAAGCCTTCTGGTTCTCGCGGGGGGAACACTGGCAGGGATCGTCTATGGTATTTTTGAACAGGCAGAGCGAAGGCAATACGTTTATTGGCTGAATCAGGCGCGAAGCGCTGTCCTGTCCGGAAGCGGTGAGGAGAAAGTCAGACGGTGCTATGAGACAGCTATTCGTTTTGAACCGTGCAGCGACAGCGGATTTCTGGAACTGTTATCCTATTACAGCCAGGAGGGAGAGACGCAGAGGGGGATTCTGACCGTACAGGAGCTTATGAATGCATATGCGCAGAACAGCAGCGCTTACGGGGATGTGTGGGAGGAGATAGGATTCTTATATCTTGGAGGAAACCCTGCAGAAGAAGGCTTCCGGACGTCGGATGAAAAGGCGGCGGACGCATTTTCCATGGCAGCAAAGGCAGGAATAGCGGCGGCGGATAAATGGAGGCAGACGACGGAGCTGCTTTCCGGGGCGGACAGTCCCGAAAGTGAAAAGCTGCTGAAAGAAAATTTGAATGAAATAGAACAGAAAACCGAACAGCTTCCCCAACAGGCGGGAACGCGCCGCATGCTGATACTGGCGCAGATTTACAGGAGGCTGGACGGGAATACAGGAGGAGAAGAGATGGAACAGGCAGTCAGGATTTTGGAGCACGCACAGGGAATCGCATCAGGGGCAGGAGACAGTGAGATGTTTCGCAGTGTCAGGCTGCAGCTTGCGCAGATGTATTACGCCTGCGGACTCCAGAAGCAGGACAGAACAATGATGACAAGAGCAATGCAGAATTATGAGTCTTTGATACAGGAAGAGGGAATTGAGAGGCAGGAGCGCCAGGTATTACTGAAGCTGGCTTATGGCTGCAGGGTCATAGAGGACTTTGAGCAGGCTGCACAGTGGTATCAGAAAGTCATAGAG
>CALWSC010000082.1 GCA_944384105.1 uncultured Lachnospiraceae bacterium | reverse complement strand
GAAGATAATTATCTGGACTTCCTCGCATCCCAGCCGGTGGGAATGCTTCCGTCAGTTGCAGGTATTGAGGACTTGGATGCGTACAAGAACAACGAAACAATTCAGCAGTTCCAGCATGCGGAGGAGGTTATTGCCTCTCAGATTCCAGGCGGAACAGCTATCGGATTTGAACATGGACCGAACCTGCAGGCTGGTTTACTTGTAAATCAGCATGTAATTGAAGAAATGTTCCAGGATATTATTACGAATGGAACAGATGTTCAGACGGCGGCAAAGGCTGCAGAGGAGGAACTAAATACTCTTTTCGAAGCAGCTGCACAGTAAAAAATGGGGGATGCCGAAAGCTGTTAGAACGGCATCCCCAGACAAAGGGTGATAGAGCATATGAAAAATAGAAATTTGACAAGGTGGCTGTTTGTGCTTCCTGCAATCATTGTTGTATGCGCGCTGTTCCTTTATCCGATTTGCTCCAGTATTTTCTATAGCTTTACAAATAAAAATCTGATAAGACCGACATATCATTTTGTGGGATTTGATAACTATGTGACAATTCTTACAGACAAGAGCTTCTGGAATGCTTTTTTTAATTCACTGAAGTGGACAGTATTTTCTCTGATCGGGCAGCTTCTCGTGGGATTTACTGCAGCTCTTGCATTGAACAGAGTAAAACATTTAAAGGGCGCATATAAGACACTGCTGATTATACCGTGGGCGTTTCCATCCATCGTTATTGCGTTTTCCTGGAAATGGATATTAAACGGCGTGTATGGTATTCTTCCGAACCTTCTGGTGCAGATGGGAATCTGCGACGAACCTCCTCAGTTTTTGACAGAAAAGACACTGGCATTCATAGTACTGGTACTTATTAATGTCTGGTTTGGCGCACCGATGATCATGGTCAATGTACTTTCGGCGCTGCAGACAGTACCCCAGGATCAGTATGAGGCGGCAGAAATTGACGGGGCTAAGAAATGGCAGTCATTTCTTTACATCACAGTTCCCCACATCAAGATTGTTATGGGGCTGTTGGTAGTGCTTCGTACGGTATGGATCTTTAATAACTTTGATATCATTTATCTGATTACCGGAGGCGGTCCGGCAGGTTCCACACAGACCGTACCTGTATATGCATATGATATGGGATGGGGAACCAAGCTTCTGGGACAGTCATCCGCTGTAACTGTATTGCTGTTTATTTTTATGATGGCGGTATGTATTGGATACTTTGCAGTCATTGGACACTGGGAAAAGGAGGATAAGTAATGAGACGCAGACAGGGGCGGGTAGGAAATGCGATATGTCATGTATATCTGCTTATTCTGACATGTATCGCAGTGTTTCCGCTTTTATGGATTTTAATTTCATCAATCAAGGGTAAGGGAGAACTGACAGGAAATCCTACTGCATTTCTACCGAAGACAGTGACCCTGGATTATTTTAAACATGTTATTAATGATTTGAATTTCATTGTAAATATCAGAAACAGTATCATTATTTCCTTGGCAACCACAGCAATAGCTATCACAATAGCTTCCATGGCGGCATATGGAATTGTACGGTTTTTTCCCAAATTTGGTTCCTTTATGTCCAAGATACTGGTAACTACATATATTTTCCCACCAATCCTGCTTGCCATTCCTTATTCTATCGTGATGGCAAAACTGGGACTGACGAATACCAGAATCGGGCTGATTATTGTATATTTGTCTTTCAGCATTCCCTACGCGGTATGGCTTCTGGTGGGCTTCTTCAAAAGTGTACCGATAGGAATCGAAGAAGCTGCCCGCATAGATGGTGCGAATAAACTTGTGGTGTTCGGACGCGTGGTGTTGCCGCTGGTGGCGCCGGGTATTGTGGCGACAGCTATTTACACATTTATCAACGCATGGAATGAATTCCTTTATTCCTTGATCTTAATGAATGATACGGAGAAAATGACCGTTGCCGTAGCACTGCGCTCCCTGGATGGGGCCGAGATTTTAGACTGGGGCGATATGATGGCTGCATCTGCTTTAGTCGTAATACCTTCCATTATTTTCTTCTGTCTGATTCAAAATAAAATTGCAGGCGGTCTGTCGGAAGGTTCTGTGAAATAAGAACATATTGTGAAAGGAGATATAAAACTATGGTAAAGTACGGAGTTGTAGGAGTAGGTTATTTTGGAGCAGAGCTGGCGAGGATTTTAAAACGGCTGGATGATGCGGAGGTCACTGTGGTATATGACCCTGAGAATGGAAAAAAGATTGCCGATGAGCTGGGATGTGACGCGGCGTCTTCGCTGGATGAACTGGTGGAAAGGGAGGATGTGGATACGGTGGTAGTTGCGACGCCGAACTATCTGCATAAGGAACCGGTCATCAAGGCAGCTCAGCATGGAAAGAATGTATTCTGTGAAAAACCCATTGCTCTTAATTATCAGGATTGTGACGAGATGGTGAGAACCTGTGAAGAAAATAAAGTAACCTTTATGGCAGGTCATATTATGAACTTTTTCCATGGTGTACAAAGAGCGAAGGAACTCATCAACGAGGGAGTGATCGGAAAAGTCCTCTATTGCCATTCTGCACGGAACGGATGGGAGGATATTCAACCGTCCGTATCCTGGAAGAAAATCCGCGAAAAATCTGGCGGTCATTTATACCATCATATTCATGAACTGGATTGTGTACAGTTCATTATGGGAGGAATGCCGGAGTACGTTACTATGACCGGCGGAAATGTAGCTCATGTGGGAGAACAGTTCGGTGACGAGGATGATATGCTGTTTATCAATGCCCAATTCTCAGACAACCGCTTTGCAGTGATGGAGTGGGGATCAGCTTTCCACTGGCCGGAACATTATCTGCTGATTCAGGGAACCAAGGGTGCGATAAAATTGGATATGTTTGATGCAGGCTGCACTCTGAAGGTTGATGGAAGGGAAGAACATTTCCTGCTTCATGAGACAAAAGAGGAGGACGAAAACCGTACCAGTATTTACCACGGTACAGAGATGGACGGAGCAATCCAGTATGGAAATCCCGATAAAATTCCGCCGTTATGGCTGCAGGGTGTGATGAACAAGGAGATGAAGTACTTAAACGAATTGATGCATGGTATGGAGCCGTCCGATGAGTTCAAACCTCTCCTCACCGGCGAGGCAGCAAGAGCCGCAATTGCTACGGCGGATGCCTGCACGAAATCAAGATATGAAAATAGAAAAGTAGCGCTCAGTGAAATTATAGGGAAATAAGAATGGGGAGGGATTTCCCTCCCTTTATGTGAAAATTAGAATGGGAGGTAAATAACAATGAGCAGTCTGGAAAAATACAAAGGCGTCATCCCGGCGTTCTACGCCTGCTATGACGAGAACGGCAGCGTAAGCCCTGAGCGCGTAGTGAAATTTACGGAATATCTGATAGAAAAGGGTGTCAAGGGTGTGTATGTCAACGGTTCTTCGGGGGAGTGCATTTACCAGAGTGTCGCGGAGCGAAAGCTGATTATTGAAAGTGTTATGAAAGCCGCAAGAGGGAAAATTACGGTAATTAATCATGTAGCGTGCAACAACACGAAGGACAGTGTGGAGCTGGCGCGCCATTCAGAAGAGATAGGTGTGGACGCTATTGCATCGATTCCTCCTATTTATTTCCATCTGCCGGAGTATGCTATCGCAGAATATTGGAACACCATCAGTGCAGCTGCGCCGAATACGGATTTTGTCATATATAATATCCCACAGCTTGCGGGAACAGCGCTTACTATGAGTTTATTTAGAGAAATGCTGAAAAATCCGAGAGTTAAAGCGGTAAAAAATTCTTCTATGCCTGTACAGGATATTCAGATGTTTAAGACAGAGGGAACTGCCGCAAGAGGAGAATTTATTGTATTTAACGGTCCTGATGAGCAGTTTATCTCCGGAAGAATGATAGGTGCAGACGGCGGCATTGGAGGAACGTATGCGGTGATGCCGGAGCTGTTCCTGGCGGCGGATCAGGCGTTTCGGGAGGGAAGATGTGCGGATGCTCTGAAGCTCCAGAATACGATTGACGAGATTATCTATGCCATGTGCGCATGCCGTGCCAATCTCTATGCAGTAATGAAGGAAATATTGAAGGGACGCGGTATGGATATCGGAAGCGTGCGCGCTCCGCTTACTCCAGTCTGCGAAGCGGATCTGCCGCAGATCGAGAAATGTACAAAGATGATAGACGATGCGATTTCGGAAATCTAAAGGAGACGGGCAAATGAGTAAAATAGATATTCTGGAAAAAATTAAGGGTAAGCTGATTGTATCCTGCCAGGCGCTTCCTGACGAACCTCTGCACAGCTCTTTTATCATGTCTCGCATGGCATATGCAGCGATGCTGGGCGGAGCGGGAGGAATCCGCGCAAACAGTGTGGAGGATATTGCCGAGATAAAAAGAATAGTGAACCTTCCGATCATCGGTATCTGCAAGGTGGAATACGAGGGCTGCGAGGTCTATATTACCCCCACGATGAAGGAAGTGGACGCCCTGGTTTCCTGCGGTGTGGATATCATTGCCATGGACGCTACTGCACGTCCGCGTCCGGATGGGCGGAGCGTGGAGGAGTTTTTTAGCGAAGTAAGGGAAAAATATCCGGAACAGGTTTTCATGGCAGACTGCTCCTGCACGGAGGAAGGAATGCGCGCAGCAGCCTGCGGCTTTGACCTGGTGGGAACTACCATGAGCGGATATACTTCTTATACAAAGGGGACAAAGCTGCCGAACTTTAAGATGATGGAAGCTCTGGTGAAGAAGAGCGGCGTTCCTGTCATCGCCGAGGGAGGTATCTGGTGCCCGGAGGATCTGAAGCAGGCAATGAATACGGGAGTCCACGCTGCAGTGGTAGGTTCAGTAATCACAAGACCGATGCTGATAACAAAAAGATATGTGGAGGCAATCAGCGGACAGCAGTAAGCAGCATAGAAGAAGGTCTGTGGGTACTGCCACAGGCAGAACAGAGAAGGGAGGCGGCTGCAGAAAGAGCAGACGCCTCCTTATTGCAAATGACACTGTCAGAGTATATAGACCCGTTTACGGATGAGCCAGTAAAGCCAAAGAAGTAAGGAAGAGCCCTCAAGGGCTCTCTAAGTAAATGACGTTGAGGCTGGCGAACCTTTCGATGAGTCTTTAGACTTCAGTGCCATGATTACTTTAGGAAATATGGGAGGAATAAGGCTATGATATATGATGAGATTAAAAATGTGTCAAGATACCGGGGCATTTCTGAAAATCTGGATATTGCCATTGATTTTATAGAGAAAACGGATTTAAAAAGTCTTCCATTGGGGCGCACGGAAATCTGCGGTGATCGTGTGTTTGCTAATGTGATGGAAGCGCAGGCGAGAGACGAAGAGAAATTAAACTTTGAGATTCACAGGAAATATATGGACATTCAGATTGATCTTGAGGGAACAGAGGCTATTCTTGTAGGACTTGGAGAAGTTCAGAAAAAGGAGCCGTTCTCACCAGAGAAAGATTTTGGCAGCTGCACCGCGGAAAAAAGTGCGCGCATGGTTATGGGAGAGGGAAGATTTATTATATGCATGGCTCAGGAGCCGCATCTTCCCGGTGCGGCAGCCCTCAGAGAGCGGTATCTGAAAAAGTGTGTCATTAAGGTGGCAGCCGGGGAATAGGAGCGTGGTGCAGAAATGAGAATTGCAGTGCTGGATATCGGAGGTACTTCAATAAAATCCGGGATTTATGAAAAGAATGCCTTGAGCGGTATAAAGGAAACGCCCACGAATGCCTATCGCGGAGGAGAAGCTGTGATGAAGACGGCAAGGGAGGTTCTTCGTCTGTATGCTCCCTTTGACAGTATCGGCGTCAGCACCGCGGGACAGGTGGATGTTGATAAGGGAGTCATTAGATACGCAAACTCCAATATTCCTGGTTATACAGGGATGAATGTAAAGGGAATTCTTGAGTGGGAATACGGCGTGCCGGTAGCGGTGGAAAATGATGTAAATGCAGCGGCGCTGGGTGAGGGGATTTTCGGCGCCGGAGCGGGGGAAAAGGATTTTTTATGCATTACCTATGGAACCGGAGTGGGAGGCGCTGTGGTATCAGATGGAAAACTCTGGAGAGGAAGCTGTTTTTCGGCGGGAGAATTCGGTGCTGTGGTGATACACGGGGAAGACAGAAATGCAAAGGAGGATCTGTTCAGCGGATGCTATGAACGGTACGCATCTGTCACAGCTCTTGTGGCAAAGACCTCGGCGTGGGATTCCCAGCTTGACAGCGGGAGAAAAATTTTTGCGCGGCTTGCAGAGGAACCTGTGCGCCGGCTTGTGGATGACTGGATACGGGAGGTTATCTGGGGACTTGTTTCCCTGATTCATATTTTTAACCCGTCCTGTGTGGTACTGGGTGGAGGAATCATGGAACAGCCGTATATCCTGGAGCGGATAAGGGAGCTTCTGTATGAAAATATCATGCCGAGCTTCCGGAATGTAAAAGTCCTGCAGGCAGAGCTTGGAAACACAGCAGGTCTTCTGGGGGCGGCATGGATTGCGGAAAATATTAAATTATTATAGAAGCTTTTGCAAGAAAAAGGAACTCAAAGATGGGTTCCTTTTTCTTGCAAAAGCAAATGCAAATAAAAAAGGTTATTTATGGCATTTTATTGCCGACATAAATTTGTACTTCATAATTCCAGTGCAAAATACCGGATACAACGATGAGCTGTACCGTAAATGCCGGCTCTGCGCCATATTCTGTCCGGGATATGTGCAGTAACTTGCGCAGCGTTTGTTCTCTGTTTTCCTCCGTACAGTCAGCGCACAGATATTTGCCTTCCGGCAGTACCTTTAATCCGTCTATATCTGTGTAACGGGTACAGACGGCAAAGAGTCTTGTGAATCCGTCTTCGGTGTATATACCAGCTAAATCCTCAAAGCAAAATTGATCCTTTAAGGCAGGCGTAACTTTATCGTAGAAATGGCTGAGATAATTCCAGAGATTATCAAGCGTAGGCATTTCCAGGGTGTCGGACAGTAAAATAACACGTTTCGGATAATCTTTGAGAAATGTACTGCTGAACTTTTGCTTTCTCTGCAGTTTTTTTTCATAGTCCGCTTTGGCCAGCTGGATTTTTGATTTACTGTACTGGAGAGCCGCTATTTTTTCATCGGCTTTTTTCTCAGCCCGCGCCAAAAAGTCAATAATTTTTTCAAGATCGTCATATTCCAGAACCTTTTTTATCTCCTGTAAAGACAAGTCCATAAGCTGTAAAGCGCGCACCGTATTCAAACGGACAATGTCCTGCTCGGTATAATAGCGGTAATTGGTCCATTCGTCTTTTTTGCTTGGTTTTACCAATCCAATGCGGTCGTAATGCCGCAGCGTTTCGCTCGTTGTATGGGCGGCCCTGGCAGCTTCTCCAACTGAAAAATATTTTTTCATTTCTATGTTCTCCTGTTGACCTTTGCGTTACACAAAGGTTTATGATTCACTATAGCATAAATCAACAGACATATCAACGCTGTGTAGGAGGAATAGCCGCATGATAGAGCTGAAACAGGTAACAAAGCAATACGGGCAGGCGGCCGTGCTGAAAAATATTACCCTTTCCATTGACGAACCGGGGATCTACTGTCTGCTCGGAAGAAACGGCGCGGGCAAAACGACGCTTCTCAAATCGATTGCCGGATATCAGAACATTACAGACGGTACGATCAAAGTGGACGGTAAGGCAATCACGACATCCACTTTGGATACGGGCGTCAGTTATATCGAAAACTTTGCAAAGCATTTTAATCTTCCGGTGCAAAAACTGCTGCGGATTGCTTCCGAAGTAAACCCCAGCTATGATTATGACTTTGCGTCGGAAATGATGGAGCGCTTTGAGCTGGACGGGAAAAAGAAGTTTAATCATCTTTCTCTCGGCATGAAAACGATGGTTTCAACGATGATCTGTCTGGCAAGCAATAAAGAGGTCATTCTTTTGGACGAACCCGTCCTCGGCTTCGACGCGATTATGCGCGTGGAGTTTTACGATATGCTGGCGGAGAGTTTTCAGAAACACCCGCGGATTATTATCGTATCCACCCATATTATTGAAGAAATCGCAAAGACGATTCAAAAGCTGATCATTATTGACAAAGGGAGCGTCCGCTTCTTTGATACGCTGCAATCGGTTGAAACGAAAGCGTTCAGTATCAGCGGACTTCAGAAAGACGTGGAGGCTGCAACTCAAAATCTGAATATCATCGGTCAGGATACGGTTGGAGGTCTTGTGACAAGTTATATTTTCGACAATCCGCCAAAAGAGACGGCTTTCCTGGAAGTTCATCCGCTGTCTCTGCAGGATTTCTTTATTCAAATGGTCGGTTATAAAGGAGGTATAAGAAGATGAAAGCTATTTTAGCGATCGCAAAACGTCTGATTGCAAGCGATAAAATCAGTTTCATCATTACGGCTCTGGTGGTACTTTGCGCCACATCTTCCGGTGATGTTGTTCTGAGCAACGGAAATTATACCTGGCTGCTTGCTGTTTTGAGCCCATTCTTTTTTGTGTTTTATGATTTTAAAAAGTTCATACATTTGGGGGCGAGCAAAAGAGATTACTTTTTCGGTTGTCTGATCAGCTATGGGATTCTGGCGTTTTGCGTTTCCCTTGTCAACACAGTCATACATCTCCTGGTTGACCCCGCATACTCAGCGCGGACAGTTATCAATTTGATGGATGTGTGCAAATGGATGGAAAACGGGATTATCGCTGCCGGATTACAGCAAATGTTCTTTTTGCTGCTCGTTATGATTTTTCTCCATGTGCTGCTGTCCATGCAGACGCATTGGTACGGATGGCTGACGGACGCGCTGTTAGCCGCAATTATTTGCATTTTTACGCCGATTGCGCCGCTGCGGGCTGTTCTGGCCGGATTTTTTCAGATGATCATGGTGAACGGCAATGCGGTCCTGCACATCTGCATCTGCCTGCTGCTGAGCGCTGCGTTATCGCTCGGAGGGATTGTGGTCTTAAAAAGAAAAACTTTATAGACAAGAGGGACAGCTATGATTCGGATAAAGACAGTCGACGCACAAAATATACTGGACGTGTGCGGGTTGACAACAAATCAGGACTGCATTGGTGCGGCAGCGGCGGGACATCCCTGCTGCAACGCGATTTCCATAGCGGAAACAAAATATAATCCGGAAATGCACCCCAATGCAATTTACAACAACAATGTGCTGATAGTTTTTTTTATGTATAAACGCAGGGAAAATCAGGCGGAAACGGCGACGATCTGCCGCTTTATGATAGACGATAGATTTCGGCATAAAGGGTTTGAGGAAAAAGCCTTCGAGCATATCCTGAGAGGCCTGAAAATTCAAGGCGTTAAAAAAGTAGCTGTAATCACAGACAACACAGATGAAAATATGAAGAATCTATATCTATCTTTCGGCTTTCACTGCACCGGAGAGATTGATAAAACAGGATGCTGCTGTGAGTTCGAGCTGTAAATCTAATCTGTTTCATATGGAGGAATGAAAATGAAGAAAATAATTTCAATTGCATGGTGTCTTGCATCGGGAAGTGTTGTTCTGGCGGGGTGCTCCGGCAGCAGCGATCCGTTTGCGCAGGAGGAATATACAGCCGACGTATCGGAAATTGAGGAGATAAGTATTGACGTGCGCGACAGACAAATTGAAGTGTCCATATCAGAGGACGATCAAATCCACATTTCCTATTTTGAGAACAGCAAAGAAACTTATGACATTGCTGTTTCAGATGAAAACGTATTGACAATGACAAGCGCAGACAACAAAGAGTGGACGGATTATATTGGAGGAAAGCCGTCTGCTGAAAACCGGAAAATATCGCTGCAGATACCGGACGCGGTTTTAGAGACGCTTACACTGTCCACGACAAACGAAGATATATCGCTTCCGGAGCTGACGGCAGCAGGAAGTATAAGCATTTCTTCTAACGGAGGCAATATTGCCTTTGAAAACCTGGATGTGGGAGACGCACTGTACCTGACTGTTAAAAACGGGGATATTTCGGGAACGGTTACAGGAAGTTATGATGATTTTGCGATTCAATCAGAAATCAAAAAAGGCGAGAGCACTTTGCCGGACTGTAAAGAAGGCGGAGAAAAAACGCTGAATGTATCCGCCAATAACGGCGATGTGAATGTCGAGTTTTCAAACGAATCATTGTAATATGGTAAGATGAAAGGGATCGGCAGCGGTCCCTTTCGTTATGCGGTGGATAGTTTAGGAATAGCTGTATTGATTTTTATAGGCGGGCTGGCAATTACGACTTTTAGATGGCGCACAAAGGGAAAAATAAATTACAGTTAATAAAAATACAAAAAACTTGATTATAAACAAAATGATATCCGAAATTTCTGGAGTCTGACAAGTTGTTTAAAAATAATAATTGTGATAAACTGTTAATATAACAGCATATAAGATTTCAAAGTAAAGGAGGGTTTCTATGAAGTTAAAAAAATTAATGATGGCTTTAGTTGCAGCAGGTATTTTTGCAGGCGTCGGCGCTGGGGTCGAGGATGTCAAAGCAGAAGTCTATACTTATCCTATTACGCCGAATGATCCGGAATGGGCAAATTATAATCATGCGGAACTGGTCGATATGCTTCAAATTCCCGAAGATATTCTGGCTGAGATGACAGATGAAGATTTAGTGGATAGTGTACTTAGCTATCCGTGGATATGTGATATTAGATTTTATGATGATTACAATGTAGGGGTTCAAATTGTAGCAGATAACTTTAATGGATTGAAAGAGCTGCTTAATAGACCGAGCGCCCAAAAAATTCTGTTAAGCCGTTTTGATGAAAATAAATTATTTACTCAGGGTTTGAGCCATGATTTTGATAAAAGATTACGAGCGGAATCAGCAGAAATATTATTGATTTTTTTTGGCAATCAAGGTATGCTTACCGATGAAACAAAATTAAGGTTTATGGAACCTACATTTGAATGGAAGTATGATGTGAAGACGCCAAGAGGAACTATAGTAAAAAACAAAAAATAGGACTATGATCTTGTAGATGAAAGATGGATGGATTACCCCAATGTTTACTGGCATGACGGAAGCTATAAGTAAGGACACAAATATGAAGAAAATAAGTAAAATAATATTTATTGCGGCTGTTATTAGTGTATTAATCTTGATACATGTAACGAAAAATAGATGTGATTTTGCAGGAACAATATACAATTCTGATGAATTAAATACATCTAGCAGCATACAGTTTCGCGACAATGGAATTTGTGATATGATTTTGGATGGTTTATGTATATATAACCCCCGTGGAATGGGAGGAAGATATAATTATTATGTAAAGTTTCGAAAACTCATTATTTGCGATGGGAATTCAGAATATTATCAATTTAATATTAAAAAAGACAGAATATGTTTTGATGTGGATAATTCATATGGAAATGATCAAAACATGGATTTCTTGCAAAAGATTAGGTACTTTGAAAAGTGGTATTGGGATATGGATTAAAAGTAACATTTTTATAAATAAGTGTTGTTTGGTATTTCATGTCTCCAGATGACTTTGAAAAACTGTATGAGCAGACACAGACAAACGAACTGCTTTTAGTAAGTTATTTATTATAGCACGCTCCATTTAAAATGCAAGACAAAAATCAGTCCTTCCTGTCCTTCTTCTGTACCGCGCAGAGCGCCCAGAGAATAACGCCGGCAGCGCCGGTGAGCACACCTGCAAGAAATGCGACTATAATCATACACAAATTTCCTCCTTGTCCATGATATTGCCTTACAATGTACTTTATTTCCTGTTTTCCTGGATTAGAACAGATTCCTGCGGAGATGAAAGCGCAGATGAGGTATCATGCATGCAGAGAAGCGGAGCGCGGATCTCTGCCCTGACCAGGAGGAACAGAAACAAATGAAGGGATGGAAGATCGAGAGGAATGATACCCTGCCCGGGGAAGCGGTGCAGATCCGGGAGGAAGTATTTGTGCGGGAGCAGGATATCGGGCAGCCGGAGATGTTTTTTTGATGAATACTGTCCCCATGTGTGGATGAAGAAAATATTGAGATAGCAGACGGGAGAGGTCAGAACACAGCCTCTCCCGTCTGCGTTCTGAGCAAAATTTTATCCCCCACCCGGGCTTGTGGGCTCTCCTGTAATCTGTTAAAGTATTAACAAGATGCCGGAGTTTCAAGTCATGTCTGCATGAAGAAGCATGACTTGGGAACCGGCCAAACATGATGAACAAAAATAAAATATGGAGAATACAGATTATGAAGTTACTGAATGAGATACAGTCCTACTGGAGTACCCGCACGGAGGGGTACTCCGAGGTAAATCAAAAGGAACTCGAGGGAACGCAGTATCAGGCGTGGCTGAACGTGCTGACGGAGCAGTTTCCCGACAAACCCAAAGAAGAGCTGAGAATTCTGGACGTTGGCACAGGTCCGGGATTTTTCCCGAGGATTCTGGCTGAGAACGGCTATCGCGTGACCGCGGTTGACTATACGCCCGGAATGCTTGAAAAGGCGCGGGAAAATACGAGGGGACTGGAAGACCGCATCCGATTTCTGCAGATGGACGCCCAGAAGCTCACATTCGAGGACAATTCCTTTGATGTGGTGATTTCCAGAAATCTGACCTGGAATCTGGAGCATCCCAGAAGCGCTTACCGCGAGTGGCTCCGTGTGCTGGACGAGGGCGGCAGGCTCCTGAATTTCGACGCAAACTGGTACGGCTATCTCTATGACGAGGAGAAGCGCAGGGCGTACGAACAGGACCGGAAGAATGTGGAGCAAAAGCAGCTCGACGACCACTATCTCTGTACGGACATTGACCGGATGGAGCGCATTGCGCTGGAAATGCCGCTGTCGTCACAGACAAGGCCGCAGTGGGACCTCACGGCGCTCCGGGAACTGGGATTTGAGGATATCCGCGCTGATCAGACCGTATGGGAGAGAGTGTGGAGCGCGGAGGAAAAGCTCAATTACGGCTCTACGCCGATGTTTATGGTATCAGCGTCCGCGGGAAACGGACGGCAGACAACGGAAGGCAGGGTGTGACAGATGAAGCAGACATACACAAAAGAAGACGGAAAAGAACTGATTCTCCCGGAGCTGACGCCGGGGGAGAAGCGCAGCGGCTTTTTTGCATTTCTGGAAGGCGGGGCAGTGATGCCCGCGGCAGTCATTCAGGGCAAAAAGACGGGAAAGACAGTGCTGATCACAGCCGGTATCCACGCGAAAGAATATGTGGGTATCCAGGCAGTGCTTGAGCTTGCCGCGCAGATTTCCCCGGAGGACGTCACGGGAAGGATCATCCTGGTAAAGGCGGTATGCCGGGAAGCGCTGGAACAGCGGGAGGGCAGTATCCTCAGACAGGACGGCAGAAATCTGAACCGGGAATTCCCGGGCAGAGCGGACGGCACGTTCACCCAGCGCCTGGCCTGGGAGATGGAACAAAAGCTGTTTGCGGAGGCGGATTACTATATTGACCTGCACAGCGGGGACAGTTACGAGGAACTGGTGCCCTACACGTATTATCCGGGGAAAGCGGCTCCGGAGGTGAGCAGTACGGCGCGGCGCATGGCGTGCTGCACGGACGTGCCGTACATGGTCCGCTCGGAGAGCACCCGGGGAGGCGCCTACAGCTGCGCGGCGTCAGCCGGAATTCCAAGCGTGCTTCTGAAAAGGGGCGGCATGGGAAGATGGACGGCGGAGGAAGTGCAGTCCATGAAGAAGGATGTGTGCGCGATTCTCGATGAGCTCGGTATTCTGAAGTCTCACGACGTTTCCCGGACGTATTATCCTATCGAGGTGACGCAGGTGCAGTATCAGGCGGCATCGGGGTTTGGATTCTGGTATCCGAAGAAGAAGCCGGGAGATCTGGTGCGCAGCGGAGACGTTCTGGGCACGGTGCGGGGCTATGACGGTAAAATCCGGGAGACTGCGGTGGCGGAGATTGACGGCGTAATTCTCTATCAGACCGGAAGCCTGCAGGTTGTGGAGGACGGAGCCATGATCGCGTACGGAAAGATCAATTACCATCTGGATACGCGCAAGGAGGAGATCACAAACTACTGGACAAAGCGCAGCGAAGGCTTTCTGGAGCAGCGGCGCCAGGAACTGCACAGCCCGCTGGCACAGCGATTTGACGCACTGCTGAGGCGGCAGCTTCCGGGGGAGCGTTTGAGAATTCTCGACGTGGGCTGCGGTACGGGCTTTTTCACAATTCTTCTCTCACGCGCCGGGCATGAAGCGGTTGGAGTGGATCTGACGCCGGACATGGTGCGCGGAGCGCGGAAGCTTGCGATGGAAGAGGGCGCGGACTGTGAATTCCGGGTGATGGACGCGGAGAATCTGGATTTTCCGGACGGGAGTTTTGATGCCGTCGTATCCCGGAATCTGACATGGACGCTGCCCGATGTGAAGCGCGCGTACAGAGAGTGGAGCCGCGTGCTGAAACCGGGCGGAGTGATTATAAATATTGACGCCAATTATGGAGACTGTGATTTTACCGATACTTCAGAACTCCCGGAGAATCATGCCCATAACCGCATCGAGCGGGAGATGATGCAGGAGTGTGAGCGCATCAAGCGCCAGCTTCCGATCAGCTCCTGTGTGCGTCCGGGCTGGGATGTAGGAGCGCTCGCGGGATCGGGAATGGCTTCTTTTTCCGTGGATTTAAAGATCAGCAGGGAACTTTACCGGGAGCGGGATGATTTTTATAATCCCACGCCCCTGTTCCTGATCTGCGCAAGAAAGGATAACAGGTGAAGCAGATGTACCAGATAAAGATAAAAAAAGCGGCCGCAGGTATTCTGGCCGCAGCGCTGCTGCTGGCGGCCGCGGGCTGCGGTAACGACGGCGCTTCGGAAAATACGCAGCCGGCAGAATTTCAGAGCAGTACGCAGGGAAATACCGCGGAGGTGGAGAAAAAAGAGGATACGGACGAGATTGTTTTCGCGAGCACCAAGGATATCCGCGATATCAACCCGCATCTCTACAGCGGCGAGATGGCCGCCCAGAATATGGTCTTTGAGTCCCTGGTTGTCACGGACACGGACGGAGAGATCCAGCCCTGCCTGGCCGAGAGCTGGGAGATCTCGGACGATCAGCTCACCTATACGTTTCATCTGCGCCAGGGCGTGACATTCCATGACGGAGAACCCTTTAACGCCGAGGCAGTGAAGATGAACTTTGACGCGATTATCTCCAACAGGGAGCGTCACGCATGGATGGATATGGTAAATGAGATTGACGAGACGCTTGTCCAGGACGAGTATACGTTTGTGCTGAAGATGAAACATCCCTATTATCCCACGCTGACGGAGCTGAGCGTCACGCGCCCGTTCCGTATGATCTCTCCGAAATGTTTTATTGACGGGGAGACGAAAAACGGCGTGAGCGGCTACGCGGGTACCGGACCGTGGATCCTCAGCGAGCACGAGAAGGATCAGTACGCCCTGTTTGCACGCAATGAAGCGTACTGGGGCGAGGCGGCAAAGGTAAGCGCAGTGCGCTGGAAAGTGATGCCGGACACTCAGACCATGCTGCTGGCGCTGGAAAAGGGCGAGATTGACCTGATCTTCGGCGCGGACGGAGATCAGATCGATCTGAACTCCTTTCAGAAGCTCCAGGAGGAGGGAAAATACGCCACGGAGCTCAGCGATCCGGTGGCGTCCCGTGCGATCCTTCTGAACTGCCATCAGGAGATTACCGGGGATCTGAAGGTACGCGAGGCGCTGCAGTATGCCGTGGATAAGGAATCCATAGTGGAGGGAATCTTAAACGGGTCCGAGAGCGCCGCAGACACTCTGATGCCTGAGAACGCGCCTTACTGTGACGTGGAGCTGGAGGCGCGCACGTATGATCCCGAAAAGGCGGGCGAACTGCTTGAGGAGGCAGGATGGGAACTCTCAGAGAAGGACGGTATCCGGTATAAGGACGGGGATCCGTGCGAGATGACGATCTATCTGAACTCGGACAACGCGCAGGAACAGGCAATCAGCGAGTACCTTCAGGCGGACTTCCAGAACGTGGGCGTGAAGCTCAATATTGTGGGGGAGGAAAAGCAGTCCTATCTCGACCGGCAGAAGTCCGGAGATTTCGATCTGATGTATTCACTGTCCTGGGGAACGCCGTATGATCCGCAGTCGTACGTCTCCTCCTGGCGCATCCCGGCGCACGGAGACTATCAGGCGCAGGTGGGACTGGAGAAAAAGGAATGGCTGGATGAGACGATCACGGCCCTGATGATTGAGGGGGATGAGGAAAAACGCGCGCAGAGCTATGCGCAGATTCTGACTTATATCCATGAGCAGTGCGTATACATCCCTCTGAGTTATTCCAGGACAAAGGCCGTGCATGTGCCGAGCCTGAAGGGCGTCACATTCAATGCTTCCCAGTATGAGATACCCTTTGAGAAAATGTATTTTGAGGAATGACCATGATAAGATTTATTGCAAAGCGGCTGCTGCTTTTAATTCCGATGCTGTTTGCCGTGTCCTTTCTGACGTTTGTGCTGGTAAACCTGGGAGGCAGCGATCCTGCCGAGGTGGCGCTGCGCGTCAATGAAATCACACCGACGGAGGAAGCCGTGGCATCCATGAGAGAGCAGCTGGGACTGGATCAGCCGTTTCTCCGGCAGTATGGGGACTGGATGCTGGGCTGTCTGCACGGGGACTTCGGAAACAGCTACGTGGACAATGAGCCGGTAGCCGCCGCGGTGGCGCGGACGCTGCCGAATACGCTGCGCCTTGCGGGCGTATCTCTGGCAGTCATTCTGGTGTTTTCCGTGACCGCGGGTGTGCTGTGCGCGAAATATGAGGACAGCGTCGGGGACCGTCTGGTGCGCGCGTTCATCTTTCTCGGCACCGCGATGCCCGCGTTCTGGGCAGGCCTGCTGCTGATGTGGCTTTTCGCGGTGAAGCTGGCTCTTTTTCCGACGAGCGGGATGGAGGGTGCGTCCTCTGTGGTCCTGCCCGCAGTCACGCTCTCGCTGGGATATTTGTCGACCTATACCCGGCTCATACGGGGAAATATGTGCAGGAACAGCCGCGAAAGCTATGTGGTATACCTGAGAGCGCGCGGAATGCGGGAACGCACGGTTATGCGCCATATTTTTAAGAATTCTATCCAGACGTCGCTCACAGCGCTGGGAATGTCCATTCCGAAGCTGATCGCGGGAACTGTGGTGGTGGAAAATATTTTTGCCTGGCCGGGTATCGGGCGGCTGTGCGTTACGGCGATCTTCAATCGCGACTATCCGGTAATCCAGGCGTATGTACTGCTGATGGCGGTTCTCTTTGTGGTCTGCAATACCCTCGTGGACGCAGTCTGCATGGTTTTGGATCCGCGGATAAGAAGAGAACAGGAGGCGCAAGGATGAAGGTGTGGAAACGGCTGAGACAGGACAGATTTTCTTTTGCCTGTCTGATCTTTCTGGGAATTGTGGTTCTGTGCGGCATCCTCGCTCCGTGGATCGCTCCGCATGCGCCGGAAGCGCTGAATGTGAAGATGAAACTGGCTGGTCCGAGCCTGACCTATCCGCTGGGCACGGATTATCTCGGACGCTGCATCCTCTCGCGTCTGCTCTGGGGTATCAGGACCACCGTCTTTCTGTCGATCGCGGCCATGGCTGCGACCATTCTGATCGGAACGGTCCTGGGTATTCTTGCGGGGGTCTGCCGCGGATGGATCGATGCCTGCATTATGCGCGTCTGCGACGTTATGCTGTCCTTTCCGGGGGAGGTCTTAACGCTCGCGATCGTGGGCGTGCTGGGAGTTGGGATCGGCAATGTGATCGCGGCGAGCATTATCGCGAAATGGGCGTGGTATACCCGCATGGTGCGCGGGATCGTGAGCCAGTATACCGATAAAAACTATATCCGGTTTGCCCGGGTCTGCGGCTGCTCAAAGGGCTATATTATACAGAAGCATCTGCTCCCGGGTATTGCCGGAGAACTGGCGGTGCTGGCGACGCTGGACACGGGCTCCGTAATTCTGAACATCTCGGCGCTCTCATTTCTGGGACTCGGCGCGCAGCCGCCCACACCGGAGTGGGGCATGATGCTGAATGAGGCGAAGGAGGTGCTCATCACGCATCCGTGGCAGATGGCGGCCCCGGGTATTGCCATCATGGCGGTGGTGGCCGCCTTTCAGTTCCTGGGGGACGGACTGCAGGCGGCGTGCGATCCCAGACAGACGGGAAAGCGGCCGGCGATGTTTCTGAGAAGAGAGAAGGCAGGAGGAAAGATGCATGGAACTTCTGAAAGTTGAGGGACTGACGGTCCGGGATGAGGAGAAGGGCGAGACGCTGGCGGAAAATATCAGCTTTTCTCTGAGCAATCATGAATGCCTCGGGATCATCGGCGAGTCGGGGAGCGGAAAGTCCGTGACCTGCCGCGCGCTTTTGGGACTTCTGCAGGGAAAGCTTGCGGTCACGGGGAGCGCGGCTTTTGGCGGAGAAGAGCTGATCAAAATGGCGCCGCAGCGTCTGCGGGAAATCCGGGCGCAGCACATTTCCCTGATGATGCAGGACGCGATGAATGCGTTTGACCCGCTGTATACGATCGGCGCGCAGCTTGCGGAGACATTCCGTGAAGCGCGCGGGATGAAGCGGCGCGAAGCGTGGGAGGCTGCCGCTGCCGTGGTGCGAAGCGTCGGGCTTGCCGCCCCGGGAGAAGATCCGGCGCGCGTGCTGAAAAAGTACCCGCATCAGCTCTCGGGAGGAATGCTGCAGCGGTGCATGACCGGGCTGGCGCTCGCGCTGAAGCCCGAGATTCTGATCGCGGACGAACCCACGACTGCGCTCGATTCCATCAACCAGAGAGCGATCGTGGAGAACATCCGGCGTCTGCGCAGGGAAACCGGAATGGCGGTGATCTTCATCTCTCATGATCTCGGAGTGGTAAAATATCTGGCGGACCGCCTGCTGGTCATGCGCCGCGGGCGCATCGTGGAGAGCGGAGAGGCCAGCGAGGTATTCGAACATCCGCAGGAGGAATATACGAGATATCTGATTGAGAGCCGCCGCAGGATGAGCGGGCAGTTCCGGCGCGCGGTATCAGAAGGAGGAGCGCATGATTGAGATCCGTAATGTGAAGAAATCCTACAGGGGATCCTGGCTTTCCGGAAAAGCCGGAAAGGAGGTTCTGCGCGGCGTTTCGCTCACAATCCCGGAGGGCGGATGCACCGGGCTTGTAGGCGGAAGCGGCAGCGGAAAGAGCACGCTGGCACGTCTTTTGCTGGGCCTTGAGAGACCGGATGCGGGGGAGATTCTGATCGAGGGAGTTGAGCTTCGGAAGTGGAGAAAGGAGCATCCCGGAAAGATGAGCGTGGTGTTTCAGGACTATACCGCGTCGGTCAATCCACGGTACACAGTGGAACAGATTCTGCTCGAAGCAGTGACGGCACAGACCGGAACCGGCGGACGCGGCAGGAAGGATGAGAATACGGACCTGACGGAGCAGGCGCGTTCCCTGCTGCGGGATGTGAACCTTCCGGAGCATTTGCTGGGGCACTATCCGCACGAGCTTTCGGGAGGGCAGCTTCAGCGCGTCTGCATCGCCCGCGCGGTCGCGGCAAATCCGAAAATCCTTGTGCTGGACGAGGCGATCAGTTCCCTGGACGTCACGGTACAGGAGCAGGTTCTGGAGCTGCTTGCCGGACTTCGGAAGAAATATTCGATGACGTATCTCTTTATTGCCCACGATCTGCAGGCGGTGGCGAGCATCTGCGGAGATATTTATTTTCTGCACCAGGGTGTGATCGAGGAACACTGTGCGTGCCGGGATCTCTCCAGGGTGCGAAGCAGCTATGCGCGAAGCCTTCTGGATTCGGTCATAATTTTCTGAACTTGACATCTGCTGTATTTCGTGTCAACATAAGAGACAGTATCGTCGTTGGTAAGTCCAAGGACTTGTGTGATCTTGAAGACAAAGTCTTTGCCCAGCTTTCGGGCGAATTCCATTGATGATAATGACGTATTTTAAACCGCTTCATTACGCAAAGAATACGGTGGAATCATTGGGCGGGGAAGCAGGAAAGATTGCAGGAGGTCTGCTGCAGACGGAATTTTTACAGATGCCGGAAGCGGCAGAAGCGGACTGCGGCGCTTTGTTCGGACAGGGAGGATAACAGATGAAGGAATGGAATATAAAGAGATATCATGCGATTCCTGCGGAAGCGGTTCAGATCCGTGAGGAAGTATTTATGCGGGAACAGGGATTTGAGCAGGAGTTTGACGAGACGGATGACAGAGCGGTTCATCTCGTGCTGTACGCCGGAGAGGAATCCGCAGCTGTCTGCCGCTATTACTATTGCACTGAGAAGTCCGCGTATGTGATCGGAAGGGTGGCGATCCGAAGGCAATTCCGCGGTCAGGGAATGGGGGCCGAACTGCTGCGCGAGGCGGAAAAACAGATTGTATCGGATGGGGGCACGCAGGCATGGCTTTCAGCGCAGCTCCGGGCAAGAGAATTTTATGAAAAGCAGGGCTACCGCGCGGCTGGAGATGTTTGCTTTGATGAATTCTGTCCCCATGTATGGATGAAGAAAAATGTTAGCTTAGCAGACAGGAGAGGCTGATACAGGTCTCTCCTGTCTGCTCGTATAATATTCAGGATTCGGTTATGATTTTTTGAAATTTGTAACTTGACACTTTCCGCATCCCGTGTCAACATAATGGATAAGAAGATATTTCAGAAAGAAGGTGCAGGATATGAAATATAAAAATAGGAACGGAGAACAGATCGGCGCCGCTGACCGGCAGGATCGGATACTGCAGCAGCTATACAGTCATTTCGCAGGAAGGATGCTGGTGAAGCTTCTGATCTGTCCTCAGGTGTCGAAAATAGCAGGGGTTTTTCTGAACAGCAGGCTGTCAAAGCTGCTGATTCCGGGGGATGTGCGCAGAGGGCGCAGGGATATGAGCGAGTACGAGAAGCAGTCGTTTTCATCCTATAATGACTATTTCTGCAGGAAGCGTGCTGCGAAAGCGTGTGCGGTTGATAGGGAGCCGTCTCATCTTATCAGTCCGTGTGACAGCCTGCTCAGTGTCTACCCAATCGAGGAGGACCGTCATTTTAACATCAAGCACACTCGCTACACGGTGGATACACTTCTGCGCAGCAGGAAACTGGCAAAACATTATGCGGGAGGATATGCGTGCGTGTTCCGGCTGACGGTGAAGGATTATCACCGCTATTGCTTTGTGGATGACGGCGCTACCACCAGTATCCGCAGAATTGAAGGTGTGCTGCACACAGTCAATCCTATTGCGAATGATATCACTCCGATCTATAAGGAGAATACGAGGGAATACAGTATCCTGCGCTCGCAGAATTTTGGAAATATCCTGATGATGGAAGTGGGCGCTCTGCTGGTGGGCAGGATTGTAAACCATCCCGGTGCAGCTGCGGTCAAACGCGGGCAGGAGAAGGGGCATTTTGAGTTCGGAGGTTCCACGGTGATTCTGCTTCTGGAACCCGGGAAGGTGCGCATGGACCGTGACCTGCTGAAAAATTCGAGACAGGGCTTTGAGACGCGGGTACACATGGGAGAGAAGATTGGAGTCAAGAGTGTTTGAGCACTGCGGCGCATGGTTTGGAGGAAAGGATGTACAGAGTAAACGTACCGTTAAACTGTCTGTTTCAGGCGTGCAATGTACCGGAACTGGAAGCGGAGACAGCCAGATGCAAGGATAAATGTTACAGATATAATCAGCTGCATCCCAATGACAGGGAAGCGCAGAGAGCGCTGCTTGGCACTCTGCTGGGCAGCATGGGGCCGGAGGTGACGGTGAATCCGCCGTTCTGGTGCGATTACGGGTACCATATTTCCGTGGGGAATAATTTCTATGCCAATCACAATCTCATCATACAGGACGGAGCCCCCGTCACTTTCGGAGACGACGTCTTTGTCGGACCGAACTGCTGCTTCACCACAGCGGAGCACGCGATCGATCCCGAACAGCGCAGAGCGGGAATGGAGACGGCAAAGCCCATCAGGATTGGAAATAATGTGTGGATCGGAGCAGGAGCCACAATACTGGCGGGAGTAGAGATTGGAGATAATGCAGTGATAGCGGCAGGAAGCGTTGTCACCAAATCTGTTCCGGCGGATGTGATAGCGGCGGGTGTGCCGTGCAGAGTGAAAAGAGTGATCACAGAGGAGGATAGGCATCGTTATCCGATATTTGACGGCACATTTGAGTATGCAGAAGTGCCGGATCACGAGTAGAAGGCGGGAGGACATTTGATGACAAACAGAAATTATCAAAGAGAACTGGATGCGCTGATCGGGAGACTGGGCCGGGAGGAGAGAGTCCCGGTTCTGCTGCTGCATAGCTGCTGTGCTCCGTGCAGCAGCTATGTGATGGAGTATCTGTCACAGTATTTTTATATTGTACTGTACTATTATAACCCGAATATTTCTCCGGCGGAGGAGTATGAGAAGCGCGCCGCAGAGCAGAAAAGGCTGATCGGGGAGATGAAGCTTCACTACCCGGTGCGGTTTCTGGAGGGTACATACGATCCGGAGCGGTTTTATGATATGGCAAAGGGAATGGAGGCGCTGCCCGAAGGCGGGGAGCGCTGTTTTGGCTGTTATGAGATGCGCCTGCGGGAAGCAGCCAGGGAGGCAGTGCGGATTGGGGCTGATTATTTCACGACGACACTGTCGATCAGCCCGATGAAGAACGCGCAAAAGCTCAATGAGATTGGGGAACGGCTTGCCGAAGAATACGGCGTTGCATACCTCAACTCTGATTTTAAAAAGAAGAACGGCTACAAGCGCAGTATTGAGCTGTCGCGGGAGTACGGACTGTACCGGCAGGATTACTGCGGCTGCGTATTTTCCAGACAGGAGAGGGAACGGCAGAAACAGCAGAACAGTCAGGCGGAACTGCCACCGTCAGAAGGAAAAATGCGGGAAGAACACTTGAAAGTATAACTTTTCCATGGTAAACTATTGAACCAGATGCAGCGGCAAAAAGCCGCGCAAGAAGGAGGATAAACGGATGGCACAGTTATGGGGCGGACGCTTTACGAAAGAAACCGACAAGCTGGTTTACAATTTCAACGCGTCTATTTCCTTTGATCAGAAATTTTATAAACAGGATATTAAGGGCAGCATGGCGCATGTGCGGATGCTGGCAAAGCAGGGTATTCTCACTGAGGAGGAGCGCGACGAGATCCTGGAGGGACTCGGAAGCATTCAGCTCGATGTAGAGTGCGGCAAGCTCAAGATCACAAGCGAATATGAGGATATTCACAGCTTCGTGGAGGCAAATCTTATCGACCGCATCGGCGATGTGGGCAAAAAGCTGCACACGGGCAGAAGCCGCAATGATCAGGTGGCGCTGGATATGAAGCTGTATGTGAGAGATGAGATCACAGAGCTCGACGATTTGGTGAAGAAGCTGCTTAAGACACTGCTTTCTATCATGGAAGAGAACGTACATACTTTCATGCCGGGATTCACCCATCTGCAGAAGGCGCAGCCGATTACTCTGGCGCACCACATGGGCGCATATTTCGAGATGTTCAAGCGTGACAGGGGACGCCTTGCGGATATTTACAGGAGAATGAATACATGTCCGCTCGGAAGCGGCGCGCTGGCAGGCACGACGTACCCGCTCGACCGCGAGTATACGGCAGAGCTTCTCGGATTTGACGGCCCCACGCTTAACAGTATGGACTCTGTATCTGACCGTGATTATGTGATCGAGCTTTTAAGCGCGCTCTCCACGATTATGATGCATCTGAGCAGATTTTCCGAGGAAATCATTATCTGGAATTCCAATGAGTATCGCTTTGTGGAGATTGATGATGCCTACAGCACAGGCAGCAGTATCATGCCGCAGAAGAAGAACCCGGATATCGCCGAGCTTGTGCGCGGCAAGACAGGACGCGTCTATGGGGCGCTGATGTCGATTCTGACTACGATGAAGGGCATTCCGCTTGCATACAACAAGGACATGCAGGAGGACAAGGAGCTCACATTTGACGCGATCGATACCGCAAAGGGATGCCTGGCACTCTTTACAGGTATGGTTGGGACGATGAAGTTCAGAAAAGATGTAATGGAGAACAGTGCTAAGAACGGGTTTACGAACGCGACGGATGCGGCGGATTATCTGGTAAATCACGGTGTGCCGTTCCGCGACGCCCACGGCATTGTGGGACGATTGGTGCTGTACTGCCTGGAGAAGAATATAGCGCTTGATGATATGTCACTGGAAGAGTACCAGGCAATCAGTCCGGTATTCCAGGAGGATATCTATGAGGCGATCAGCATGAAGACCTGTGTGGAGAAGCGTGTCACGATCGGAGCGCCGGGACCTGACGCGATGGAGCAGGTAATCGCGCTGAACAGAAAATATTTAGAAGAAAATTAAAAAAAAATGTTGCATTTCCATGCCGAGTCGTAGTATAGTAGTATGCATGAAAAACAAATGTGCGCGGGAGAAAGACAAAAGCAGAGGGAACCCGCCGCAGCAAATGAGGAGTGTATGAAAATGAGTGAAAAATTAAGAGTAGGTATCTTAGGGGCAACCGGTATGGTAGGACAGAGATTTATTTCTCTGCTGGAGAACCATCCGTGGTTTGAGGTTGTTACCGTAGCAGCAAGCCCGAGAAGCGCAGGCAAGACGTATGAGGAAGCAGTCGGCGGACGCTGGAAAATGGACACCCCGATGCCGGAGGCTGTAAAGAATCTGGTTGTCATGAATGTCAATGATGTGGAGCATGTGGCGTCCACTGTTGATTTTGTATTTTCCGCAGTTGATATGTCCAAGGACGAGATTAAGGCGATCGAGGAAGCGTACGCAAAGACTGAGACCCCTGTAGTTTCCAACAACAGTGCGCACCGCTGGACACCGGACGTGCCGATGGTAGTTCCGGAGATTAACCCGGAGCACTTCGACGTCATTGAATTCCAGAAGAAGCGCCTCGGCACTGCGAGAGGATTCGTTGCCGTAAAGCCGAACTGCTCGATTCAGAGTTACGCTCCGGCACTGGCAGCCTGGAAAGAGTTTGAGCCGTATGAGGCAGTCGTTACTACATATCAGGCGATCTCAGGAGCAGGCAAGACTTTCAAGGACTGGCCCGAGATGGTGGAGAACATCATCCCGTATATCGGCGGCGAGGAGGAGAAGAGCGAGCAGGAGCCGCTTCGTATCTTCGGTAAGATTGAAAACGGCGTAATTGTAAAGGCTGAGGAGCCGGTGATTACCTGCCAGTGCGTGCGCGTTCCGGTACTGAACGGTCATACGGCAGCCGTATTTGTGAAGTTCAGAAAGCATCCTACAAAGGAGCAGCTCATCGAGAAGCTTGTTAATTTCAAGGGTCTGCCGCAGGAGCTGGAGCTTCCGAGCGCACCGAAGCAGTTCATCCAGTATCTTGAGGAGGACAACCGCCCGCAGGTTCACGCTGATGTGAATTACGAGAATGGAATGGGAATCTCTATCGGACGTCTCCGCGAGGATAAGGTATACGACTATAAGTTTATCGGACTGTCCCACAACACTGTACGCGGCGCAGCCGGAGGAGCTGTTCTGTGCGCGGAGACATTGAAAGCCAAGGGATATATCACAAAGAAATAATTCTGCTGATGAAGTGTTTGAGTTTGAAAAGAGCCTTTCGGGGCTCTTTTTTTTGTTTGCGCGCCATGTACGGTGGCGGTGCTGCTGGCGATGTATGTGGTGGCGGTATATCTGCCGGGACTGGATAAGATCATGAGAACCATCTGGAGAATTTTATGGACAACGCGGTGCATGTCGTGTGGGCCACGGGAGGAAGTCTGGTGCCCGAAAAAGTCAGGGCAGAATACATGGCGGAAGCTATGCGCGGACAGAATTGCCCCCCGGAATACAATATTGAAAATTTTTCTGAGATCATGTAAAATAATTATGAAAGCATTTTCAAACTGCACTGCTGCAGTGCAGATAATAACTCAGGAGGATAAAACGTGAGAGGTGTAGAGACAAGAATACAGGAGATCAGACACAGAATTTTCAGAGAAGTTGCGCGTATGGCGTATGATACCGAATGTAATATTGAGAAGCGCATCGAGGAGCTGCCCTATGAAATCATTCCCGGAGAGGTGGGAAGCTTCAGAAATGACGTCTTTCTTGAACGGGCGATCGTAGGCGAGCGGCTTCGCCTTGCGATGGGGCTTCCCTGCCGCAGCGCATCGGAGCACGCCCCTTTGTCAGACCGCATTGAGCTGGCAGATAAGCCGGAAACATATTATACCCCGCCGCTTATTAATGTGATCAAATTCGCGTGCAATGCATGTCATGAGAAGCGTGTATATGTAACAGACGGATGCCAGGGATGTCTGGCACATCCGTGTGTGGAGGTCTGCCCAAAGGGAGCAATTACGCTCGACCGGACGAATGGAAGATCTCATATTGATCCGGAGAAGTGTATCAAGTGCGGAAAGTGTGCCGATGTCTGCGCATATAACGCAATTATCGTACAGGAGCGTCCCTGCGCGGCAGCGTGCGGCATGGACGCAATTCACACGGATGAAAACGGAAAGGCGGATATTGATTATGACAAGTGTGTATCCTGCGGACAGTGTCTGGTAAACTGCCCGTTCGGCGCTATTTCCGATAAGTCTCAGATTTTCCAGGTGATCCGTGCGATCCAGTCCGGAGAGCGCGTGTATGCGGCGCTGGCGCCGGCATTCGTGGGACAGTTCGGACCGAAGGTTACGCCAGGCAGACTGAGAGCCGCAATGAAAGCGCTGGGCTTTGCCGATATTTTTGAGGTTGCAGTGGGAGCCGACCTGTGTGCTGTGCAGGAGGCGGAGGATTTTGTGAATGAAGTGCCTGATAAGATCCCGTTTATGGGAACGTCCTGCTGTCCGGCCTGGTCTTCCATGGCGAAGAAGCTGTTCCCGGAATACGCGGAGTGTATCTCCATGGCGCTGACGCCGATGACACTGACCGCCCGCCTGATTAAGCACCGCAATCCGAACGCAAAGGTCGTATTTGTGGGACCGTGCGCAGCGAAGAAGCTTGAAGCTATGAGAAAGGATGTGCGCAGCGAGGTGGACTTCGTTCTGACTTTTGAGGAGATGGCAGGAATTTTTGACGCTCGTCATGTAGATATTGAATCTATTGAGGAGGATCCTACCGGTGTCAGCGATGCTTCCACGGACGGACGTAATTTTGCTGTGGCCGGCGGCGTCGCTAAGTCCGTGCTTGACGTAATTCACGAGAACTATCCGGACCGCGAGATCAAGATTGCCAATGCACAGGGACTGCGGGAATGCCGCAAGATGATGACTATGGCGAAAGCAGGAAAATACAACGGCTATCTGCTTGAGGGAATGGGCTGTCCGGGCGGCTGCGTCGCGGGAGCCGGAACGATGCAGTCGATCAAGAAGTCCCAGGCCGCAGTCAATCTGTACGCTTCCAAGGCTCAGCATAAGAATTCCAGTCAGACAGAATATGTCAAGGAGCTGGATAAGCTGGTGGATTAAGCACCATTTCAGGATCATCTGCATACGATAAGGCAACAGTATGATATCAGGCAGGTATGCAGTTTATGGCAGAAGAATATGGCAAAGTGACCGGTGTGATACAGAGCATCACAAGAGGAGAATCCTGCTGCACGCAGATCATCTCCGTTGTGACCGGAACAGGCGTTGCTAATATTGTACTCTCCGGCGAGACGCGTGTGATTGACGATATAAGGCTTCGGGTCGGCATGAGAATTGCAGCATTTTACGACGCAGGTCTCCCGGTTCCGCTGATTTTTCCGCCGCAGTATCGGGCGGAGCTGATCACCGCGGTGCGCAGAAATCAGGAGGCGGATCTTAAGTTTTTTGATGAAAATCTGCTGGCGGAAGATCAGTCGTTGAAGCTGAACATCGGTCCGATGACATCCGTGGTGACGGCAAACGGACAGCGGTACGCGTGCAGTCCGGGAAATGCAGAGTTATTAGTATATTATACGTCAACGACCAGGAGCATTCCTCCGGTTACGACGCCGCAGAAGATTATAGTGATGTGCCCGTACTGAGCAGGTACGCGGCAAGAGAGGCAGGCGCTTATTTTAGCGTCTGTCTTTTTTTAAAATTTCCCCTTGCAAAATACCCCATATGGGTATATAATGACCTCAGAAAGTGAGGTGCTGCTGATGAGCGAACATGAGACAGAAGTTAAGAAGGAATGCTGTCACAAGACGAAGGAGCGCTCCGAAAAGGAGTACCGCGACCTCATCAACCGTCTGAACCGGATTGAGGGGCAGGTGCGCGGGATCCGCAGGATGGTTGAGAATGACAGCTACTGCACAGATATTTTGATACAGGTGTCTGCGGTCAATGCCGCTCTGAACAGTTTTAATAAAGTGCTTCTCGCGAACCATATCCGAACATGCGTGGCAGAGGACATCCGCGACGGTAAGGAGGAGACAATCGACGAGCTGGTGGTTACGCTGCAGAAGCTGATGCGATAAGACAGGGAGGAAATAAAATGGAACAGTATTCTGTTACGGGAATGAGCTGCGCGGCGTGCAGTGCCCGCGTGGAGAAGGCAGTTTCGAAGGTGCCTGGTGTGACGTCCTGCTCAGTGAGTCTGCTGACAAACTCCATGGGTGTGGAGGGTACGGCGAGCGCGGCGGATATTATTGCGGCTGTCGAAGAGGCGGGCTACGGAGCTTCGGAAAAGGGTGCAGCAGATAGGGGAAAGGCGTCGGTATCTATAGCTGAGCAGGAAGAGATGCTCAAAGATAAGGAGACGCCCAAAATGAAGCGAAGACTCATCGCTTCACTGTGTTTCTTAATTCCGCTGATGTACGTTTCCATGGGCCATATGATGTGGGGCTGGTGGCTGCCTTTGGTTCTCGCAGAAAACCATGTGGCGGTCGGGCTTGTCCAGCTGCTGCTCACAACGATTGTAATGATCATTAATCAGAAGTTTTTTATCAGCGGATTTAAGAGCCTTTTGCACCGCGCTCCCAATATGGACACGCTGGTGGCTCTCGGAGCGGGCGCGTCGTATGTGTACAGTACGTACGCGCTCTTTGCAATGACGGATGCTCAGATGCGTGGAGATATGGATGCCGTGATGTCGTATATGCATGAGTTTTACTTTGAGTCCGCAGCGATGATTCTGACGCTGATTACAGTTGGTAAGCTGCTGGAAGCACGTTCCAAGGGCCGCACGACGGATGCGCTGAAGAGCCTGATGAAGCTTGCTCCGAAAGTAGCTACTGTAGTGAGAAACGGCACAGAGACAGAGGTTTCGATTGACCAGGTGCGCATCGGGGATATTTTCGTTGTGCGTCCCGGAGAGAATATACCCGTGGATGGTATTGTGGTGGAGGGAAGCAGCGCAGTCAATGAATCGGCTCTGACCGGTGAGAGTATCCCGGTGGATAAGAAGGCAGGAGATCCGGTGTCGGCAGCGACGCTGAATCACTCCGGATTTATCAGATGCGAGGCGACGAGGGTCGGTGAGGATACGACGCTTTCACAGATCATCCAGATGGTCAGTGATGCGGCGGCGACGAAAGCACCGATTGCGAAGGTGGCGGACCGGGTGTCCGGAGTGTTTGTACCCGCTGTTATAGCAATTGCAGTTGTAACGATTGCAGCCTGGCTGATAGCGGGACAGAGTATAGGCTTTGCTCTGGCTCGCGGCATCTCGGTACTTGTTATCAGCTGTCCGTGCGCGCTGGGACTTGCGACTCCGGTGGCTATTATGGTAGGAAACGGCATGGGAGCAAAGCACGGAATTATGTTTAAGACAGCGGTATCCCTTGAGGAGACGGGGAAGACCGAGATCGTTGCACTTGACAAGACTGGTACAATCACAAGCGGCGAGCCGCGGGTGACGGATATGATACCTGCGCCCGGAGTGAGCGAGCAGGAGCTTCTTGAGCTTGCCTGCGCGCTGGAGAAAAAGAGCGAGCATCCGCTGGCGAAGGCAGTGCTGGTGCGGGCAGAAGAAAGCGGCATCGGACAGGCAATTGAGGTATCCGATTTCTCCGCTGTACCGGGCAACGGGCTTACCGGAAAAATTGGGGATGATATATTAAATGGCGGAAATCTGAAGTTTATCAGCAAAAATACTGCTGTATCCCCTGAAATGGAGGAAAGAGCGCAGAAGCTTGCCAATGACGGCAGGACGCCGCTGTTTTTCAGCAGAAACGGAAAGCTTCTGGGAATTATTGCCGTGGCGGACGTCATCAAGGAGGACAGCCCGCAGGCGGTGAAGGAACTGCAGAACATGGGCATTCGCGTCGTGATGCTCACAGGAGATAACGAGCGCACCGCAAATGCGATCGGTAAGCAGGCGGGTGTGGACGAGGTGATTGCGGGAGTTCTGCCGGATGGCAAGGAGAGTGTGATCCGTTCATTAAAGAAGAAGGGTAAAGTGGCGATGGTCGGAGACGGAATCAATGACGCTCCGGCACTTACGAGAGCCGATATCGGTATCGCGATCGGTGCGGGCACGGATATCGCGATTGATGCTGCGGACGTGGTTCTGATGAAGAGCCGTTTAAGCGACGTCCCGGCGGCAATCCGCATGAGTCGTGCGACGCTGCGGAACATTCATGAGAATCTGTTCTGGGCGTTCTTCTACAACGCGATTGGCATTCCGCTTGCCGCCGGTGTGTGGATTCCGCTTCTCGGATGGAAGCTAAACCCGATGTTCGGAGCTGCAGCGATGAGTCTCTCCAGCTTCTGCGTAGTGACCAATGCCCTGCGTCTGAATCTGTTTAAGATGTACGACGCGAGCAGGGATAAAAAAATAAAAAGACATAAAAAACAGGAGGTAACGGAAATGAAGAAAACCATGAAAATTGAAGGAATGATGTGCGGACACTGTGAGGCTCGTGTAAAGAAGGCTCTGGAGGCACTGCCCCAGGTAGACGAGGCAGTTGTAAGCCACGAGGCAGGGACGGCTGAGCTGACATTAAACGCTGAGGTTGCAGACGATGTGCTTAAGAAAGCAGTGGAAGATCAGGATTACAAAGTTTTGGAGATCTGCTGATAAGAGACAAGCGAAAACAGGGAAGGGCTGCATTGCGCGGCTCTTCTTTGGCGTTTATGGGAGGCGATTTTGTGAAAATCCGATACGTTGAGACAGGAGACAGGAAGTTCTGGTATACCCTGGACAAGCATCTGCCGGAGAGCGAATTTGAAGAGAAGGTCAGAAGAAGGCAGGGATATATTCTTCTGGACGGTGAAACGCCAGTAGGAATCCTGCGTTACAATCTTTTCTGGGACAATACGCCGTTCTGTACCATGCTGTACATCAGAGATGGACGCAGGAGAAAAGGCTGCGGCAGAAAAATGATGGAACACTGGGAATCCGACATGAGAGTGCGTGGCTTCGGGATGGTAATGACTTCCACTCAGGTCGATGAGCAGGCACAGCATTTCTACAGGAAGCTGGGATACAAGGACAGCGGAGGATTCATTCTGGATATACCGGGATACGAGCAGGCAATGGAGATGATCATGGTGAAGGATATTCGTCATTAAAACTTATACTAATATGAGGGAGAAGAAAGAGTGAAGGAACATATATTAAGAGTATTTCGTACATACGGTGTGCAGCTGATTCTTGGTGCGGCAGCGATTCCTGTCGGGTTGGCAGTAGGGGTGATGGACGCCGTATTTGGCAGAGTTCTGCTGGCAATTACCGCGTTTCGGGATGGACATGCGCTGCAGATGATTCCGTTTTTGGCTGCAGCAGGAGCAGTGATTGCATTTGCATATCAGAAATTTGGGGGTAGAAGCAGTAAGGGAATGAATCTGATCTTTGAGGTCGGACACGGCAGAGCGGAATCTATCCCGCTGCGGCTGATACCGTTTATCGCCGTCAGTACCTGGCTGACACACCTCTTTGGCGGAAGTGCCGGCCGCGAGGGAGTTGCGGTGCAGATCGGAGCCGCATTTTCAAATTGGGCAGGAAGGAAGCTTCCAATTAAAAACAGCGGGCACGTTTTTCTCGTGACCGGTATGGCAGCAGGATTTGCAGGCCTGTTCGGTACGCCCATGGCGGCGGTATTTTTCGCAATGGAGGTGCTGACTGCCGGTGCACTTGAGTATCAGGCGCTGCTGCCAGCAGCAGTGGCGGCTTATACAGCGAGCACGACGTCGCGCTTTCTGGGGCTGGAGAAATTTGAAGCGGCAATTACGGCGGATTTAAATCTGAACCTGTCCGTTATGGTACGGCTGTTGGCACTTGGGATTATATTCGGAATTGTTGGCGGAGCATTCGCCTGGGGACTTAAGACGATGAAGGGAAAGCTTGCCGATGTACTGGGGCAGCCGGTTGTGCGAATTGTTTTTACAGGAGTTATCCTGAGCATCGCATTGCTGCTTCTTCACAGGGGAAGATATGCCGGACTTGGAACCAATTTGATTACGGCTGGTCTTTCCGGCGGAAAGATATACGTGTATGACTGGGTTGCCAAATTTATTTTCACCATTGTGACGCTTTCAGCAGGCTTCCAGGGTGGGGAAGTCACGCCGCTGTTCTCCATCGGTGCCAGCCTCGGAGCAGTCCTCGCGCCGCTCTTTGGAATGAGTGCATCGTTTGGAGCAGCGCTCGGCTATACAGCCGTCTTCAGCGGCGCAACCAACACTTTCCTTGCTCCTGTCATGATCGGTGCGGAGGTTTTCGGATTTGAGAAACTGCCATACTTCTTTATTGCCTGTGCAGCCGCGTATGCGGTAAATATGGATAAATCAATTTATGCGCTGCAGAAAATTTTGGCTTCAGGCAGGCCGATCTCCCCGACAAGGATGTAATGCATTTCAATCCGTCTATATCTGCATGGTGAATGCAGACCGCAAGAATCCTTAACAGTCCATTTTCAGTATATATGCCGGCTATGTAAGACAATAACGACATCTGCTTTGGATGCAGAAATCAGAACCCGGTGTTTTGCTATTGACTTTTATCAGCTACATGTGTAGTATATAAGTATGATAAATGTAGTAGATGCTTGTAACAGGTCAGCAGGGATGAACTGCTGCAATATTTTCAGAAAGGAGGATTGTGAGTGGCAGAGTTTGTGCTCTATGTTTTGAAACTGAACTTTTTAGCTGCCTGCTTCATTCCGTCAGCAATTCTGGCGGGCAGGGCAGCGGCGCAGAGGTATCTTCCGGGTTGGAAATATACGCTGTGGCTGGCGCTTTCACTGGCGCTGCTGTTTCCGGTCAATGTGAGCGGAGCTACAAGTGTCTGGAATCTGCAGCTTCCTGTGCCGGAAGAGCAGAGCGGATCAGCCGCGGAAACAGCGGTATCGGAGTACGGGCAGTATGAGGCAATGCCTGAAGTACAGGTTCAAAATTCAGACAGCGGGAATCAGATAATGCCCGCGGCTGGCCGGACAAGGGCGGAGGCGCCGCTGAAAACTGCAAAAAAGGCGGAGCGCCCGTCTCCAGAAGAATGGTTTCTGGGGATCTGGCTGGTAGCAGCGTCTGCTTTGGCTGCTTTTAAGATTTTTCCGGGCAGAGCCGCACTTCGGCTGCTGAAAAACAGCAGCGCTGACCCAGATGAGGAACTGTGCGATATATATCGGGAAATATGTACAGCGCTTTCAATGAAAAAATTTCCCAGACTTGCGGTAAATGGACAGATTTCCGGACCGTTTCTGGCAGGTATAGTTCACCCATGCATCTATCTGCCGGAGAACAGCTATACGCCCAATGAGATACGATTGGTTCTGGAGCATGAGCTGTGTCATTACAGGAGAAAAGATCTGTGGTATAAGCTGCTTTTAAACACTGTTTCCACGGTTTACTGGTTCAATCCTCTGCTGCTTGTTATGCGCCGTGAAGCGGAACGGGACATGGAGACGCTCTGTGATGCTGCCGTATCCGCAGGGAAAAACCGGGACGAGAAGCTGCAGTACAGCCGTGTAATCCTAAAAACGGCGGTGAATATGCAGGGCAGAAAATCATTTCTTTCCTCAGGATTAAATGACGGGAGTCTGGAGTTGGAGAGGAGGCTGAGAACCGTGATGAATGGGGAGACATATAAAAGAGGTTTTATTCTGGCATTGTGCACAGTGCTTGTATTTACCGCAGGAAATCTGCTTACCGGATGTACCCGGGAGCACGAGGCGAATGCAAAGCCGGAGCACGAAGTAATATTTTATAAAATGGATGTTCCAGGGAATATTGTACAGAATAAGCGTCTGGAGTATGCGGACATACCGGAACTCGCAGTCATAGATGAAGAAAAATTTTTCTGGGACTACGAGCCTTTTGGGGGAAAAGAGGAGTATGGAACATTTTTGTGAATGGAATCACGTTTTCCAAGGATTATACCGCGGATACGAGGCAGAATGAGGATGGAAGTTTTGAGATCCTCACGCCGTATGTATTTCCTGTCGGAGACGCTTACACGCTGAGTGATTTTTCTGACAGCGAGCGGTATGAGCTTCTTCAGATTCCTCAGGCGGAGATGGAGAGGCTCACAGACCGGATGCTGCTGGAGACGATTATGGATTATCCGTACGGCGGATTCATGGGGAATATTGAAGAATTTGCAGAGAAATTCAATGGAATGAAGGAATTTCTCGAACGTCCCGGAGCGGGAAGGACACTGGTGGAGGAATTTAAGGAAATTGGAATAGACGACTCTTCGGAGCGCCAGACAGACATAGAAAATCTGATTATCTATTTTGCTAATATGGATATGCTGAGCAGCAGGGAGAGAAAAGAATTTTCCGAGGAGGTAAAGGACAAATCTTCCCGTGGCTACTTGGGATGCCATGAATATGAGAATCCGGGCGGAGAGGAAAAAACGGTCTTTTTGAAAAGATTGTATATGAAGCCGGAAGGTATGGCTGATCTGCTGGAGCTGACCCCTGATAACCTGGCAGTCTTGATGCGAAATTTGGCATCTAACTTAGCTCTTTCTGATAAAAAAACCGGATTATATGGAACTGAAATTCCTTTTGAGATAAAAAATGACCAACTGATCCTCTATGCAGAGGACTCCAATGGAAAATACAAATACATTTTCAATATCCATGGCAGTCAGCTGATTTTTGATAAAGAAGCGTCAACGGTGATGGAGACAGAGAAATTAGAGGATGGGGATACTTTTGAGTAACGTAAAGGGGCTGCCGCAGCAGCCCCGAAAATTATCATCCTTTAAAATTCACAGTAATTTCCACAACCTCACTGTCGGTTCCTACACGCATATTCGGACCCCAAAGTCCCACGCCAGAGGTTACGATATTGTACATGTTTCCCTTTTTCAGCAGACCGCATGAATTCTCCCATGCGATCCTGGTTGCGAGATTTCCGGGAAAAATCTGTCCGTCATGGGTATGTCCGCATAAATCGAGATCAGCGCCGGCTTCCGCGAGCTCATCAAGCTCTTTGGGCTGGTGATCGATTACGATAATGGGCTTCTCATGATCAAGATTCTTGAGCAGCTTCTCCGGGGAGAGGCGCCTGGAAGCGCCGCCATGGGAATAGTCGATTCGACCCGCGATATAAAAGGCGTCATCAACGAGCACGGCATCATCGCTTAACAGGTGAATACCTGCTGCTTCCAGAAAATCATCCATCCGCGTGTCCGCCACCTTGCCCTTTTTGTTGTCAAGCCTGAACCCGGCGAGGAGCTTTTCCGGAATATCATGATTTCCGTAGCAGGCATAAATTCCATACTTCGATTCCATGCTGCGGAAAATCTCAATCAGCTTTTCAGGATCATCCATCGCGTCATAGTCATTGTCGAAAATATCCCCTGCCAGTGCAATTACATCAGGCTGTATCTCATGGATCAGATCCGCTGCCTTCTGAAGCTCCGGAACGCCCACGCTGTATCCCAGATGCGTGTCTGCAATCAGAGCGATCTTCAAGGAATCCAGTCTGCCGCCGGATTTCTCTATATTTACATTGTAAGATGTCACCTTTGTGTCATGCGCATGGAAGATACCGTAAGCGCTGAAC
Organism: uncultured Lachnospiraceae bacterium; assembly: GCA_944384105.1. GTDB lineage: Bacteria > Bacillota > Clostridia > Lachnospirales > Lachnospiraceae > Egerieimonas_A. Next base: position 30,000 of record CALWSC010000082.1, on the reverse strand, counting down.
AGCAGTACGAGACAAAATACCGCCCCGCCTGCCGCAGCGTGCATCCGGCGGGAAAAGAATGTTTCCGGAAGCTTTCTGCGAAAAGGCAGAAGGATCAGCCGGATCAGATCCGCGAGAAGCATAAAGAGAAGAATGTATAAAAGCGTCCCCAGCCAGTAATTGCTCGTCACCTTGACGCTTCTTTGAACCGCGCCGGACGGAATTACAAGTGCAGTCACAAGCGACGTCGCAAGCAGCACGTATACGATCACGAATGCAGTGATAAACCACTTCTTTCCAAAGAATGAATGGCAGCTGCGCAGCCAGCGCAGCGTCCTCCAGACAATGTAGAAATTCATCAAGAGATACAGCGGTATCAGTACAAATAAAAGCATAAATCAACTCCTGTTATATTATTTTGCAGAGCGCTTCTTCGCCACCTGCTTTTGAATCCACTCAAAGAGCAGTGTCAGATAACGCATCATAGGCTCGGTCACGATGGCAAATACACCGAAGAGCATAATACATTTCAATGACATGCCGGTGATAGCGAACAGCTCTCGAAGAGCAGTGGAAGAGAAGAGCAGCCCGATGATGGAAGCCCCGAAAATACCCCAGCGGATCTTGTCCATCGGACGGCTGATGCGGAATAGAATCATAAATCCCACAATCGCCAGCAGAATCGTCGCCGCTGTGGAGATATCATTGGAATTTACCTCAAATACTTCAGCAAACACCACAAGCGCGCCCACGACAAAGAAATCTGTCAGCCCTGCCGGCAGCGCCTTCAGGAGCACGTTTGTCAGGAAATGACCTTCAATGATGTTCTTATTCGGCTCCAGAGCCAGGAAGAACGCGGGGAAACCAATCGTGAACATGCTGATCAGAGAAATCTGCGATGGCTCCAGCGGATAAGTAATCATGAAGATCACTGAGAAAATGGACATCAGGAACGAGAAAATATTCTTTACGAGAAAAAGGCTCGCGCTGCGCTGAATATTGTTCACGACACGCCGTCCTTCCATGACGACGGACGGCATACACGCAAAGTTGGAATCCAGAAGTACAAGCTGTGCCGCCTGCGCCGCCGCGTCGCTTCCCGAAGCCATTGCAATGCTGCAGTCTGCATCTTTAAGCGCCAGAATATCATTTACTCCATCACCGGTCATTGCGACAGTCTTGCCATGCTTCTTCAGCGCCTGCACAAACTGTCTCTTCTGCGCCGGAGTGACGCGCCCGAATACGGTATACCTCATAACCGCATCTTCGATCGCTTCCGGTGAGGACAGTGTGCTGGCGTCTATATAACGGTCTGTATTCCGGATGCCTGCCTCCGCTGCAACGCGGGATACCGTAACGGGATTATCGCCTGAAATTACTTTAATCTCCACTCCCTGCTCTGCAAAGTACGTAAATGTCTCCTTTGCCTCCTTACGAATCGGGTTGGAGAGAAGGATATAACCATAGGGGATCACTTTCTCTGTCAGAGCCTTTCCGGTCGCCTCGCCGTTATATATGCCGAAGACAAGTACACGGTAGCCCTGTTCCCCATATCCCTCGATTTCCTCTTTATACTCCTCATAATCCTCCCGAAGAACAAACTCCGGGGCTCCGAGGATATACACGCCGTCCTCAAACGTAGCGCTGCTGTACTTATAAGCGGATGAAAAGGAGGTGATAGACACCGGCTTTCGGCTTCCGCCGCTCTGAAAATAGTCCTGAAGTACCGCCATCGTTATGTTATCTCTCGACATACCTGCCGCGAAGTCGGCAATCAGTGTTTCCAGAGGCAGCTTCTTCTCTATGCCGCCATCCGACTTATAATACGGCGCTGCTTCCACAACGCGGTCGACTTTCATGGTGTTTTCTGTGATTGTTCCCGTCTTGTCCACGCAGAGTACATTGACACGGGCAAGCGTTTCAATACATTTCATATCGTGTGCCAATACTTTCTGCTTTGCGAGACGCATAACACTGACGACAAGCGCCACAGTCGCCAGAAGATACAATCCTTCGGGAATCATACCGATGACAGCCGCCACCATCGAGGTTACGCTCGTGCGGAAACCAATTTTCTCAAAGAAGAACTGCTGGCCGAAGAGCAGCGCTCCAATTGGTATAATCAGGATTCCCACGATCTTGACAAGCTTATTTAATGAGCGGATCATCTCTGACTGCTCGCCTTCCTTTGCGGCCTTTGCCTCCACGGTCAGCTTGGAGATATACGAGTCCTCGCCGACTTTGTCAAGCCGCGCGCGGCACTCTCCGGAGACGATAAAGCTTCCTGAGAGGAGCGTGTCACCCGGACGCTTTGTGATCTCGTCGGATTCGCCGGTGATCAGAGCCTCATTTACCTGTACCTCGCCCAGCATCACTGTGGCGTCGGCGCAGATCTGATTGCCTGCGGAAAAACGGACAATGTCCTCGATCACAAGTGTATCCGCGGGTACAATCTCCTCATGCCCATCGCGGATTACCGCTGCCTTTGGCTCATTGAGCACGGATAGTTTGTCCAGCACCCGTTTGGAGCGGATCTCCTGGACGATGCCGACAAGCGTATTCGCGATGATGACCGGGAGAAATGTGAGATTCCGAAACGATCCCACGACGATCAGCAGGATGGCGAGTACAAGGAAGATCAGATTGAAGTATGTAAAGACATTACTCCGTATGATTTCCTCCACGGTTTTGGAAGGAGGATCCACGGGGAGATTTACCCATCCTTGGAGTGTGTGTTCCTGCACCTGCTTCTCTGTCAGCCCGACATTCGGATCCGGGTCATACTTTGCTGTGGGCATCCGCCCCATATTTTGCACTTCGTTTTTTGCTTTCATGTCAGTCTCCTTTTTAAGCTTTCCGTTCTTGACCCTTTTAGTATAACCTATATTTTTTAAAATTTGGTAAAGATTCTCATGAGATTTGTTTAATATTTGAAATATCCGGCTCAATCAGGAGCGAATAATTCGTATAATATACCACAAATCCCGGTTTGCCGCCGGTGGGCTTTCTCAGATTCTTCTTCTGCGTATAGTCGATCTCCACCTTGGGAGCCTGTCTACCCTTCGAGTAGTATCCCGCAAGGCGTCCAGCCTCCTCAAATGTGCGGTCGGGCAGCTCCTGTCCGCCGGACTTTACTATGACGTGGGAGCCGGGCTGCCCTTTTGCATGGAACCACCAGTCATTTCCGGAGGCGAGCTTGAAGGAGATCTCCTCATTCTGGAAATTGTTCTTTCCGACATAGATATCAAATCCGTCACTTGAGACATAATGCAGCGGATGAGAGGAAATCTTCGGCTTTTTGCCCCCCTTCAGGAATCGGCGCTTAATATAGCCGTACTCAGCCAGCTCCTCGCGGATCTGTGCCAGATCATCCTCACCCTGTGCCAGGTCAAGTGCAGTGCTGATGGATTCCAGATGCTCAATATCGCTCTGCGTTTCCTGCATCAGATCGGAGAGCGCAGAGGCGGTACGCTTGAGCTTGCCATAGCGGTCGAAATACTTCTTTGCATTCTCATTCGCTGTAAGCATCGGATCGAGCGGAATGGTGATCATTTCATTCGTGTAATAATTGAGTGCCTCCATCGATTTTGCCTCCGGCTCACACTGGTAGCCGTATGTATTTAACAGCTCTCCGTAGATGCGGTACTTTTCCTTCTTTTCCGTATCCTTCATCTGCTTAGTCTGCAGCGCGAGCTTTTTGACATTGCGCTCCAGAGCTGTCTGTACAACGCGGCGCAGCTCCGCGGACTTCTGGCGGATGCGCGTTACCTTATTCTTTTCTGCATAATACTGCTCGAGAAGGCGGGAGACGCTCTCAAAGGAGACGCTTCTCTGCTCAGCCCAGCGCAGCAGCGGCACGACGGCAAATTCCCGGGGAACTGCTCCGTCATAGACGATATTCGGATGGAAATTCTTCTCCCGAACGTCGTCCATCAGAAGAGTGAACATCCGGTACAGATGCAGCTTTGAAGGTCCGTCGAGTGATGCTGTGGACTCACCGCCGTCAAGTGATGCACGAAAGCACAGTTCCTCCGCCATCACGGGACTGAATCCGGTTAAAGAGGTGTAGAGTGCCTTTGCAAGCGGCAGAGGTTTCTGCAGGCACTGCTCAAATTCCTCTTGAGTGACAGTAAGCGGGTCGAGTTTATCCTGCGTCTGCGGAATGAAATATTGGCGGCCTGGGAGAACCTCGCGCACAGAACTCATATGAGCCGAAACATGCTTGATGCTGTCGAGAATCGTACCCTCCGGAGTGCAGAATATGATATTGCTGTGCTTGCCCATAATCTCTACGATCAGCCTTTTGCGGCAGACATCGCCGAGTTCATTTAAGTGTTCAATCTCAAATTCAACTACGCGCTCAAGCCCCGGCTGGCGCACGGAGAGAATTCTGCCGCTGCCGATATGCTTGCGGAGCAGCATACAGAAGTTCGGGGCGGTTAAAGGGCTTGGTTTGTTTTCAGAAGTCAGATAAATGAGAGGCAGGGATGCGCTTGCAGAGAGCAGCAGCCGGTATTGTGACTTGTTATTTTTTATAGTGATTAGAAGCTCGTCCGCTTCCGGCTGCGCGATTTTATTAATCCGCCCGCCGGAGAGCGCGCTGTCGAGCTCTGCGGTAATTCCTGCGATTGTAATTCCGTCAAATGCCATAATAGTAATCTCCTTAATAGAATTTTGTTCATAACCATTATATGAGGCCGGGACAAAATGTCTTTTGCCCCCCTACATTATTATATCAGAAAAAAAGGATTTGACTAGGGTTTTAAGATGAATTATAATGAATCATATGCTTATGGGGATACGTCCCTGTAAGGACTGACTAAATAAACTGAGAGTGAACAAAATGATGAAAAGTATGACTGGCTTCGGCAGGGCGGAGATTCAGGATTCTGACCGGAGGGTGACGGCGGAGATCAAGTCCGTCAACCACAGATACCTGGACTTCAGCATTAAGCTGCCAAAGAAACTCGGCTGCTTTGAGGCAGCGATCCGCGCACTTTTGAAGAAGTATATGGAGCGCGGCAAGGTAGACGTATTCATTTCCTGCGAGGATTATACTGCAGGCAGCGTGGAGATCGCCTATAATAAGGAAGCGGCGAAGCGCTATATGGAATACTTCCGCGAGATGGAAGAGGAGTTCGGGCTTGAGAATGATGTGCGCGTTTCCTTTCTGGCAAGATGTCCGGAGGTGCTGACACTGAGTGAGGGAACACCCGATGAGGAGGAGCTGTGGTCTGTAATGGAGCGGGCTCTCCGTCAGGCGGCAGAACAGCTCAGCGCCGCGCGCACAGCGGAAGGTCAGACGCTTTTTGCGGACATCAGTGACAAGCTTGACCGCATGAGTGCGATGGTAGAGCGCATCGAGGCGCGTTCGCCGCAGATTCTCGCCGAATACCGGCAGCGTTTGGAGGCGAAGATGCAGGAACTGCTTTCCGATACACAGATCGAGGAGAGCCGTATCGCTGCGGAGGTAATTTTATTTGCAGACAAAATCTGCACGGATGAGGAAACCGTGCGCTTAAAGAGCCACATCGAGAGTATGCGCCGCGAGTTGGGAAAAGAGGGCAGCATCGGCAGACGCCTTGACTTTATCGCCCAGGAAATGAACCGCGAGGCGAATACTATTCTCTCAAAGGCCAACGATCTCGAGACGTCAGACACCGCGATCAGCCTCAAGACGGAGATTGAAAAGATCCGTGAGCAGATCCAGAATATCGAGTAGAGGAGAACATATGGCAAAGCTTGTAAATATCGGCTTTGGCAACCTTGTCAACGCTGATAAGATTGTCGCGGTGATCAATCCTGACTCTGCACCCATCAAGCGTATGGTGCAGCAGGCGAAGGAGCGGGGCAGCGCGATCGACGCGACACAGGGGCGCAGGACAAAGGCGGTGCTGTTTACAACAGACGACCGCCTGATACTGTCTGCACTTCAGGCTGATACGATCAGCCGGCGTTTTCACGCAAAGACAATATCATCAGAAGAAAAAGGAGATATGGATGAATCATAGAGGTATATTAGTCGTTGTCTCCGGATTTTCCGGTGCCGGCAAAGGAACACTCATGAAGGAACTTCTGCGGCAGTATCCCAGACAGTACGCGCTGTCTATATCAGCGACGACCCGCAGTCCGCGGGAGGGGGAGCAGGACGGAAGGGAGTACTTTTTCAAGACGCGCGAGGAGTTTGAGCAGCTCATCGCAGATCACGCGCTGATTGAGTATGCGCAGTATGTGGATAACTACTACGGGACACCGAAGTCCTACGTGGAGGAGCAGCTTGCGGCAGGAAAGGACGTGATCCTTGAGATCGAGATTCAGGGAGCGCTCAAGGTAAAGCAGCAGCTTCCCGACACTCTGCTCTTATTTGTGGCACCGCCGAGCGCCGCAGAGCTTAAAAACCGCCTGATTGGACGCAAAACTGAGACAATGGAGGTCATCAATTCCCGCATGGCGCGCGCCTGTGAGGAGGCAAAGGGCATGGAGTCCTACGATTATCTGTTGATAAACGATGACCTGCAGGAATGTGTACAGCTTATGCACAGCGTCATCCGGGATCAGCATTACAGAACAAAGTTTAACCGCGAGTTTGCCGCGCAGATGGCAGATGAGCTGAATGAAATGATGAAAGGAGAATAATACTATGATACACCCGTCTTACACTGAATTAATGGAGGTCATCAACGGAGCAAATGAGGAGGACGATACTCCCATTGTCAACAGCCGCTATTCCCTCGTACTTGCTACGAGCAAGCGCGCTCGCCAGATTATCGCAGGAAGCCAGCCTCTGGTGAAGAAGTCCCGCGGCAAGAAGCCGCTCTCTATCGCAGTACAGGAAGTTTATGAGGGAAAGGTACACATCCTTCCGCCGAACGCTGAGCTGCCGGAGGAGGAAGCTGTCGCTGAGGCACCGGCTGCAGAGAACGCAGCAGCAGAGGAAGTTACGGAATGAAGCTGCTTTTTATCTCCCTGGGCTGCGACAAGAACCTGGTGGATACCGAGAAGATGCTCGGTGCTTTAAGCGCTGCAGGATATGAGATTACGGACGATGAGAGGGAGGCAGAGGTTGTTGTCATTAACACATGCTGCTTTATTCACGATGCCAAGGAGGAGTCTGTCCAGAACATCCTCGAGATGGCGGAACTCAAAAAAGAGGGCACGCTGAAGGTTCTTCTCGTGACCGGCTGCCTTGCCGAGCGCTATCGCGAGGAGATCCGTCAGGAAATTCCGGAGGTCGACGCCGTACTGGGAACTAATTCGATGGACAGCATCGAGGAAGCAGTCCGCCAGGCGCTATCCGGGAAGCCGTATGAGGAATATAAGCCTCTGACCGGACTTCCCGTTCTTCGCGGCAGGCGCGTGATCACGACGGGCGGTTCCTACGAATATTTAAAGATCGCGGAAGGCTGTGACAAGCACTGCACTTACTGTGTTATCCCAAAGATCCGCGGAGCGTACAGAAGCGTCCCGATGGAGGAGCTGGTAGCCGAGGCCAGGGAGCTGGCCGAACAGGGTGTGCGTGAGCTGATTCTCGTGGCGCAGGAGACGACGATCTACGGAAAGGATCTCTACGGAGAAAAGTCGCTGCATACTTTGCTCAGAAAACTGTGCCGCATTGACGGCATTTACTGGATTCGCGTGCTTTACTGTTATCCTGAGGAGATCTATCCGGAACTGATTGAGACAATGGCAGAGGAGCCGAAAATCTGCCATTATCTGGATCTGCCGATCCAGCACGCAAGTGATGCAGTCTTAAAGCGTATGGGACGCCGTACGACCAAGGCGCAGCTCATCGAAACCGTAGAAAAGCTGCGCAGTGCGATACCTGACATTGCAATTCGCACGACGCTGATCACCGGATTCCCGGGGGAGACGGATGAGCAGCACGAGGAGCTGATGCAGTTTGTCAACGATATGGAGTTTGACCGGCTCGGTGTATTCACATACTCCCCCGAGGAGGGCACCGCGGCTGCCCGCATGGACGGACAGATCGATGAGGAGGTCAAGCTGGATCGCCAGGAGGCTCTGATGGAGCTTCAGCAGGAAGTATCCATGGACAACGGCGAGGCGCGCATCGGGCAGGAGCTTCTTGTGATGATTGAGGGGAAGGTCGCGGATGAGGCAGCATACGTTGGAAGGACGTACGCGGACGCACCCGGCATCGACGGCTATATTTTCGTCAATACAGGACTGGAACTGATGACGGGCGACTTTGTGAAGGTACGTGTCACCGGCTCCCTTGAATATGATTTGATTGGAGAAATTGCAGATGAATACACCGAATAAACTGACGATACTGAGGATTATCTTGATCCCGTTTTTCGTATTCTTCCTGCTGACAGATTATGCAGGGGGAGAGACAGTCTCCCGTTATCTGGCGCTTGCGGTCTTTATCATAGCGAGCCTGACCGACACGCTGGATGGCTATATCGCCAGAAAATACAACCTGATCACAAACTTTGGAAAATTCATGGATCCGCTTGCGGACAAGTTGCTGGTATGCTCTGCGCTTATCTGTCTGCTGGATCTGGGACAGCTTGCGAGCTGGATGGTTATTGTGATTATCAGCCGTGAATTTATCATCAGCGGATTCCGTCTTGTGGCAAGCGACAACGGCATCGTCATTGCGGCGAGCTGGTGGGGCAAGGCGAAGACGATCTCTCAGATGGTGATGATTATCCTGCTGATCGCACGCTTCCCGGGTGCGGTTTTCGGCGTGCTTGAGCAGGTGATGATTTACATTGCCGTTGTGCTGACCGTGGTTTCCCTGATCGATTATCTCTGGAAGAACAGAAAAGTATTATCCATGCAGAACTAAGGAGGAGATGCTATGGTTGCGGAACTGGTTTCTGTGGGAACCGAGATCCTGCTGGGAAATATTGTAAATACGAATGCCGCGTATCTTGCCGAGATGTGTGCAAGACTCGGTCTGTCCGTATATTATCAGACTGTTGTGGGCGATAATGAGGCACGCATGACGGAGATATTTCAGACAGCGCTCGGCCGTTCGGATGTGGTGATTATCACCGGAGGGCTCGGTCCCACAAAGGATGACCTGACAAAGGAGACTGCCGCGAAAGTGCTCGGCATGAAGCTCGTCGAGGACGCGCACACCCGCCAGAGAATAGAGAGTTATCTGGACGACTATGTGAAGTCCCACCCGGGCAATACGGTGACGGAGAACAACTGGAAGCAGGCGCTCGTGCCTGAGGGCGCGAAAGTTCTTGACAATGAAAACGGCACTGCGCCGGGACTGATCCTTGAGAAGGATGGCAAGACTGTTGTGCTGCTGCCCGGACCGCCCGGAGAGCTTAAGCCGCTTTTTGAGGAGCAGGTATATCCGTATCTGAAGAAAGGACAGCCGGAGGTCATCTACTCACAGATGGTCAAAATCTGCGGTATCGGCGAGAGCATTGTGGAGACAAAGATAGCGGATCTGATCGAGAAGCAGGACAATCCGACGATCGCCCCGTATGCAAAGACAGGCGAGGTACATCTGCGGATTACTGCACGCGCGAAAGATAAGGCGGAAGCGAAGAAGCTGATTAAGCCGGTCACCCGCGAGCTGAAAGTGCGTTTCGGCAAGAATATCTATACGACAGACGAGAAGAAAACGCTCGAGGAGGCTGTCGTGGAACTGCTTGCAGCTAAGGACATGACTGTGACAACTGCAGAATCCTGTACCGGAGGCGCAATCGCGGCGCGGATTGTCAATGTGCCGGGCGCATCCGATGTATTAAAACAGGGATTTGTGACATACTCCAATAAAGCAAAACGAAAATATCTGATGGTCAAGAAGTCCACACTCAAGAGTGAGGGCGCTGTCAGTGAGAAGACGGCGCGCGAGATGGCAAAGGGCGGATGCTTTATGACAAAGTCTGACGCCTGCATTGCAGTGACCGGAATTGCCGGACCCGGCGGAGGCACTGACAAGAAGCCGGTAGGGCTTGTCTATATCGGCTGCTGCGTAGGGGGACATGTTGAGGTGCGCGAGTGTCATTTCAACGGCAGCCGCAGTCAGGTGAGAGAGCAGTCCGTGGTGAGCGCTCTGACATTATTAAGAGACTGCATATTGGAATATTGCTATTAATTACAAAGTGCGGCCGCACGGAAAGAACCGGTGCGGCCGCACTTTTGCCTGTGTCAGCGGCGCATAAGCTTCAGCAGATTCATAAGCCGTTCCATCTTCGCAACTTGCTGCGGACTTTTCCCGGTCTTTAAGACCTCAAGCACTGCCTCCATCTCTGCGGAGGAGAAGCGCAGTCCTTTCTGCGACGCAGCCATCAGAAATGGAAGCAGCTCGGACTGGTTCTTGCTGCTCCCTTCGTCGGCGAGTGAGCGCAGCAGCGCAAGCTTTGCCGGGTCGATTCCCGAGAGCCGCTTATCATTCATCCACGCGTCGCTCATCATCCTCACCTCCCTGCATTTCCTGAGCGGACATCTCCTTCATCGCGAGCGCGAGCGTAAATGCCTGCTGGATATTTTTTACATTTTCTCTGAGCGCGCCTCCGCTGTAGCGCGCAAGCTCGTCGAGCAGCTCCATTGGAGGCAGTGACAGCCTCTCCGGCTGAGACATGGCGCTCATTTCCCGCGGCTGTGAGAAAAGTGCCAGAGTATTCCGAAGCTCCGCAAATTTGGCGTATACGGAGAGGAGTCTCTGCCCCTGATGCGGGAGATAAGGGACTGCCGCTTTAATAAGCTGCAGGGATTCCCCTGACACCATCTGATCCAGGGGCGTCATGGGAGTCGTCTCATCATTCATTGCATACTCCATGGCTTTTTTAATTACTATATGAGCGGATGCGCAGGATTATGACGTGGCAAATCCGGGCGCCGCCGAATATCCTACAAGGGGGAGGGAGGACAATGAGACAGAGTAAAAACGAGAAGACCGTGCTGGATGGAAACGCCTTTTACGAGCTCGACCTGGACTGCCTTTCCGAGAAAAATCGGAAGCTGTCTGAATATGAAACAAGAAAATCGGAAATCAGACAGAAAAGAATTGACAATCCGAAAGGACGCGGCGTAAAATAACGATAAAGCAGTTTGGTTTGGGGCGGTATTCACTCTGACGGACGAGTGAAGCGCCCCTGTTTTATGAATTAAGAAAGGAAAATGGAAATGACGATTCAAGAAGTTGCCGCAGAACTGAAGATTGATTTAAATGTGGAGCTGGCGCGCTACAGCGGAAATCAGACGCTGTACCTGAAGTTCTTAAAGGAGTTCCCCAATGATACGTCTTTTTCCCTGCTCAAGCAGGCTATGGAGGACAGGAAACATGAGGAAATCGAGCGTTCCGCCCACGCTCTCCGGCAGAATGCCTTTAAGCTGGGGCTTGAGGAGCTCTACCGGTCAAGCAGCGAAATAGTAGAAGCCGTGCGGCAGCAGGAGCCGCAGCAGCTCCCAAGACTTTTCCGGCAGACAAGCGAGATTTATGAACATACGGTAGAGATGATTCAAGAATTATCATAAACAGAAATACATAATATGGGGGACGGTACAGGTGCCTTTGACACAGAGACAGGCAGCGGCTCATACGAGCCGCCGCCTGTCTTTTACTTACTTCAGCATCCGCATCCGCCGCAGAAGAACAGAAGCAGGATAATCCACATGCAGGAATCATTACCGCCGCATCCGCATCCACATCCGCCGCCGTCTCTGCCGTTTCCGCACAGACAGCTGAGGATCAGCAGCCAGATAATGCAGCTGCAGGAATTATTATTTCCGCCGAAGAAACCGGGATTGCTGCAGCCTCCGTCACATCCGTTGTCGCATCCGCATCCGCAGTTTGTCGCTGTTAAATCACTCATTTTGTTTCCTCCAGAATTTTGATTACACTCCATACTATGCATCCTCAACGGATAGGGTTACATGCGCGGCAAAAGTTTTTCTAAATCCCCATCAGCGAGGTAAATACCTGATAGACATTGAGCGCTCCGTATCCCCATTCGCGATTTGGGTACGAGAGTTCACGGCTGCGTGCAGCTCCGCGGATTAAGAAGGATTTTATCTCTGAGGCAGTGTAATAGCGGACTGGCTCGCGCTTTAAGCCCCATTCGAGAAGCAGTGCGCACGCTCCTGCAGTGAGCGCCGCCGACTGGCTGGAGCCGGTTTGCTCGACATAGCTTCCGCTTCTGCCCGGCCCCGTGAGAGCAACACCAGGTGTACACAGCTCCGGCTTGATGCTGCCCAGCCGTCCATATCCGCGCCCCGAGTGAATATAGAGACTCTTCGTCGCTGCGTCATACGTACTCACTGAGATCGCACCCGGCGAGACGGAGGGCGTAGTGAGCGTTGTGTATGGGTTCGGCGCAAGAAAGACAATATCAGGATTAGAAAATCCCGTGATCGGAAGCCACATGTGAAATTCTTCGTTAAATGTGGTATTTGCCGAATAGATATTGATATTCCAGATGCCCGGAGTGGGATCGAAGAAGCGCATGAAGATGAGCTGATCGCCCGATACCGGCTGTACAATCTCATAATTGACCTGTATCCTCGTGCGCTCGAGAATAAATGAAATATTCTCGCTCTGACCAAGCCGTGCCGGAATTCGGGGGATGATTTCTCCCACCGGAGACTGAAATCCTACGGAGAAAACGGCAGGCGCCTGTCCCCACAGTTCCAGCGAAAAGCCGGAGGAATTCTCCGGTACGCGGATCTCGGCGGTGTGCACTTGACCTCCCTGCTGCATATTGCCATAGTAGTGGTGCGCTTTGCCCGTCTCATTCCCGCAGCCCACCACGGGAACAATACCGCTGAGGTTGCCGATGGAGGTCAGAGTCTTGCACAGCGGCATATATCCGTCATGGCTGCCCTGGCTGCTGCCAAGCCCGATGCAGATCACAAGCGGCATCTGAAATTTCTGTGCGGCGCGTACGAGGTAATTCATTGCCGCCATCAGATCATTCTCCTGGTATGCCTGAGCGCCCGGATAGACGCGGAAGTAATCCATCAGATGAGGCTTTGCCGGTTTCAGCTTCACAGCGAGAATCATGCTCTCCGGCGCGGCTCCGGAAAACTCCGCCGCCGGATCGGGAGTGCCTGCTGCAACTCCGGCCAGATGTGTGCCGTGTCCGGTCATGTCGCGGGAGGGCACAATCTCCAGGGGATTTTCCGATGCGAGTGCCCGGTCAATATCATCCTTTGTGTACTCTGCTCCGTAGGGATAGAGCGCAGGATGCGGCCCGCTTTCGATTGTCTGATCCCAGATCGCAAGAATCCGCGTTTTCCCCTGAGCGTCTTTGAATGCCGGATGCGTGTAGTCGATGCCTGTATCGAGAAATCCAATGAGCACGCCCCGTCCCGTAAGTGCGAGCGCCGGCTGGCGAGCCGCCTGCGGGATGCCGGAAACGGTGAGTGATTCGGTGCTTAAGGGTGTATAGAGCTTGGGGATCGAGTTATAAAATGCCGCCTCCAGATAATTTTCCGGCGTACTTTCGCGCGGAAGAAGGATGACGCCGTATTCCGCGCCGAGTTCCAGCGTGTTATAACGGCTGAAGATGTCCTGAAACCCCTGTGCGCCAAGCAGGGAACGGGGCACGAGGATGTCCGTGTAGCTGTCAGAGTAAATCTGCTCCGTGATCGATAATTCTGCCATATTTCTCCTGCCATATGTTGTCCTTTGAGAAATGGTATGCGCAGCAGGGGGATTTTATAAGCCTTTTTGCGGATGCGGCATATGCTATAGAAACGGAAGAACATAAAAGGACAAAGCATATGAAACCAAATAAGTATGGACTTACCGGGAAGGGGATCGGTGTCGCAGTCATGGATACCGGGATTTTCCCCCATGTAGATTTCGGGTCTAGGATTGCGGCGTTCGCAGACTGGATTTCACATAAAACGTATCCCTACGACGACAACGGGCACGGTACGCATGTCGCAGGGCTTCTCGGAGGAAGCGGGGCCGCCGGACAGGGCAGGTACCGGGGCGTGGCGCCGGAGTGTTCGATCATTGCGCTGAAGGTGCTCGACCGCAGCGGAAACGGCAGGAGGCGGGATGTGCTGAGCGCGCTCGACTGGATTATTGCAAATAAGGAGCGTTACCATATACGCATTGTCAATATCTCGATCGGAAGCAGTGAGTCCGGCAGGGCACTGCAGGATAAACTGATTGAGGGTGTGGAGCGCGCCTGGGACAGCGGGCTTGTCGTGGTGACTGCCGCCGGAAATATGGGACCGAAGCCAGGCAGCATTACAGCTCCGGGAAGCAGCCGCAAAGTCATCACTGTGGGATCCAGCGATATGCTCACCGGAGCGCATCGGATTTCGGGAAGGGGACCGACGCGAGATTGTGTCTGTAAACCCGATATCGTGGCACCGGGCAACAGCATCACCTCCTGCGCTCCGGGAAACGGCAGACATTCCTACGCAGTAAAAAGCGGCACGTCGATGTCCACGCCTTTGATCTCCGGCGCAGCGGCTCTGGCACTCGAGAAAGATCCTACGCTTACAAACGTGGAGATTAAAATGCTGCTCAAACAGTCGGCAGAGGATCTTGGTTATCCGAGAAATTTACAGGGATGGGGGAAATTTAATCTTGACATTTTCCTGGATAATGTATACAATTAGGTAAATTGTTCGATTGTATACGATTATACAATACAGAAGAGGAGAAGATTATTATGATTAACAGAAAAGTCAAGATGAACCAGCAGACGAACCTTCTGGAGCTGGAGGAGCACATGTATCCGCTCGTGGATGTTGACAGTCCCAATGTATTCCGCAACCTGTTTCCGTACTCCGAGATTCCGAAAATCGCATTTAACGACCGTATCGTGCCGCACCATATGCCGGAAGAAATCTGGATTACGGATACGACATTCCGTGACGGGCAGCAGTCCCGCGCGCCGTATACGACAGAGCAGATTGTGACGATTTTTGACTATCTGCACCGTCTTGGCGGCCCGAACGGAAAGGTGCGTCAGAGCGAATTTTTCCTGTACAGCAAGAAGGACAGGGACGCAGTGTACAAATGTATGGAGAGGGGCTATAAATTTCCGGAGGTCACAAGCTGGATTCGTGCAAATAAGAAGGATTTCGAGCTTGTGCGCGATATCGGTATGAAAGAGACCGGTATCCTTGTAAGCTGCTCGGACTACCATATTTTCTATAAAATGAAAATGACGCGCCGTCAGGCCATGGAGCATTATCTGAGTATTGTGAAGGAGTGCCTGGAGATCGGCATCAGCCCGAGATGTCACCTCGAGGATATCACGCGCGCCGATATCTATGGCTATGTCATTCCGTTCTGTCTGGAGCTGATGAAGTTAAGGGAGCAGTATCAGATTCCGATCAAGGTGCGCTGCTGCGACACGATGGGCTACGGAGTCAACTATCCGGGAGCCGTGATTCCGCGCTCTGTGCCTGGAATTATTTACGGTCTTATGGTTCACGCGGGCGTCCCCTCTGAGCTGATCGAGTGGCACGGACACAACGATTTTTACAAGGCGGTCAGCAACTCCACAAGCGCATGGCTCTACGGAGCAAGCAGCGTAAACTGCTCTCTGTTCGGTATCGGAGAGAGAACGGGAAATACGCCGCTTGAGGCGATGGTTTTTGAGTACGCGCAGTTAAAGGGAACGCTTGACGGCATGGACACCACAGTGATCACGGAGCTTGCCGAGTATTATGAGAAGGAAATCGGATACCAGATCCCGGAGAGAACGCCGTTTGTCGGAAAGAATTTCAATATTACCCGTGCGGGAATCCATGCGGACGGACTGCTCAAGAACGAAGAAATCTACAATATTTTCGATACCGAGAAATTCCTGAACCGCCCGGTAGAGGTCGCTGTTTCAAATACATCGGGGCTTGCAGGCATTGCGCACTGGATCAACACACATTACCGGCTGAAAAACGAAGCACAGGTTGACAAAAACTGTGAATTGGTTACAATGATAAAGGCATGGGTTGATAAGCAGTATGAGGACGGCAGAGTGACAGTTATGACCGACACAGAGATGGAGCGCGTCGTCTCGGAGACCTGCGATCGCCTGAATATTAAACTGTGAGAGGAATGGATCAGCAGTGAACATGGAGAACACTTCATTGCGGGGCAGAGTATTTCAGCAGATCCGCGATGACATTCTGAATGGAAGATACGAGAAGGGCGACGAACTTACGGAGTCAGCGCTGGGAAAAGCGCTCGGCGTCTCGAGAACGCCGGTGCGCGAGGCGCTGCGCCAGCTCGCGCTGGAGGGGCTGGTGGAGAATATTCCGAATAAAGGGACGTTTGTGACGGGCATTTCGCAGCAGGACGTGGAAGATATTTATATGATCCGCTCGAAGCTGGAGGGGCTGTGTGCGCGGCTTGCGGCAAAGCGGATTACACCCGAGCAGCTCGAGAAGCTTGAGGAAGCAGCGTATCTCTCGGATTATCATACCATGAAGGAGCATTACGAACAGGTCGTGGAGCTGGACAGCCGGTTTCACGAGCTGATGTACGAGGCATGCCAGAGCAGGATTTTAGCTCACACCCTGTCGGAATATCACCAGTATGTGAAGCTGGCCAGGAGATATTCTATCGAGCACAGGGTAAGGCTGAAGAAGTCTAACGAGGAGCATCAGCAGATTCTGGATGCGATCCGCAGTCACGACGGCGACCGGGCAGAGGAACTTGCCACGCGCCATATTCTGAACGTGATTGAGAACCTAAAGGAGTGCCGCAGAGAGCGGCAGGAGTAGAACACAGGAGGAACAAGACATGAGCAAAATCAAGATGACCACTCCGCTCGTGGAGATGGACGGAGACGAGATGACCAGGATCTTATGGCAGATGATCAAGGACGAGCTGCTTTCGCCGTTCGTGGAGCTGAACACAGAGTATTACGACCTGGGCCTGGAGCATCGCAACGAGACAGATGACCAGGTGACTGTGGATGCCGCTGAGGCAACCAAGAAGTACGGCGTAGCGGTAAAATGCGCCACAATCACGCCGAATGCCGCACGTATGACAGAGTATCATTTAAAAGAGATGTGGAAGAGCCCGAACGGAACAATCCGTGCGATGCTCGACGGAACCGTATTCCGTGCACCGATAGTCGTAAAGGGCATCGAGCCGTGCGTAAAGAACTGGAAGAAGCCGATTACACTGGCAAGACACGCATACGGCGACGTGTATAAGAACACGGAGATGGTAATTCCGGGTCCTGGAAAAGTGGAGCTTGTCTATACTGCTGCGGACGGCACACAGCAGCGTGAGCTGGTGCATGAGTTCAAGGGAGCAGGCATCGCGCAGGGAATGCATAACCTGAACAGTTCCATCGAGAGCTTTGCGAGAAGCTGCTTTAACTATGCACTCGATACGCAGCAGGATCTGTGGTTTGCGACAAAGGACACAATCTCCAAGAAGTATGACCACACATTCAAGGATATTTTTGCAGAGATCTATGAGAATGAGTATAAGGAGAAGTTCGAAGCAGCGAATATTACATATTTCTATACGCTGATCGATGATGCAGTCGCGCGCGTAATGAAGGCTGAGGGAGGCTTCATCTGGGCATGCAAGAATTACGACGGCGATGTAATGAGCGATATGGTATCCTCCGCGTTCGGTTCTCTGGCTATGATGACGTCCGTGCTTGTATCCCCGCAGGGTTACTACGAGTATGAGGCAGCGCACGGAACGGTACAGCGCCATTATTATAAGCACTTAAAGGGTGAAGAGACCTCCACGAACTCTGTTGCGACCATCTTCGCATGGAGCGGCGCTTTGAGAAAACGCGGCGAGATGGACGGAAATAAAGAGCTTATGGACTTTGCCGACAGTCTTGAGGCAGCTACGATCGAGACGATCGAGGGCGGCAAGATGACAAAGGATCTTGCACTGATCACAAGCATTGAAAATCCGACTGTGCTTAACAGCAGAGACTTTATTCTGGCGATCCGTAAGAAACTTGAAGAAAAATTAGCTTGACAGCGGCTTATTTTGTGATTAGAATATAGAGCAGATAACAATACAGGCTGTGAAGGCGTAAGTAGGAATACATTTTCTTACAGAGAGAGGGAGTCACCGGCTGAAAGCTTCCTCAAGTTCAGATGTATTCTGAGATTCCCGCCAGAGCTCCGTTTCTGAACCGTCTGATTTTTACAGTAGGAAGCGGCGTGGCTGCGCGTTAAGCAGACAATGAGTGTCCGGGTTATTATAATTCGCCCGGAAATCAGGGTGGTACCGCGGAGTATACAGGCTTCGCCCCTTTCGGAATGTGAGAGGGGCGGAGCCTTTTCTGACGTTCCGGGACACAGAGCATAAGGAAAAAGGAGAATAGCGATGAGTGATCTGACAATCAAAGAAAAGCTCCAGGCAATTTTAGACGATGCCAGCCAGAAGATTGAGGCATCCGACGCACTGGACAAATTAAACGATGTGCGCGTCAGCTTCCTTGGAAAGAAGGGACAGCTGACGGCTGTATTAAAGAGCATGAAGGATGTAGCGCCGGAGGAACGTCCGAAGGTGGGACAGATGGTTAATGAGGCGCGCGAGAAGATTGAGAGCTGCCTTGAGGCGACGAAGGCTGCGCTTGAGAAAGCGATGCTTGAGAAGCGGCTGGAGGAAGAGGTTATCGACGTGACGCTTCCGGCAAAGAAGGCAGAGGCTGGACACCGCCATCCGAACACGATCGCGCTGGAGGAAGTAGAGCGCATTTTCGTGGGTATGGGCTATGAGGTTGTGGAAGGTCCGGAGGTAGAGTACGCGGACTATAACTTCACCAAGCTGAATATTCCGGAGAATCATCCGGCGCGTGACGAGCAGGATACGTTCTTCATCAACGATGCGATTCTGCTGCGCTCTCAGACGTCACCGGTACAGGCGCGTGTGATGGAAAAGGGCAAGCTGCCGATCCGCATGATCGCACCGGGACGTGTGTTCCGCTCTGACGAGGTGGATGCGACGCACTCTCCGTCCTTCCATCAGATTGAGGGTATGGTTATCGACCGGCATATCACATTTGCAGACCTTAAAGGTACGCTGGAGGAGTTTGCAAAGGAGCTGTTCGGACCGGAGACCAAGACGAAGTTCCGCCCGCATCATTTCCCGTTCACAGAGCCGAGCGCCGAGGTGGACGTATCCTGCTTCAAGTGCGGCGGAAAGGGCTGCCGTTTCTGTAAGGGCAGCGGCTGGATTGAGATTTTGGGCTGCGGCATTGTTCATCCGCATGTGCTTGAGATGTGCGGCATCGATCCGAACGAGTACACGGGATTTGCATTCGGCGTGGGACTGGAGCGTATCGCGCTTCTGAAGTATGAGATCGACGATATGCGCCTGCTGTACGAGAATGATGAGAGATTTTTAAGCCAGTTCTAAGAAACAAGATGAGGGAAAAGAGGAAAGAAGCATGAATACATCATTATCATGGATTAAAATGTATGTGCCGGAGCTCGACGTGACAGCACAGGAATATACCGATGCAATGACCTTATCCGGAACGAAGGTGGAAGGGTATGAGAAGCTCGACGCGGATCTGGACAAGATCGTAATCGGACAGATTGAAAAGATTGAGAAGCATCCGGATGCGGACAAGCTGATTGTCTGCCAGGTAAATGTAGGCGCCGAGACCGTTCAGATTGTGACCGGTGCTCCGAATGTAAAAGAGGGGGACAAAGTACCGGTTGTACTCGACGGCGGACGCGTTGCCGGAAATCACGACGGCAAAAAGACGCCGGGCGGAGTAGTAATCAAGGCCGGAAAACTGCGCGGTGTGGAGTCCTGCGGCATGATGTGCTCCATCGAGGAGCTGGGATCCGACAGGACGATGTACCCGGAGGCTCCGGAGTACGGCATCTATATTTTCCCGGAGGATGCAGTGGTGGGAGAGAGCGCCATTCACGCTCTGGGACTTGACGATGTGGTATTTGAGTACGAAATCACTTCAAACCGTGTGGACTGTTACGGTGTGCTCGGCATTGCACGGGAGGCTGCAGCAACGTTCCAGAAACCGTTTTGCCCTCCTGTTGTGAAGGAGACCGGAAACAGTGAGAACGCGGGCGATTATATTAAGGTTACCGTGGAGGATAAGGAGCTGTGCCCGCGCTACGTCGCGAGAGTTGTCAAGAATGTCAAGATCGGTCCGTCCCCGAAATGGATGCAGAGATGTCTCGCTGCAAACGGCATCCGTCCGATCAACAATCTTGTAGATATCACAAACTACGTCATGGAAGAGTTCGGACAGCCGATGCACGCGTACGACATCGACACGATTGCAGGACGCCAGATCATTGTCCGCCGCGCCGAAAACGGAGAAAAGTTTGTGACGCTTGACGGTCAGGAGCGCACAATGGACGAGAATGTGCTGATGATCTGCGATGCTGAGAAGCCGGTGGGAATCGCCGGCATCATGGGAGGAGAGAACTCCATGATCACAGATAACGTCAAGACTGTGCTGTTCGAGGCTGCATGCTTCGACGGAACAAACATCCGTCTTTCCAGCAAGCGCATTGGTCTGCGCACTGACGCTTCCGGAAAGTTTGAGAAGGGTCTGGATCCGAATAACGCGCTTGCAGCGATCAACCGTGCCTGCCAGCTGATGGAGGAGCTGGGAGCGGGAGAGGTCGTAGGCGGAAGAGTCGATGTCTGCAGCGTGACTAGAGAGCCGTCCCGCGTAACCTTTGAGCCGGAACGCATCAACGCGCTTCTGGGTACACAGTTATCTGATGAGGAAATGCTCAATTATCTTGCGAGAGTGGAGCTTTCCTATGACGAGGAGACGAACGAGATTGTGGCTCCGACGTTCCGTCAGGATATTCACTGCACTGCCGATATTGCTGAGGAGGTTGCCCGTTTCTACGGATACGACAATATCCCGACGACGCTGCCGAGCGGCGAGGCTACGACCGGAAAACTGCCGTTTAAGCTGCGCGTGGAGCAGGTTGCAAGAGACGTAGCCGAATACTGCGGCTTCTCTCAGGGCATGTGCTATTCCTTTGAGAGCCCGAAGGTATATGATAAGCTCCTGATTCCGAAGGAGGATAAGCTGCGTGATGCGATCACGATCAGCAATCCGCTGGGAGAGGATTTCAGCATTATGAGAACTATTTCACTGAACGGTATGCTGACTTCCCTTGCGACAAACTATAACAGAAGGAATAAGGATGTGCGCCTTTACGAGCTTGGAAATATTTATCTTCCGAAAGCTCTGCCGCTGACTGAGCTGCCGGATGAGCGCATGATGTTCACGCTCGGTATGTACGGAAAGGGAGATTTCTTCGACATGAAAGGTGTGGTTGAGGAGTTCTTTGACAAGATCGGTATGCATAAGCGTGCGGATTATAACCCGAAAGCGGGCAAGCCGTTCCTGCATCCGGGGCGTCAGGCGGAGATTTCCTATGAGGGCACCGTGGTCGGATACCTCGGCGAGGTACATCCGACAGTGGCGGCAAATTACAGCATCGGAACGAGGGCGTATGTGGCGGTTCTGGATATCCTGAACATTCTTGCGTATGCGACCTTTGACCGCAAGTACACCGGTATTGCGAAGTTCCCGGCTGTGACACGCGACCTGAGCATGGTAGTTCCGAAAGAGATTCTCGTTGGGCAGATCGAGCACATGATCGCGCAGAGAGGCGGAAAGATCCTTGAGAGCTATAAGCTGTTCGACGTCTACGAGGGCGACCAGATTGAGAAAGGCTATAAATCGGTGGCATATTCTCTTGTATTCCGCTCGCCTGAGAAGACGCTTGAGGAGGCAGAGATCACTGCGGCCATGAAGAAGATCTTAAATGGCCTGCAGAGCATGGGCATCGAACTTCGCCAGTAATTATAAAATATCCTATGAAAACCCTGATTTCCCCGTGAAACAGGGTTTTCTTTATGGAGAAAATGGTGTAATATATAAAATTGTGATAGATTATGACTGAAATGTGAAAGGGGAGACTGTATGCGTCTTTATGTAATACGCCACGGCGAAACTGTCTGGAATACGGAGGGCAGGCTGCAGGGGCGAACCGATATTGAACTGAATGAGAACGGCATCCGCCTTGCTGAGGAGACTGCCGCGAAGATGGCGGACGTTCCTTTTGATCTGGCGATCTCCAGTCCGTTAAAGCGTGCGGTTGAGACTGCGCGCATCGTACTGGGAAACCGGGATGTACCGCTTCTGTTGGATGAGAGAATCCAGGAGATCAGCTTCGGAGAATGGGAGGGGCTGTGCTGCCGCGGGGCAAATGTGAACGTTCCGGAGGAATTTTCCCTGTTTTTTAAGGACCCCTGGAAGTATCAGCCGCCGAAGGGCGGGGAAACGCTTCACGAGGTCTGTGCCCGCACGAAGGAGTTTTATGACGAGCTGATTCAAAAGAAAGAGTATCAGGATAAGACAATCCTGATTGCAATGCACGGCTGCTCAACGCGCGCGTTTCTGCACAATGTCTATGAGGATAAGAGCGATTACTGGCATGGAAAAGTACCTCCGAACTGTGCGGTAAATATTGTAGATATACAAGATGGCAAAGCCGTGCTTACAGCGGAGGACGTCGTATATTATGACAAATCTGAGATTAAGAATTTCTATAATATGAAGGAGAAAAGATGAAGACATCGGATTTTTACTATGACCTTCCGGAGGAACTGATCGCGCAGGATCCGCTTGAGGACAGAAGCTCTTCGCGGCTGATGCATCTTGACAAGGTGACGGGAGAAATCAGCCATCATCATTTCCGGGAGATTTTACAGTTTTTAAGACCGGGCGACTGCCTGGTGATCAATGATACGAAGGTCATTCCGGCCCGCCTGTACGGGCACAAGGAGGAGACGGGGGCGCTCATTGAGATTCTGCTGTTAAAGCGCAGGGAGAAGGATATCTGGGAATGTCTTGTAAAACCGGGCAGGAAGGCGCGCCCGGGCGCAAGGCTGACGTTCGGGGACGGCATTTTGAAAGGCGAGATCATTGATATTGTCGATGAGGGAAACCGACTGATTCAATTTGAGTACGAGGGTATCTTTGAGGAAATCCTTGACCAGCTCGGAGAGATGCCGCTGCCGCCGTATATCACTCACAAGCTAAAGGATAAAAACCGCTACCAGACGGTCTACGCGAAGCATGAAGGTTCGGCGGCCGCGCCCACTGCGGGGCTGCACTTTACGAAGGAGCTTCTGGAACAGGTTGAGGCAATGGGCGTTAAAATCGCGCATGTTACTTTGCACGTCGGTCTTGGAACGTTCCGTCCGGTTAAGGTTGAGGATGTGGCGGAACACCATATGCACTCTGAATTTTATGTGGTAGAGGAGGAGCAGGCCGCACTGATCAATGAGACGAAGAAAAACGGCGGCAGAGTTATCTCTGTAGGAACCACAAGCTGCCGCACGCTGGAATCCGCTGCAGACGAGAATGGAATCCTGCATGCAAAGAGCGGCTGGACAGACATTTTCATCTATCCAGGGTATCGGTTTAAGATGATCGACGGACTGATTACGAATTTTCATCTGCCGGAATCTACTCTGCTGATGCTGGTGTCAGCGCTCGCAGGGAAGGAGCATATACTTGCGGCTTATGAGGAAGCCGTAAGAGAGCGATACAGATTCTTTAGTTTTGGGGATGCGATGTTTATAGAATAACACCAAAAGTAAACCCGGCAGTTGACGGGAAAGAGCCTGCGAAAAAACAAGGATTTGTTTTTTCGCAGGCTCTTTATTGTAAGTCTTGAAATAAAAAAATATTCACATTATTTTACTATTGACAATACTGTATGATATACAGTATATTGATAACAGGAGGTGACGCTGATGGGAGAAGGAAAAGATCTGTTGTCTGCTTTGCTCCTGGAGCTTCGAAGAGGCACGCTTACGATCAGCGTACTCAGTCAGCTGAGAGAGCCGAAATACGGCTATGCGCTGGTACAGAGCATGGAAGAAAAGGGCGTTTCCATCGATCCCAATACACTGTACCCGCTACTTCGCCGGCTGGAGAGCCAGGGAATTTTGGAAAGCAAGTGGGAGACCAGCAGCACAAAGCCGAGGAAATATTATCAGAGAACTGAGTATGGAACAGAAATTTATAAGCAGCTGAAAACATACTGGAAGAATTTATCCGCCGGAATGGAGCGGCTGTTGAAGGAGGAAGAAGTATGACGCCGAAGGAAAAAGATTATATGGATCGATACATTTATCAGGTGATTCGCCGGCTGCCCAAAGCGCAGAGGGACGAAGTGCGCATGGAGCTGGAAGAACTTATAAGCGATATGTACGCAGACAAAGGCTCAATGGAAGCGGTGTTGACTCAGCTTGGAAATCCTGCGGAATTTGCAAAACAATATCAGAACGGCCAGCAATACCTGATTGGTCCGGAATACTTTGAAACGTATCTGTGGTTTGTCAAAATCGTCCTGATATGCGCTGCAGTACCGATTGTGATCATTTCTCTTGTAAATGCCATAGGAGAAATGCCTGCTGCCGCTTCCTGGAATACCGCTGCTGGCATTATCCGTGCGATAGTGGACGGCCTGACTGCAGGGATTACCGATGCTCTGCTTTCCTGTATATCTGCTTTCGGTGCGGTGACCCTGATTTTTGCCGTCATAGAGCGGAAAAAGATTCAGCTTGAGATGAAGAATGCGGAAAAATGGTCAGTGGAGAAATTGTCGGAAGACCGGAAAACAGCGGAGTCCAGATGGACGCCGAAATTCCTGGAACCTGTACCGGATAAAAAAGCGCTTATCAGCCGGGGCGACAGTATTGTGGGCATTGTGTTTATTGTGATTTTCTGTGTACTGCTGATTTTTTCACCGCATTTCTTTGCGGCGATTATCACAGAAGACAAAACAGTGACAACAGTACCTGTCTTTAATCTTGAACAGTGGGGAACTGTTCTTCCTGTTTTCATATTGAGCCTGCTGATAGGTCTTGCTGATGAGGTATTGCGCCTGGTAGTCGGAGTTTACTGCAAACTGGTGATGATCAGCAATGCGGTGTGCGGAATCATACAGATCGTGCTGAGCGCTGTCGTATTGAAGGTGCTTCCGCTCTGGAATCCCAATTTTGTGACAGATCTTGAACGGACGCTGGGTGATAAAGCAAATTCAGGGGCAGAATTTCTCACGCGCTGGAATGCCGATATGGTATCCAATGGATTTCTTGCCTTTATTGTTGTGATTACTTTGCTGGAGATCGGCGTGACGGTCTATAAGACGCTTCGTTATGGGGCTTCCGTGAAAAAAGGGAATGACTGACTGGAGGATTGGAAATGGATAAAATATTAGTAGTGGAAGACGACCAGAGCATCCGCAGGGAACTGATTATCTTACTGCAGGCAAATGGTTACCAGGCTGTCAGCGAGCCGCCATGCGATTTGGCGCTTTTAGATATCAATCTTCCGAAGGAAAGCGGTTTTGAAATCTGCCGCAAATTGCGCCAGACTTCCGATGTGCCGGTCATCTTCCTGACCGCAAGAGAAGCAGTGGAGGATGAGATTCTTGGATTTGGGATGGGAGCAGATGATTATATCCGCAAGCCGTATAATTCTACCGTGCTTCTTGCCAGAATCGCAAGACTGCTAAAAAGAAAGAGCAGCACCGTGCTATCCGTGCGGGGGCTTGCGCTGAATCTGTCGGATATGACTGTATGCTATCAGAAACGGTCTAAGGAGCTGACAAAGAATGAAACCCGGATTCTTTATTGCCTGATGCAGAAGGGGTTGTGTACCCGTGAAGAGATCATCGAAGACCTCTGGCAAAACAGTCTTTATATTGATGAAAACACGCTGTATGTGAATATAAACCGGCTGCGGGATAAACTGAAGCAGCTTGGCGCGGCTGATTTCATCCGCACGGTTCGGGGAGTTGGGTATCGCTTATGAAACTGGGAGAATATTTGCCGTCGAAGTTGGTTACACTCTGCTTTCTCGGAATTGGCGGGCTGCTGTTTTGTTCTGTATCCGCTTTTGCCGGCGCGGGGATCCCGATTATTCTGACGTTTGCGTTTCTGTATGTTCTTCTGATTATTCTCTGGCTGCTGGTTTCTTATCTGCTGGAACGCAGAAAGATTGTACGTCTGGAAAAGCTTATAAAGGAGCTGCCGGAAAAATATCTGCTGGGTGAGGTACTTCCACCTCCGACAAATTCTGTGGAGCGGCAATACTATCGCGTCATGAAGGAAATGTCCCGCTCAGCTGTCGGCGCCGCCAAGCAGGCCATGCGGGAAAAAGAGGAATACTGTGATTACGTAGAAAGCTGGATCCATGAGATCAAAACGCCGCTGACCGCATGCTCTTTAATTCTTGCAAACGGAGGGGATGTGAGAAAGCTGAAGACAGAACTGAAGCGGGCCGACAATCTGACCGAGAATATTTTGTATTATGCAAGAATGAGAACGGCGGAAAAAGACACTCAGATCAAAAAGTTCCGAACGGCGGATGTAATCGAAGAAGCAGTAAAAAGCCAGATGGAGCTGTTGATTGCCGCCAGGATCCGCGTCGAAACCCAGGGGGATTTTTCAGTATGTTCGGATGATAAGGCACTTTGCTTTATGGTAAAACAGCTTCTGATCAACACGGCAAAATACTGCCCCGGATGCCTGATTCAGATTACCGCAGAGAATGGAACGATTACAGTGCGGGATGATGGGATCGGGATTCCGTCCCATGAGATAAAGAGAGTTACGGAACGGGGATTCACTGGAACTAACGGACACAAAACATCCGGCAGTACTGGGATGGGCTTATACCTTGTGCGCGAATTGTGTGAGAAGCTGGATATCGAACTCAAAATAGAATCAGTGCAGGGCAGTTATACGAAAATATCTTTTGCTTTCAGAAATCTAACAAAAGTGTAAGTAAAAGCATGACCTTCCGTTAGAAAAAAACAGCGGCTCATGTGCTAAGATGAATGCGAAACGGAGGTAATGTTTATGAATGAAATTCTGAAGCTCATCAATGTTACAAAGTATTACGGAAACGGAAGCGTTGTCACAAAAGCATTGGACGGGATCTCTTTTTCGGTGGAGAAGGGAGAGTTTACCGCCATCATGGGCGCGTCCGGTTCAGGTAAAAGTACTCTTTTGAATGTAATCGCAACCATTGACCGGGTCAGTTCCGGTGATATTTATGTGGATGGACAGCATCTGCCTGAGATGAAGGAAGAAAAGCTTTCCGCTTTTCGAAGAGATCAGCTGGGATTTATTTTTCAGGAATATAATCTGCTGGATACCCTTACGATCGGGGAAAATATCTCGCTGCCGCTGAATCTGAAAAAGGTCAGTGCTTCTGAAACACAGAAGGAACTCGACCATGTTGCGGACATATTGGGCATTTCTGACCAGCTCTCAAAATTTCCCTGTGAGCTTTCCGGCGGTCAAAGACAGAGGGCGGCCTGCGCCAGAGCGATTATCACCAATCCGGCTCTGGTTCTTGCCGACGAACCGAGCGGAGCACTAGACTCGCAAAACTCCAAAACCCTGATGCAGACCTTCACCATGATGAATCAATCGCTGGGTTCGACTATTTTAATGGTAACGCATGATCCCGTCGTTGGCTCTTATGCAGACCGCGTGCTGTTTTTAAAGGACGGTAAAATCTGGAGCGAGGTTTTAAAAGGCGGGCGAAGCAGACAGGAAATGTATCATGAGATCCTGTCGGTCACTGCGGCGCTGGGAGGTGATGCAGATGTTATCTAAATTGGCTTTGCGCAATGTGAAACGGCAGGTCGGTAATTATCTGATTTATTTTATGACGGTGTCCTTTACCGTAGCGATGCTGTTTGCGATCAGCAATGTGATTTTCAGCGAAAACCTGACTGTTTTCATTATGTTAATGGATCTGAAGCAGGGCTTGATTGGCGTAGTCGTGTTTATCTGCGCGGTAGTCGCGTTCGTTTTAAGCTATGCCACTTCCTTTATGCTAAAGCTCAGGAAAAGAGAGTTCGGAACGTATCTGACACTCGGCATGACGCGGAAGAATATTTTGACGATTTTTATCTCCGAGACGATGCTCATCTGCATCGGCGCTCTTGCGACCGGAATGATTCTTGGATTGTTTATTTACCAAGGTATGATGGCTCTGATGATGAACCTGCTTGAAATGGAATTTTCTATTGCTGCCTACTCGGTTAAGGGAGTAGTTTTAACCGTATGTCTTGTTCTTGGAATTTTCCTTTTGGCATCCATAGCATCGGCAGTCTATTTGAAACGAGTCAGTATTTATAACCTGATCCACGGGGATAAGAGGGTGGAAAAGACTGTAAGACATCCTTGGATTTGGTTTGTTATTACCGGAATTGCATTGATATCAATGATTGTAAGCGTAATTCTTTTTGACGCGGATCTGAAAAATATTGTGCGGTACGGCCATTTCTCCTGGATGATGCCGGCATTTTTTGTATTTGCCGTATCGGTGATCCTTTTTCATATGGGGTTATCAAAAAGTTTGATTTATGTACTTCTGCGGCGGAAAAAGATGTGCGCAAATGGCACCAATACCTTTGTGCTCCGTCAGCTTTCCGGTTCGCTGAGCAGCAATTCGATGATGATGGGATTTTTGGCGTTTCTTTTGACTTTCACAGTTATTGGAGCGAATTTTTCCTTTCTGCAGAAGGCAAGTCAGGAGGAGCAGCTGAACAATATATATCCATATGATATCATGTATACGGACAATACAGGAGCCGAGACAGGGGAAGCGGGCGTGATTTCCCGTGAACAGGCAGAAAAGATCATCGAAAAATATGTTCATATCCAAAACAGGCGCCCTTTTAGTCTCTATACCTCCGGTAGCAGTGAGTTTTATACACAGATAGAGGGCGCAGATAATGACGGGAAAGTTTATACAGATTGTTTCATGAAGCTAAGCGATTTCAACGCATTGATTGAACCTCTTGGTTTTGAAAAGGTCACCCTGACGGATGAGTATATGCTGATTGCCAATCTGCCCCGGGTAGAAGCGATAAACTGGGAAGACTTCGTGTATGCCAGAAACGGAATAACTTATTCCCTGCACAGTGTTGAATCCGGCTATCCGACATTTTGCAGCCTGTTTTATTATGTCGTTCTTCCCGATGAGGCGTTTGAGGGAATGAAGGTGGAAGCAGAATACATCGCATATGACACGGAAGATCATCCCTATGACGCCGCGGCATTGAAAGAAGAATTAACTTATTCGATTCCTGCCGAATACGAAGGATATGACATTTTTATAGAACGATGCGATTATACGCTCCGTGAATACGGAAGACAGTCACAAAACAGCACGAATGCTATTTTAGTGATCGGCGCGTTATTTGCCGCTGCCATCTTTCTGTTTATGGCAATGGCGATTCTGGCACTGAAAACCTTATCCTCTCTTTCAGAGGATAAGCAGCGTTATCAGATCCTGTACCGATTGGGGGCAGATACACGTGAACAGAGCCGTGCGCTGTTTCATCAGACATTCAGTTTCTTTATCCTGCCATTTGCGGTTCCGATTCTTATGAGTATTCCCACGGCGGTTATATGCCGGCATATTATGGAGATGGCGGGAATGGATATCCTGATTCAGCAGATCCCCGCGATTGCATCCGTTATTGCAGGCGTCATGGTTCTTGTTTACCTCCTGTATTATGGGGCGACTTACTTTATTGCAAAGCGCGTGATTGTAGAGCCGAATTTATAATTCAGGGGATAAAGCGGCGATCCATTAAGCTCAGAGAGTAAAAGACCAATAGCAATGTCATTAACTTAGGACAGCAGAAGTTTATTTCCTAAAGGAATAGATTTCTACTGTCCTTTTTGTAGGTTTTATAGTATAAACAAATTAGGTTTATTTTTTGATTCACATGCCTTATTGGATATGGGCAGCGTGATAAAGCTTTTCAAAGTACGAATTACTTTCCATCAACTCATCAAAGCTTCCGACACCTGCAATATCCCCATCTTTGAATACTACAATACGGTCAAATCCACTGATGGAGTCGAGGCGATGCGCAGTGGCGATAACAGTTGTGTCATGCAAGTACGCGATTACTTCATTCATCACCTTTTCCTCTGTCAGGTTATCCAGTGCAGAGGTGGCCTCATGTTTATATACACAAATCCCCGAAAGCCGCATAAACACTGAACTTTTTTAACCA
>CALWSC010000081.1 GCA_944384105.1 uncultured Lachnospiraceae bacterium | reverse complement strand
CGATCTGATCGTGGCTGTCATTGTGGCAGTGACGTTTATTCACTTTCATTCCACAACCGTGGAACTTGCAACGATCGGCGTGTCCTTCACGATCCCGCCGGTAGTATTCGGCATTCTGACCGTGATTCTCGTCTGGGTGTCCATCAATGTGACGAACTGTTCCGACGGAGTGGACGGGCTGTCAGGAACACTCACCATCGTAACTCTGGTGACAATCTATGTAATTGATTCTGTAAAGGGTGCCGGCGGAAGCACACAGTTTTTGATTCTGCTTTTTGTTGTATGTCTGCTCGGATATCTGTGGTATAATGCCACACCGAGCAAGCTTCTGATGGGAGACGCAGGTTCCCGCGCGATGGGCGTATTCATCGCTATAGTGATTCTGCAGACAGAAAGTCCGTTCTTATATCTGCTTGCTGCAGCGGTTCTCATCGTGGACGGCGGGCTCGGGCTTGTGAAGGTGTTCCTGATGCGTTTCCTGAAGATCAAGATTCTGCAGCATACACGGACGCCGCTCCATGACCATGTGCGCAAAGTACGCGGCTGGTCGAACACGCAGACAGTATTCCGCTTCGTGATCATCCAGATCGTCATTTCCATCGCAACGATATATCTGCTGCTCATCTGAGCAGCCTGGCTTCGGGAGCTGCCGGTGCGGCTCCCGTTTGCTTTCTGTATTGCGCTGATAGGAATATTTTCAGTAAATATAAAATGGCAGGTGACATAAAATGCAAAGAGAAGTAGATTTACGTGAGATTTCCGACGGAAAGCTCTACGGGTTAAATGATATGGTTAAGGCGGACTGCCAGGACTGCACGGGCTGTTCGGACTGCTGCCGCGGGATGGGAACCTCTCTGGTTCTCGATCCGCTCGACGTCCATACTCTGTGTACCGGGCTGGGAAAAACGTTTGAGGAGTTCTTATCCTATGCAGCGGAGTTGCAGGTATGCGACGGGCTGATTCTGCCAAACCTCAAAATGGCGGGAGAGGAGGAGGCGTGCGTATTCCTGAATGCGCAGGGCAGATGCAGCGTTCATGCTGTCCGCCCGGGGTTCTGCCGGATGTTTCCGCTGGGGAGATATTATGATGGACGGTCGTTTCAGTATTTTCTCCAGATTCATGAATGTAAGAAAGAAAATCGCTCCAAGATTAAGGTAAAGAAATGGCTCGACCGCCCGGATCTGGCGAAGTATGAACAGTTTGTCGGTGACTGGCACTATTTTTTAAAGGATGTGCAGGAGCTGTTGGAGCGTGCGCACGACGATTCCCTGACAAGGAGCGCGAGCATGTATATTTTAAAGAATTTTTATCTGAGGCCCTTTTGTACAGACATGGATTTTTATGAGCAGTTTGCACAAAGACTTGAAAAAGGACGGGCATATTTTTTCTAAAATGTATCACGCAGCCCTTTTTTAAACCGATTGGATACAGAAAAATACAGAAGTTTGTTTGACATTACTTTAACAATTAGCTATAATAAATTGAGATAACAAACGTGAGGAGGCTGGATTGTGGACCAAAAAGGAATATCACGGGCTGTAATAAAGAGACTGCCCCGCTATTACCGGTATTTAGGAGAACTTTTGGAAGCGGGGGTGGAGCGCATCTCGTCAGGAGAGCTCAGTGAAAGGATGAAGGTGACTGCTTCCCAAATCCGGCAGGATCTCAACAATTTCGGCGGTTTCGGGCAGCAGGGATACGGGTATAACGTGCGACATCTCCATACGGAGATCGCCAAGATTCTCGGACTGGATCGGACGCACAACATGATAATCGTGGGAGCCGGAAATCTCGGGCAGGCGCTTGCAAACTACGCCAGCTTTGAGCGCAGCGGCTTTAAGACGGTAGGGCTTTTCGATGTGAATCCGGTTTTGAAGGGCGTCACTGTCAGGGGAATTGAGATTCGAATGACAGATGAACTCCCGGACTTTATCCGCACGCACAACGTCGAGATTGCGGCATTGACTCTGCCGAAGACAAAAGCTCTCGAGATGGCAAAGTGTCTTGTGGATAACGGGGTAAAGGCGATCTGGAATTTCGCGCTGACGGATCTGAATCTGAATCTACCGAAGGATGTGGTTGTAGAGAACGTTCATCTCTCGGAGAGTCTGATGCGTCTGTCATACAACCTGAATACATACAGCAGCGAAGAACACAGGAAATAGCGGCTGATGTAAAGTGCCGGAGCCAGAAGAGGTTCCGGCACTTTACCGTTCAGCTATCACTTTCATGCGGAAAGGGGAAGAGATATGAGATATATTCTGACGGATGAAGAGATGAAATCGTATGACGGCTGGACAATCCGGAGCATGGGGATTCCGTCGCTGGTACTCATGGAGCGCGCGGCATTATCGTGTACCGCCGCGCTGTATGAGGAAGCGTTCGACCTGAGGCGTGTGCTCGCAGTCTGCGGGACGGGAAATAACGGGGCGGACGGAGTGGCTGCAGCGAGAATTCTCCACCTGAGGGGGATAAGTACAAA
Source organism: uncultured Lachnospiraceae bacterium (assembly GCA_944384105.1). Lineage (GTDB taxonomy): Bacteria > Bacillota > Clostridia > Lachnospirales > Lachnospiraceae > Egerieimonas_A. The sequence continues at coordinate 3,783 of CALWSC010000081.1, read as the reverse complement.
AGTCTGGATGGTAGGAAATCCAGAGAAGTATTCGCCGGATCTGAGGACGCAGATAAAGATTGCGGAAAATTATGGCGTGACTTTCGTACATTCTCCAGATTTTCGCGAATATACTACTATAGTGGATGCGCTCTTTGGCATTGGACTGCACAGAAATCTCGAGGGCGTATTTGCGGATGCCGTACATAAGATCAATGACAGCGGTGCGCGCGTCCTGAGTGTGGATGTGCCCTCAGGCGTCAGCGGCACAACGGGTGCTGTGCTTGGAGCCGCAGTGCGCGCGGATGTTACGCAGACGTTTGCATGGGAGAAGAGGGGGCTGATTCTCTACCCCGGAGCGGCATATGCGGGGAAGGTGCGGACTGCGGATATTGGCATTTATCTGCCCAGGGGAGAACGCCCCGGATGTGCTCTGACAGAGGACTGTGACGCGGTGAAAGTTTACAGCCGGCGCCCGGACTGGGGAAATAAAGGCACCTTTGGAAAAGTTCTGCTGCTTGCGGGGAGTGAGACGATGTACGGCGCGTCGTATCTGAGCGCGTCGGCGGCGCTCCTGTCAGGTGCCGGAATGGTGAAGATACACACTGCGCGGGAGAATGCAGACGCTCTGCGCGTCAGTCTTCCGGAGGCGATGCTCTCTTTTTATCCGGAGGAAAATACCGGGGAACAGACTCAGATGGAAGCGTTTGCGCCCGGAGAAGCCTGGGCGGATTTGATCGCTGCGGGACCGGGGCTCGGTACCTCCGCGCCTGCGCGCCTGCTGGTGCGCAGACTTCTGATCGCCTGTGAAAAGCCATGCGTATTCGATGCCGATGCTCTTAATATCATCAGTGAGGACACGGACATGCTGAGGCAGCGGAAGAATCTTACGGTCATCACGCCCCATATCGGGGAGATGGCACGCCTTACCGGAGAAAGTGCTGCTGTGATCAAGGCGGACCCGATTGCGTGTGCTGTGAAATTTGCCTCATCATACGGCGTCATCTGCGTGCTCAAGGATGCCAGGACTGTCACTGCATATCCGGACGGACGCGTGTATCTGACAGCCTCAGGCAATTCCGGAATGGCGACTGCAGGATCGGGAGATGTACTTACGGGAATCACTGCGGGGATGCTTGCACAGAGTAGAGCAGATGAAGCCGCCGTCCCGGCCGCCGTGCATTTCCATGGCCTCTGCGGGACAACGGCCGCTTACCGCGGCGCGCGGCCGTCACTCACCGCCCAAGACATTCTGCGGGCGATTCCGGAGACGATGCAAAAGCTCGGAATTTTCTGAGGTTTAAGGGTTTTGTATACTTCTGCAAAATATTGGAAATACTCCAGGTAAACAAACTGAAATCGGAGTGTGAATGGAGTGATTATTAGAAGAGGCGATATTTTTTACGCGGACTTAAGACCCGTAGTCGGAAGCGAACAGGGCGGTATTCGTCCGGTTCTGATCATCCAGAATGATGTGGGAAACCGCCACAGCCCAACGGTTATCTGCGCGGCCATCACGTCGAAGATGAATAAAGCAAAGCTTCCAACGCATGTAGAAATTGACGCATCCTCGTATGCGATTGTGCGGGATTCCGTGATACTGCTTGAGCAGCTCCGCACGATTGACAAGCAGCGGCTTAAAGATAAGATTTGCCATCTCGACCGCAAGATTCTCGATGAGGTGGATCACGCGCTGCACATCAGCCTGGAACTGCCGGACGCCTGAAGCAGGCGCGTCAGGGAGATACGGACTACATAGCCGCGGGAAAATTTGTCCCGCGGCGTACCTTGACGAACCGGCTATTCAGTGTTATATTTTGATAGGACTAAAGAAAGAGAAAGGGAGTTTTCCATGAATGACGGGTATGACCCTGGGCTGTATATCATAATTCTGCTGCTGTTTCTGGTGTTCTACGCCTGTTTCCACGGATTTAACGCTGCGGTTGACTCACTCTCTGAGAGTGAGCTTGCATCTTACGGAGGCGGGAAGAAGAAGCCGAAGCGGCTGCATTTTATCGAAAGCGTTCTGGATGAGCCGGGACGTTTCCACGATACATTTTATCTGGTCACAACTGTGTTCGGAATGCTTGCCGGTTTTGCCGTGCTTGGGCTTACTGCACCGCTGTACCGGCTGCTCCTTTCCTCGGGATTACATACGCTTCTTTGCCGCGAGGCTATTCTCGTCCTCGCTCTGTTCCTGATTATCCTTGCCGCGGTGATCGTGCTGGTGCCGTTCGGGATCTTTATCCCGCATCTGCTGTGCAGCTTTTTCCCTGCCGGAGCGGCATTTGCGCTGGGAGGGTTCGTGCGCAGTACCATGGTGGTGCTCCGACCGCTCACTGCGCTTCTGCGGCTGATCGCAAAGGTGATTCTGCGTCTGTTCGGCAAGAATCCCGATACGCTGCGCGACGACGTCACAGAAGATGAGATCCGGGAGTTTCTCGACGAAGCGCACGAGCAGGGCGTGCTCATGGAGAGTGAGGCGGCAATGATGCACAACATCATGGAGTTTTCCGATAAGAGTGCGAAGGACATTATGACACACCGGGTCAACATTGCTGCACTTGACGGGACAATAACGCTCAAAGAGGCGGCGGAGCAAATCCTGAAGGAAAACAATTCGCGCTTTCCCGTGTATCAGGACGATATGGACAATATCATCGGAATCATTCATCTGCGCGACGTTATGGCAAAACGAAATATCGGGCGTTATGATTCCTGGGCAATCAAGGACGTTCCAAATCTGCTGCGTACCGTACCTATCATTCCGGAGACGCGCGGCATAGACGAGCTGTTCCGTGGGATGCAGATGAAGAAAGCGCACATGGCGATCGTAGTAGACGAGTACGGACAGACGAGCGGACTGATCACCATGGAGGATATTCTCGAGGAGATTGTGGGAAATATTTTCGATGAATACGATGAGTCAGAGCAATATATCGTGCCGCTGCATGACAACAGTATGCTGATGGACGGGCTGACACCCCTTGAGGAGGTCGGGGATGTGCTGGGAATTGATTTTTCCCAGGAGGAGTTTGAGACAATCAACGGTTATCTGACGTCTGTGCTCGACCATATCCCGACGCAGGAGGATAAGGAAGTTATCGCAAAGGGTTATCGGTTCCAGATTCTGTCCGTCCGCAACAATATTATTCAGAAGCTTAAAGCAGAAAAAATCTAACAGAAGACGAAGAGGAGATTATCAACATGTCAGGACATTCTAAATTTGCCAACATTAAGCATAAGAAAGAGAAGAACGACGCGAAAAAGGGCAAGATTTTCACCGTTATCGGACGTGAGATCGTAATTGCAGTAAAAGAGGGCGGTCCGGATCCGGCTAACAACAGCAAGCTGCGCGATGTTATCGCAAAAGCAAAGGCAAACAATATGCCGAACGATACGATCGAGCGCGGTATCAAGAAGGCTGCCGGTGATTCCAACAGCGATAATTATGAGCATGTAACGTACGAGGGATACGGTCCGAACGGTATCGCAATCATCGTTGAGGCGCTCACAGATAATAAGAACCGTACGGCAGGAAATATCAGAAGCGCATTTACAAAGGGAAACGGAAGCATCGGTACGCAGGGCTGTGTTTCCTTTATGTTTGACAAGAAGGGACAGATTATTATAGATAAGGAAGAGTGCGAGATGGACTCCGACGATCTGATGATGATCGCTCTCGATGCAGGGGCTGAGGATTTCAATGAGGAGGAAGACAGCTACGAGATCCTTACCGATCCGGACGACTTCTCCACAGTACGCGAGGCACATGAGAAAGAGGGAACTCCGAAGCCACAAGCC
>CALWSC010000080.1 GCA_944384105.1 uncultured Lachnospiraceae bacterium | reverse complement strand
GGTATTATCTTGACCCCGGGGACTGCCATATGCACATGAACGAGATTCTGATCGGTGAGGACGGCAGCAGCTATTTCGTAAACGGCAGCGGCAGGATGCATACCGGGGGCTGGGCGGCGTCAAATGGAAGGAGACTGTATGCAGACCCCGGCGGTGCTCTGAAAAAAGGCTGGTTTACAGCGGACGGCAAGACATATTATGCGGATCCTGAGAGCTGTCTCATACAGACCGGATGGCTGGTAGATCCTGAAAATATAAATACATGGTACTGCTTCGACGGCAGCGGAGCAATGATAAAGGGCTGGGTGAATGACGGGGGAAATATCTCTTATACGGATCCTGAGACCGGCGTAATGAAGTTCGGCTGGCAGGTTGTGGACGGAGCGTACCGTTATTTTAACGCGAGCGGAATTATGGTAAAAGGCTGGCTGACGCTGGGAGACAAGACCTATTACCTCGATGAAAACGGCGCAATGAAGTCCGGCTGGCTTACTGTGGAGGGAAATACCTATTATCTGAACGCGAGCGGCGAGGTTCAGCACGGCTGGCAGCTTCTGGGCGGTCAGTATTATTATATGGATGCGGAAGGCATTATGCAGACCGGCTGGGTGCTCGACAACGGAAAATACTATTACTTAAATGATAAAGGCCACATGATGAGCGGCTGGCAGCAAGTGGACGGCAAGACGTATTATCTGAATGCGAGCGGCGAGATGCAGGTGGGCTGGCAGAATATCCGCGGCAAATATTACTTCTTTAACGCGAGCGGCCAGATGCAGACCGGCTGGCTGAAGCTGGGAAATTGGACATACTATCTTGCTGCTGACGGCGCAAGGGTTTCAGGCTGGCAGCAGATCGGCGGGGCAAGCTACTATTTCGGTACGGACGGCGTGATGAGAACAGGATGGCTCGACGAGGGCGGCGCCCGGTATTATCTGGAGCCGAGCGGAGTGATGCACGCCGGCTGGCTTCTGAGCGGCGGCAAGTATTACTATTTCAATGCCAGCGGAGCCATGCAGACCGGCTGGCAGCAGATCGGCGGGAAATATTACTACCTGAACGAAAAAGGAGAGCAGCAGTTCGGCTGGCAGCTCATCGACGGGAAATATTATTACCTGAACGCGAGCGGCGAGATGCAGTCCGGCATGAAGCAGATCGGCATGTACTGGTACTATTTGAATGCGAGCGGCGAGATGCAGGTAGGCTGGCAGCAGATCGGTTCCTGGTGGTACTTCTTTAACGCCAGCGGCATACGCCAGACCGGCTGGCAGACACAGTCTTCCGGCACATATTACCTCGCATCCGACGGCCATATGGTCACGGGCTGGCAGGAGATTAACGGAGATCTGTATTACTTTAACGCCAGCGGAGTTATGGCACGCGATACCTATGTGGACGGCAAATATCTGAATTCGGACGGCAAGTACGTACAGGCAGTGGATACCGGAAAGAAGACGGTGAAGAATCTTCTGCAGATCGCGCTGGAGCCTGTGGGACAGACACTCTACGTCTGGGCAGGAGGACACGATGTCGGAACCGGCGGCGACGGTGTGCGCATCGGAGTGAGCCCGAAGTGGAAGAGCTGGTTTGATGCGAACGGCTCTTCCTATGACTGGACGGCGCACAAGAATAAGTACGGCTACGGACTTGACTGCTCCGGATTTGTCGGCTGGGCGGTTTACAATGTGATGAACACAAAGAGTAACCAGAGCGCTTATATGGCGACGTCAACTGTCATGCCGGGCTATCTCGCAAATCTCGGCTTCGGCACGTATTACGAAAATACGAGCCAGGCAGAGTTTACTCCGGGCGACATCGTATCGCAGCCGGGTCATGTCTGGATTGTGCTCGGGCAGTGTGATGACGGCAGCGTAGTGCTCGTACACAGCACTCCGCCGGGAGGCGTGCAGATCAGCGGTACGGTCACTCCTTCCGGAAGCAGGGACAGCGAGGCAATCGCTCTTGCAAAGGAATACATGAACAAGTACTATCCGAACTTTACAGGCAAGTTCGGCACCTCCACGGCGGGAACGGCATATCTGAAAAACGTTAACCGTATGCAGTGGAAGGTAAACGGCAGCCGCTATATGTCCGACCCTGAGGGCGTTACACGGATGGATGCCGCAGACGTCCTGGCGTATCTGTTCGGAGAATAAGTGCTTGACTTTTTCCAGAAACGGGTTTATAATCCAGATAATGAAATATGTTACTAGTTGAAGAGTGGGCAGGACGCCCACTCTTCTTTGTTGCATGGTGCGACGGAAGGCAGCCTGTTTCAGAAAGCAGCAAGAGGAAAGGATGGTGAGGAAGGATGAGCAGAAAAGAGATGTATGAGCAGAAAGCGGAAGAGCTGATTCTGCCGATTGTGGAGCAGCACGGTTTCGAGCTGGTGGACGTGGAGTATGTAAAGGAAGCGGGCGCCTGGTATCTGAGAGTCTATGTTGACAAGGAAGGCGGCATCACCATCGACGACTGCGAGACAGTAAGCCGTGCGTTCAGCGATCTGCTGGATGATAAGGACTTTATTGAGGAGGCATATATTCTGGAGGTCAGCTCCCCGGGGCTTGGCAGACCGCTCAAGAAGGAGAAGGACTTTAAGAGAAGCATAGGGAAGGAAGTCGAGATCCGCACCTACCGCCCGATTGAGAGGCAGAAGGAATTTTGCGGCGTATTGAGCGCATATGATGAGAACAGCGTGACTATTGAGCTGGAGGATCACACCAAACAGACGTTCCAGCGCGCGGATATTGCTCTGATCCGCCTGGCGTTTGACTTTTGATAAGGAGGAAAGAATAGATGAATACGGAGTTACTTGAGGCTCTTAATATATTGGAAAAGGAGAAAAATATCAGCAAGGATACCCTGCTGGAGGCAATTGAGCAGTCTCTGCTTCAGGCGTGCAAGAACCACTTTGGAAAAGCAGACAACATTATCGTGAACATCAATCCCGAGACGTGCGATTTCAAGGTGCTCTCCCAGAGAGAGGTCGTGGATACCGTAGAGGATCCGGCAACGCAGATCAGTCTTGCAGACGCGAAGATGATGGACGGAAAGTTCGATCTCGGCGACATCGTAAATGTTGAGGTAAAGTCCAAGGAGTTCGGCAGGATCGCTGCAGGCAATGCCAAGAACGTTATTCTCCAGAAGATCCGCGAGGAGGAGCGCAAGGTTCTCTATAACGAATACTTTGGAAAAGAGCGCGAGGTAGTGACCGGTATCGTACAGCGCTATCTGGGAAGAAATATCAGCATTAACCTCGGCAAAGTGGACGGCATCTTAAACGAGAATGAGCAGGTAAAAGGCGAGGTATTCCGTCCCACAGAGCGCGTGAAGGTATACGTGCTCGAGGTCAAGGATACGCCAAAAGGCCCCAAAGTTCTCGTATCCCGTACTCATCCGGAGCTTGTAAAGCGCCTGTTCGAGTCTGAAGTGACTGAGGTCAAGGACGGTATTGTGGAGATCAAAAGCATTGCCAGAGAGGCGGGCTCCAGAACAAAGATCGCTGTGTGGTCGAATGATCCGGACGTAGATCCGGTAGGAGCATGCGTCGGTATGAACGGTGCGCGCGTCAACACGATTGTAAATGAACTGCGCGGAGAGAAAATTGATATCATTAACTGGGATGAGAACCCGGCACTCTTAATTGAGAATGCACTTAGCCCCGCAAAGGTTATCTCTGTCATGGCGGATCCGGACGAGAAAACTGCAAGAGTTATTGTGCCGGATTACCAGCTCTCTCTCGCGATCGGCAAAGAGGGACAGAACGCAAGGCTTGCCGCGCGTCTGACCGGATTTAAGATCGATATTAAGAGCGAGACACAGGCGAGAGAAGAGGGCGATTTCGATTATTACGACGATGATGAGGAAGAAGGCTACGCGCAGGAAGAGCTTGATGAGGAGACAGATGCGTACGCTGAGCCGGAAGAAGAATAGAAAGCAGGAAGTGATCGAGTGGCTACAGGAAAGAAGATTCCGATGCGCAAATGCATCGGCTGCAACGAGATGAAGAACAAAAAGGAGATGCTGCGGGTGCTGCGCACAACGGATGGAAGGATCATCCTGGATGCCACCGGAAGGCAGAACGGCAGAGGCGCATATCTGTGCCGCAGCAGTGAATGCCTGAAGATGGCGGTAAAGAGCCGCGGTATCGAGCGCTCGCTGAAGATGGCAGTGCCTCCGGAGATTTACGAGAATCTGGAAAAGGAGATGGAGCAGCTTGAACAAAACTAAGGCAGCAGGCATGATCGGTATGGCGATGAAGGCAGGCAAGGTGGCAAGCGGAGAATTCTCCACCGAGAAGGCGGTTAAGGAAGGCAGGGCATGGCTTGTCGTCGTGGCAGAGGACGCCTCGGCGAACACGAAGAAGAAGTTTTCGAATATGTGCAGCTATTATGGTGTCCCGATCTGCTATTTTGCGGATAAGGAGCAGCTTGGCAGAGTGATCGGCAGAGAATTCCGTGCGTCGCTTGCCGTGACGGACGAGAATCTCGCAAAAGCAGTGTTAAAGCAGCTTGGCGACTGATCGGGGCAGCGCCCGAGACATGACATATCTATGGAAAGGTCGGTGCAGAACCATTGAGAATATCTGAAATTGCAAAGGAACTGAATAAACCTACAAAAGAGATCATCGAATTTTTAAGAGAAAGAGGAGTAGAAGCAAAGAGTCATATGAGTAATCTGGAAGAGAGTCAGGAAAAGATGGTTCGGAACATGTTTTCCGACAAATCGGCAGCAGAAGGACAGGAACGCCCGAAGAAGAAGAAAAATATCATTCAGGTTTTCCGCCCGCAGAATGCTGCAAGCCAGCAGGCAAAGAACTTTAAGAAAAACCGCTCCGATGAGAACAGAAGAAACCGCGGAGGGCAGGAAAACAGAAACGAGGACGGCAAGGTACAGGCACAGGGACGCTCCGAGGAGAAGCGTTCTGAGGACAGACGCTCCGATGAGAGAAAGCGCTCTCAGGGAAATTCCCAGCGCCAGGAGAACCGCCGCCAGGGAGACGGCAGAAGAAACGGCGAAGAGGGAAGAAGGCGCTCTGACGACGGAAGAAGACGTCAGGATGACAGAAGACAGGGAGGCGCACGCCAGGAGAACGGTGCAAAGCGTTCTGATGACAATGGTGCAAGAAGGGGCGAAGGCCGCCGCTTTGACGACAAAAGAAACCAGGGAGGCCGCGACAAGGACGACGAGAACCGCAGAAATGACCGCCGCCAGGGAGACGGCAGAAGAAACGACAGCCGGAGAGGCTCTTCTTCCGAGAACGTGGATATGGCGCTGGCAAAGAAGCCGACAAAGGACGTATCCAGAAAAGAGAAGGATAAGAAGAAGGATTCCCTGCGCGAGGAGAAGTTTACCAATGACCGCCGTCCGAACCAGGGCGGAAACCGTCCGAATCAGGGAAGAAAGCAGATGAGCAGAATTCCGAAGGCACTCCAGAAGCCGGTTCATCAGCAAAAGGAGGAGAAGAAAGAAGAGGTTGTAAAGGAAATCAAGCTGCCCGAGAAGATGACGATCCGCGAGCTGGCGGAGGCCATGAAGATTCAGCCGTCAGCGATTGTGAAGAAGCTCTTTATGGAAGGCATTATGGTGACGGTTAACCATGAGATTGACTTTGAGAAGGCACAGGAGATTGCCCTGGAGTACGATATTATTGCGGAGCCGGAAGAGAAGGTCGATGTGATCGAGGAGCTGCTCCGTGAAGACGAGGAAGACGAGAGCGCAATGGTTCCGCGTCCGCCGGTTGTATGTGTCATGGGACACGTTGACCATGGAAAGACCTCTCTGCTTGACGCAATCCGAAAGACACACGTAACCGACAAAGAGGCAGGCGGCATTACACAGCACATCGGTGCGTATGTGGTGTCCATCAACGGACAGAAGATCACCTTCCTTGACACACCGGGACACGAAGCATTCACAGCGATGCGCATGCGCGGTGCGAACTCCACGGATATTGCAGTGCTCGTGGTTGCTGCGGACGACGGCGTGATGCCGCAGACCGTAGAGGCGATCAACCATGCGAAGGCCGCAGGCGTTGAGATCATGGTCGCAATCAACAAGATCGATAAGCCGAGTGCCAATATTGAGCGCGTAAAGCAGGAGCTCTCTGAGTACGAGCTGATTCCGGAGGACTGGGGCGGAAGCACCGTCATGGTTCCGGTATCCGCACACACGCACGAGGGTATCGATAACCTGTTGGAGATGATCCTTCTGACAGCCGAGGTGCTCGAGTTAAAGGCAAATCCGAAGCGCCGCGCAAGGGGTCTTGTAATCGAGGCTCAGCTTGACAAGGGCAAGGGACCGGTTGCCACAATTCTGGTACAGAAGGGAACGCTGCATGTCGGAGATTTCATTGCAGCGGGTCAGTGCTCCGGCAAGGTACGCGCGATGATGGACGACAAGGGACGCCGTGTAAAAGAGGCCGGACCGTCCACGCCTGTGGAGATCCTGGGATTAAACGATGTTCCGAACGCCGGCGAGGTTCTGGTTGCAACAGACAGCGACAAGGAGGCGAAGAATTTTGCCGCAACGTTCATCTCTGAGAGCAAGAACAGGAAGCTTGAGGAGACGAAGGCAAAGATGTCGCTTGACGATCTGTTCAACCAGATTCAGGAGGGCAACTTAAAAGAGCTCAATATCGTAGTAAAAGCCGACGTACAGGGTTCCGTGGAGGCTGTAAAGCAGAGCCTTGTCCGCCTGTCGAACGACGAGGTCGTAGTCAAGATCATCCATGGAGGCGTAGGTGCGATCAACGAGTCCGATATCACACTGGCATCCGCTTCCAATGCAATTATTATCGGATTTAATGTGCGCCCGGATGCGACGGCAAAGGCGACGGCAGAGCAGGAGGGCGTGGATGTTCGCCTGTACCGCGTCATTTACCAGGCAATCGAGGATGTTGAGGCGGCAATGAAGGGTATGCTGGATCCGATCTTCGAGGAGAAGGTAATCGGACACGCGGAGGTACGCCAGATCTTCAAGGCATCCGGTGTCGGAACGATCGCGGGAAGCTATGTGCTGGACGGCGTATTCCAGAGAGGCTGCAGGGTTCGCATCAGCCGCGAGGGACATCAGATCTTCGAGGGCAATCTTGCTTCCTTAAAGCGTATTAAGGATGATGTGAAGGAAGTAAGGGCAGGCTATGAGTGCGGACTTGTATTCGAGGGCTTCAATGACCTCGCGGAACTCGATCAGGTAGAAGCTTATATTATGGTAGAGGTGCCGAGGTAGTCAGCACGGAAACTGAATGGATAGGAGCCGCCACCCGGCGTGTGCGCCATGCACGCCCGGGCGACGGCTTCCTCAGAATATGAAGAGAGGGAAGATAACATTGAGGAAAAACAGCATTAAAAATACAAGAATCAACGGGGAAGTCTTAAGGGTCCTCTCCAATATTATCCGTCAGGAAATCAAGGACCCGAGAATCCATATGATGACTTCCGTCACCGCCGTGGAGGTGGCGCCGGATTTAAAGACCTGCAAGGCATATATCAGCGTACTGGGAAATGATGAGGAGAGAGCTGATACGATTAAAGGACTTAAAAGCGCGGAGGGTTATGTGCGCAGGCAGCTCGCCAGAGAGTTAAATCTGAGAAATACGCCGCAGATCACATTTATCCTGGACACATCCATAGAGTACGGCGTCAATATGTCGAAGCTGATTGACGATGTGACGCAGAACCTGCACGATGAGGAGGAAAATGAGAAAGATGAATAAGTTAAGCGAGATCCTGGAAAACGTATCGACAGCAGCGATTGCCGGACACGTGAACCCGGACGGTGACTGCGTCGGTTCCTGTATGGCAGTCTATCTGTATCTGAAGGAAAACTATCCGCAGATTGAGGCAGACGTTTATCTGGAGAACTGCAAGGAGGAATTTCGGTTTCTGCAGTGCACGGATGAGATTTTATATGCTCCGCAGCCGCAGAAGCAGTATGATTTGCTGATCCTTGTGGACGCAAGCAGTATTGACCGCATCGGCGTGGTGGGCGGATGCCTCGGCAGTATGAAGAAAACGGTGAGCATCGACCATCATGTGACGAATAAGGGAATCTGTGACATCAATCATATTGAACCGGATGCGAGTGCAACGTGTGAGGTGCTCTGCGGGCTGATGGATGAGGAGAAAATCAGCAGGTTCACAGCTGAGGCGCTGTATCTTGGTATCATACACGACACCGGTGTCTTCCAGTATTCCTGCACCTCTCCGCGCACGCTGCGCATGGCGGCTATGCTGCTGGAGAAGGGAATCGATGCATCCTGG
>CALWSC010000079.1 GCA_944384105.1 uncultured Lachnospiraceae bacterium | reverse complement strand
AACCCCCTCCGGGTTCTTCAGATAATTCACCCTCAAATCCCTGATCTTTAACATAGAAAACACCCGCTCCTTTCGTATGAATCTTACACAATCATACGAAAAAGGCAGGTGCCTTACAATATCGGTATTTATCCTTCTGCTGACCATTTTTAAGGTTCTTTTTCGCTGCGGCGCCGACGATATTCGAGGGGAGTACAGCCCTCTGCCTGCCGGAACTTGCGGTAGAAGAAATTTACGTTGCTGTAGCCGGTCTCCGCCACGATCTCCATCACCGGGAGTTCTGTATTGACCAGAAGCATCTTTGCCTTTATAAGTCTCTGCTGCTGCACGTGCTCAAGAAAGCTTTTGCCGGTCTTCTCCTTTAAGAGCGTTGTCAGATAGACCGGATGGAATCCAAAGTGCCGGGCGACCCCGGAAAGCGTACAGCTTTTGCTGTGCTTTTCCATATATTCCAGCACTGCCATCAGCAATGCCGCCTGCTCATCTCCCGGAGAGTCCGCGCTGCGAAAGCAGCGCAGCAGTTCCGTAAACAGAATCACCATACAACTGTCGATGATTTCCTTTTTCCCCACATCATCTCCGTAGTATTCACAGAGAATCCTCGCAATCAGGTCGTGTACATACGGGTCCTGCACAGTGGGGATCTTCAGAAAATGCTCCCTGTTCCTGCGCTCTGACACCGCATTAATCAGGAATGCCGGAAGGATGCCGCTCTTCGTCATACGGGACAAAAAGCTGCTGTCAAAGTATTCCTTCTTCATCAGCAGGTTGACCACGATGTCGTTCTCCCCGCAGGCGCCGAGTGCATGAACTGCGTCGGTATCCATGATACAGATATCACCCTGGCGTGTCTCAACAGTACGTCCCTCGACATACTGTGTGCATCTTCCCGACCAGACATAATTCATCTCGATATAGTCGTGCGAGTGCGGAGGCACTGCATGAAAGCGCTCATTTCTCACAACCTCTATCGTGCTCCACGGGCGGAAGAATTTCTCCTGCTTCAGCTCTCCGATCTCTGTATCCCGCGTCTGCCGCGTTCTGCGGAACATAAGCTCCGCCTCAGTGTATTCCCGCAGAAAGCCATCCAGTTCTTTTGGCATCATATCTGCCGTCCTCCTAGCGCATACTCCGGATGATAATCCTAAGCAGCTCCTGATCCAGCAGGATTCCTGCCAGAAACAGCACCACACCGATCATAAACAGTCCTGCAGTCAGAACCGTCAGCACAGTCACTGTGCGCACACGCGTCCTGCGTGGAAAAATCTCCCTTCTCCTGTCCTTTCTCTTCAGCAGATAGCTGCCGAAATACAGACCGTACGGCACTGCTGCCGAGAGAATAATATATACCGCTACCGATACAAGAGGCATCCGCATCTGACCTGCTGCCCCGATTTGCTCTGTATCCCCAGCTCTCAGAAGCATAAAGGAGAGCAGCAGCGGAACCGCATTGTTGACGCAGTGAAAAATCGCCGGATAGATCATATTTTCTGTCTCAAGCATGATATACGACAGCATCGCTCCCAGAAGTGCCGTGGGCAGAAATCTCCAGATATCCGCATGGAATAATCCGAAAATAACACCCATCACGAGCACAATCAGCCACTTTCTCTCAAGCGGCAGCATACAGTGCAGAATCACTCCGCGGTGCACCGCCTCCTCGCAGATGCCCGGCATAATCGCTGTAATCACAAACGAAACCGCAAGCGGCACACTCACCATAAAGGAGCTGAGCGCGGAATTCGTTCCAAGCATCTGCGCCGGAAAGAAATACGCCACAATGCCGGAAGCTGCCATTGCCGCAATATAAGCGCTGACCCACAAAAGCAGCGTCCCGAAGACACGTGCCAGGGACGGCTTTCTCACGGGGAAAAGCTCCCGCATAGGTACGCGCATCACAAGCGCAAAGATAATCGCCATCACAAAGATGATAAGCTCCGTCGCAGCAAGTCCATACATCCGAAAGCGCAGCTGCAGGTATGCGCAGACCGTAAAAAACACTGCCATAATCAGCAGGAAAAATACAATTCCATGCCAGGGCTTCAGTTTCCGTCTTCTGATTTCGTCCATCTGTGACACTCCTCTCTATTTTCTCTGCTTTGGTGTAACAGTTCATTCCAGTTCCGCTGCCTGCTCCGCCAGAGACTTCCTTACCTTCTGGCGCGTCACTTCTACAATGTGAAGCGCCGTCATATCCACCACCACAGTCTTAACCGGATCTCTCCGGCAATGCCGCTGCAGCACATGCATCAGCTCCTGACGGTGATCCTCAGAATCCATATTGATAAAATCAATGAGAATAATTCCCGAGAGCTGGCGCAAAAGGATCTGGCGCGCAATCTCAGCCGCAGCCTCAAGGTTGATCTTTCTGTAGGTCTCCTGCGCCTTTTTCTTTCCCGCGTATTTTCCTGTGTTGACGTCGATCGCCGCGAACGCCTCCGTCTGCTGGATCACAAGAAATCCGCCCGATTTGAGCCACACTCTCTCACGAAGCGCCTCCGAAAGCGCTGTCTCAAGGCTGTGCAGCTTGCCGAGGGGCAGCAGCGCATCCTGATACAGCATAAGCTTAGACCGCTCCTGAGGCTGAAACTGCTCCAGATACGACGCAATGTTTTGATATACATCCGGGTCGTCCGTGACGATCTCTTCCAGCTCGTCCGCCGCCGTATCACGCAGGAGCTGAATATAATCCTCGGGAGTCCGCTCCAGCAGGCTGTAGCAGGTACGGCTCCTGCCAAACTCCGTTACGCGCTGCAAGCGCTGCTTCAGATATGAAAATTCCGTCAGCAGTTCGCTTTTTTGGGCATACCTGGCATTCGTGCGCACGATCACACCGAAGTTTTCTTCCATCAGCGGCTCGATCCACATGCGCAGCACACGCTTGGACTCACCGTCCAGCTTTCCGGAGAATCCGAGCTCCTTTCTGCCGCTTGTGAGCACGAGATACTTACCGGTAA
Organism: uncultured Lachnospiraceae bacterium; assembly: GCA_944384105.1. Taxonomy (GTDB): domain Bacteria; phylum Bacillota; class Clostridia; order Lachnospirales; family Lachnospiraceae; genus Egerieimonas_A. The sequence continues at coordinate 20,203 of CALWSC010000079.1, read as the reverse complement.
AGCTCAGATTTGTTGTAACTCCGGGCAGCTTCTCTTTTAGCGCTTCTTTCTGGATCTGTACAATCAACTCGTCACCCGGCAGCAGCCGCCCGTCGGGATGGCGGTTCAGGACATGGTCCCCCGGGTTGTCCGGCAGCGGATAATAACAGATCGCCTTGGGCGAGATCCGCACGAACGCCGCACGGATATTTGGCTGTACCTTCTCCACCTTGCCGATGTAAATATTTCCCAGCAGGTTCTCCCGTTTCGTTCCGGAAAGTGCAAGCTGCGTGACTGTACCGTCCTCCTTCACCGCAGTGACCCGGCACGGATGCTGCCGGACGGTCAGCCCGGTGATAATCATCTTCTTACTCAATGATCTCACCCAGAGACTCTAAGGTCACAAGCTTTCTGCCGTTTTCATCGCCCAGATCCGCATAGATCTCGCCGCGGTGTACCTGCCATGCAAACGGCTGCGGTTCCTGCCCCAGATATTTATAAAATGCTTCCGCGACAAGCTCAGGCTTTAAGTTATGCACGCTGCCGGTTGAGAGCTGCATGGACAGCCCGTTCCCGGAAGCTTCAAGCTTATAGATCCACGGCCGGATATCCTTCTCTCCCTCACTGCGCTTCGTCTTTCTCCATACGAGAATCTGCTCCTGGCTTAAAAATGCTTCAACCTGATGCTGCCAGTCTCCAGACGGAGCCTTTTCTTCGCGGAATGTCACGGTATAGTCTGCCGCTGCCACAAGCGACATTGCCTTGCTCGCCTTTCCGTCCGGAACTTTTCTAACGGAAAGCACGCGCATACCATCTGCCATCTGCGCATTAAAGCGGTCTGTCAGTTCTGCGGAGCTCATGCTCCCGTTAAGCTCCATATCAAAATATTCCCCGGTGCTTGTGATTCCCACGCCGAGCGGAGCAGCAAACGACATGATCATATGAGGGCTGAATCCCTCGGAAAATGATGCGTGAATTCCCGATCTGCGGACTGCCTTCTGGAAGTAGCGCATAATATCGAGGTGACCGATGAACTTCATCGCCCCCTCCTTTGCAAACTTTACTCTAACCTTCATAGCACACACCTCCTCCGAATTTTGCCGCGCCGCAGCCGGAACACTTTTCCCGGCAGTTAGACGTCACTTTGCCCTGCTTTGCGTTTTCCCACTCTCTCTTTAAGAAATCCTTTGTCACTCCGATTCTGATGAAATCCCACGGGAACAGCTCACCGAGATCACGCTCTCTGTGAACGTAGAAATTCATGTCCGTTCCTGTGGACTCGATCGCCTTTTTCCACGCATCCATGCGGAAAGTCTCGGACCACGCATCGAAAAGCGCGCCGTTTCGATATGCCTCCAGAATCGTTTTCGCCACTCTGCGGTCACCGCGCGCAAGAAGCCCCTCGAGCACGCTGACATCCGCCTCATGATAATTATACTTGATACTCTTCTGATTGATCTGCGCGCGCACCTCCTGCTTGACAATCTTTGCCTTCTCCAGGAACTGCTCCTCTGTATTCATCGAAGCCCACTGGAACGGCGTGAACGGCTTGGGCACAAAGAAGGATGTGCTTGCGGTAATCTGACATTTGCCGACGCGCCGTTCCTTTGGAATCTCATAGTAGCGCTCTGCGATCTTCTGTGACAGATGCGCGATTCCCTTGATATCCTCCTCTGTCTCAGTCGGAAGCCCCAGCATGAAGTAGAGCTTTACCTTATTCCAGCCGCCCTCGAAAGCTTTGCCGGCACCCTCTAAGATCACTTCCTCAGTAAGTCCCTTGTTGATGACATCGCGCATTCTCTGAGAACCCGCCTCCGGTGCAAACGTCAGACTGCTTTTTTTGACATCCTGCACCTTAGACATTACGTCGAGCGAGAACGCGTCGATGCGCAGCGACGGCAGGGAGATATTCACCTTCTTCTCGCTGCACAGATCTATCAGGTAATTGACAAGCTCCGGAAGCTGCTCATAATCACTGGAGCTTAAAGAACTTAAAGAAATCTCCTCATATCCCGTATTTTCAAGCATCGCTCTTGCGTATTCCTTCATAGACTCTGCATCCTTCTGGCGCGTCGGGCGGTAAATCATCCCTGCCTGGCAGAAACGGCAGCCGCGGATACAGCCTCTCATAATCTCCAGCACCACGCGGTCCTGTGTCGCTTTGATAAACGGCACCACGGGAGCCTTCGGATAGGTCACATGATCAAGATCCATCACAACCTGCTTTTCCACCTGCGCCGGTACATCCTCATACCGCGGTGTGAAAGCGGCAAGTGTGCCGTCCTCATTATACGATACCTCATACATGGACGGCACATAGATTCCAGGGATGGATGCTGCTCTCCTGAGAAATTCTGCGCGCGTTCTGCCCGCCTTCTTATATTCTTTATACAGGTCAAAGAGTTCATCGTAGACAGTCTCTCCCTCTCCTATATAGAAGAGATCGAAGAAATCCGCAATCGGCTCCGGATTGTACGAGCATGGACCGCCGCCGATTACCAGCGGATGCTGCTCTGTGCGCTCCTCCGCCAGCAGCGGAATCCGGGAAAGCTCCAGCACCTGCAGGATATTCGTATAGCACATCTCATACTGCAGCGTAATTCCAAGGAAGTCAAAATCCCTCACAGCATCCTGGGACTCCAGCGCAAACAGCGGGATATTCTGCTCCCGCATAATTTTGTCCAGATCTATCCACGGGGAATAGACGCGCTCACACCAGACGTCATCGCGCCTGTTAAACATATCATAGAGAATCTGTATACCCAGATAGGACATGCCGATCTCATACACATCCGGAAAGCACATGGCAAAACGGATGTCCACTGCCTGGGCATCCTTCATCACTGCGTTTATCTCGTTACCGATATACCTTGCCGGTTTCTCAACCGTCATCAGTATCTCATCGCTCAATGCTAATTTTCTCATTCTGTTAACACCTTTTATTCTCAAATTAATTTTTGCATATAGATTGTACTATATGCCCTCTTATATGTCAAAGCAGAATTTTCACTGCGTCCCGAAGCCCTGCCAAATCCTCCCGGGACGGATGCGCAAGCGCAGCGTCAAAGTTGGCAATCATCTGAGCTGCCTTTTGCTGGTCTTCCATCTGTTCATACCGCCTGCGGACTGCACCCGGCATTTTTCCCTGGCACATCCATGTGCCGACAACAGTGTTTGAGCTATCCAGATGACTGCGCACATTTGTGAGAATACGGTCAAAATATGCCTGATTTTCTCCAAATCCGGCAGTACCGAAGAGGAAAATTTTCCTTCCGCCCAAGCCTTTCAGAAATTCAGCCATGTCCCCGGAGCAGTTTCCCTTGTCTGTCCAGAAGCCCGCGAAGATGATCTCCGCCTCTTCAACGCCTTCCCCGGCTGCATCAGGCGTACCGAAGAACGTACATTCCTCCTGTCCGAGCGCCTCACGTACCGTCTCCGCCAGCATAGCGGTATTTCCTGTCCTGCTGCTGTAAATTACTGCATATTTCATAGTTATCATTGTCCTTTCTGGCTGTAAAAGAGGGGATGCGCCGCAAGCGGTACATCCCCCATATATTTTCTTGTTATAAATTATAAAGTATCTGCTCTTCTGATATATCCCGGGTTCTCTGCCGGAGCGACAATTTCTTTGCCGTGGATCAGGCGTGCCTCTTTATCGACAACCTGGTTCTCCACATGAACATCTTTTCCGACAATGGTTCCGGAGAGAATCACACTGTTGCGGACAACCGCCCCCTTCTTGATGACGCAACCGCGTCCGATAACGGAATTCTCTACAGTTCCCTCGATCAGACATCCGTTTGAGATAACAGACTGTCTCACGCTGGAACCCTCAAAATACTGTGTCGGGCTGGAATCGTTCGTGCGGGTATAGATCGGCCAGGATGGGTCGAAGAGGCTTCTCGCTGTCTTTATGTCAATCAGGCTCATGTTGGCATTATAATAGCTCTCAAAATTCGTGATGGCTGCAAAGTATCCCTTATGCGCTACGGCACGGATATCCAGCTCACTGCACTCCGCGTTGATAATATCAGACAGCGTGTACATGGAGGAAAGCTTTTTGGCCTTCTCTACAAGTTCAATAAACAGTTCCTTCTTCATCACATATGTATCCATGAAGATATTCCTGTTCTTTGCATTGCCGTGATTCGGCTCAATGGAGAGCACGCCCTTCTGGCGATTCAGCTCAAGTACGTGGCAGTTTAAGAAAGCTTCCTTTGCATTGTCCACACTGTGGTACAGCAGGGAGATGTCAGCGCCGGACTCGATATGGTTCTCCAGCATGGTATCAAAGTTCATCGTGTACACCATGTAGCTCGGAGCGATAACCACATAATCTCTCGGTACACGCTCAATCACACGCATATTCTCTATGTAAGCTGTAATATCAGTATTGTATACATTATTCTCCACACCCTTCTCAGAAAACAGGATGTTCAGTTTGCCGCGCTTGGAGTTGATATTGTAATGACGTCCTGTGCCCAGATGTTCTACCAGGGAACGGGGGCATCTTCTGACATAGACCTGAATCTGGTCAATGCCGCTGTTGCTCATATTGGAGATCGGGAAATCGACCATACGGTATCTTCCCAGAAATGAGAGCGCTCCTAAAGGACGGTAGGACTGCAGTCCCTCTACCCAGATGTGTCTTCCTGCAAAATTAATGATTCCTAATGCGCTGCTCATATTATTCTACCCCCTTTACACGTTTTGAAACCAGCTCAATGTGCTCGCTCTTGGGATCCCCGACTACGGCATTCCTTCCGATCTTCACATTGTCTGCTACTAAAGCGCGCTGTACGACTGCGCCCTCCTCCACGGATACGCCCGGCATCAGCACGCTGTCGATTACCTTCGCGCCCGGTGCTACGGTAGCGCCCGTAAAGAGTACGGAATTCTTAACCTCGCCCTCAATCACGCAGCCCTGCGTGATGAACGCCCGGGAAATGTCAGCATCCGGTCCCACATACTGCGGCAGCGTCGGTACGTCTTCTGTGTAAATATTCCAGCTTCTGTCGTGCAGGTCAAGCTCATTATTCTTGTCCAGAAGATCCATATTTGCTTCCCAGAGGGAATCAATCGTTCCAACATCCTTCCAGTAGCCTTTGAACTTGTAGGCAAAGAGACGCTTGTCCTCATTTAACATCGTCGGGATAATATCCTTGCCGAAATCATGGTTGGAATCCGGATCCTTCATATCAGCGAGAAGCAGCCTGCGCAGTGCTTTCCAGTTGAAGATATAGATACCCATGGAAGCAAGGTTGCTCTTCGGTACCGGCGGCTTCTCCTCGAACTCTACGATCCGTCCCGTCTCGTCTGTATTCATAATGCCGAAACGGCTCGCCTCCTTCATCGGAACCTCGATAACGGCAATCGTCGCATCTGCATTGCACTCTTTGTGATATGCAAGCATCTTTGCGTAATTCATCTTATAAATATGATCGCCGGAGAGGATCAGAAGATACTCCGGAGAATAGCTGTCGATAAAGTCAATATTCTGTGAAATTGCATCCGCTGTTCCGCGGTATACATCCAGGTTCGCGTCTGCCTTTTCACGGGGCGGAAGCACGTATACGCCGCTGTCTCTGGCATCGAGACCCCAGCGCCGTCCTGCCGCCACATAGCTGTTCAGAAGGATGGATTCGTACTGGGTCAGTACACCAACGACATCGATGCCGCTGTTTGCACAGTTACTGAGCGGGAAATCAATGATACGATATTTTCCGCCGTATGAAACGGCTGGTTTTGCCACTTTGTTTGTCAGTTCATGGAGACGGCTTCCGCGTCCGCCTGCCAGAATCATTGCTAACATGCTGTTTTGTTTCATAGTCAGCCCTCACTTTCTATTTCATGGATATATTATAATATTAACGCCATAAAATTTCTACATTTTTTTCAGTTTTTTTTGTTAAATCAAGTTAACATTTAGTAATATTTCATAGCACAATAGCAAAGCTCTCAGTTTTCCATGTATTTCTCGCTGAATTCTCCGGCGCTGACCGGGCGGCTGTAAAGGTAACCCTGTCCGTAGTCGCAGCCGAGTTCGCTGATAAGCTCCTCGTTCTCTGCCGTCTCCACTCCCTCGACGACAGTGGAGATATGAAGCCGCTTTGCCATCTCCACGATCTGCTCCATGATGATCTTCTGACGCCTGGGATCTCCGTGAGAGAGCTCCATCAGAAAAGCACGGTCGAGCTTGAGCTCATCAATCTGCAGCTTGCCCAGCGTGTTGAAAGAGGAATAGCCGCTTCCGAAGTCGTCCATGGATACACGGAAGCCTTTGCTGCGGATCAGGGAAAGCTTGCGGTTTAATTCATCCACATTTTCCAGTGCCAGCCCCTCAAGAATCTCCAGTGTGATAAGCTGAGGCGGAATCTTATATTTCTCAATCAAATGATCGAGATTCTGCATATAATCCTCTTCGTAGAATAATAGCTTTGACTGATTAACCGAGATCGGGATCGGATCAACACCCGCATCCATCCACTCCCGGATCTGGCAAAATACCTGCTCCAGCATATATAGATCGAGCCGGACACAGAAACCATTCTGCTCAAAGAGCGGGATAAACTGATTCGGGAAGATCATCGTCCCGTCTGCAGTCTGCCAGCGCACCAAGGCTTCAGCGCTTCCGAATTTTCCGGAGTGCAGATCCTTTTTCGGCTGCAGATACAGCTTGAATTCTCCATCGTTAAGAGCCTGCTCCATATGCGTCTCCACATAATTCTGCATAATCTCATCCTTATGCACGGCCGTATTATAAAACCAGATATTGTTCTGATGTCCGTCCCGGGCAGTCTTGAGAGCGAATGAGGTGCGAAGGAAGAGCGTCTCAGAAGCCGACAGCTCCGGTACCTTCTCCATGGAGTCCGCAAACGCCGCCCCGCAGTACAGCCGTATTCTGTAATTCAGGCGCTTGAGCTTTGCAAAGTCTCCTACCGACTCCATAATCTCAAGCAGTCTGCGTCTGATCTCTTCCTGATCGGTGCCGCGCATCAGAATCAGAAAACGGTCAGCAGAATCCCTGCCGAAGAATTCGCCCTCTCCGAGCTTCTCTCCCAGGACCTCCTTGACGTGTATAAGCAGACGGTTTGCCTGTGCCCGCCCGAAGATTTCGTTGATAAACTTAAACTGGCGGATATTCATCTCAATTCCCGTATACGATCTGCTCACTTCCAGAGCGGCATTCGCCTTTTCCATGAAGTGTACGCGGTTATACGCATCCGTGCACGGATCATGATAGGCAATCTTTATCAGACGGCGGGTATTCTGTTTAAACAGGCAGTATCCGTAAATCAAAAGAAAAGCCGCCAGCGTAAGCACCGCATACATCGTAATCCTTGTCACAAGCAAAATGGTATATAATGAGCCGCCGCCTTTGCCCGTCGTATCCACGCAAACGATATACCAGCCATTGACATCCAGCGGCTCCAGGTACATCCGATAGTCCAGTCCCTTATAGGTAAAATAGCTGAATACCGATCTGCCCTCTTCCATACAGGAACGAATCCTGCTCTTCTCCTCCTCTGGCAGATAGCTGCCATCGTAGATTGTCTCTTCCTGCTCCTGCACTACCCTTCTCTCTGAACGGATCAGATACTTTCCTTCCTTTCCCACCAGATGCGCGTATCCCTTCCCGTAGAGTGCCGTGCCGTTGTCCAGGATCTCCTTGAATACCTCAATACCCGTACTTGCTCCGAGGACGCCGACTACCTCATTATAACTGTAGACAGGAACTGCATAGGCAATAATCTGCTTATCCAGCCCCTCATCATAATAGATACGCGATACGCCGCTCTCCCCCTCCCATGCATTAGCGATAATCTCCTGAAAGTTTTCGTTAAGCTCAGAAACTTTTACATCGAGGTCAATATCTTGGTTTTTTGTCACACGGATTCCCGTACCGTCTTTGAGAAAATACCCCATGCGGCTGAAGCCGTTATGCCGGTTTGCCTCGTATACGCCCTTTGCGAAATCCTCATAACTTATCGTGTCGGCACTGAACTCAAAAAAGCTGGCAAGCGTCTGCAGCGTCTGCGTGTCGGCGTCCAGCTTGCGCAGCATATTGATCTTATATTCCTCCGTCTCTGACTTCATCTGTTCTTCCATCGTATTTGAGCCCACTTTCTCCAGAGATGCGGAGATCATACTCGCGGCGGCGAGCAGAACTGCGACTGTAATCACAACCAGAACTGTGATTCTCGTCAGGCGCTGCCGGATTTTCTTTTCATTCATAGTCTCTCCTTTGCAAGCTTGTTATTTTTTGTCATACTATTTTTATTGTAACCTATTTGTCAGAGCGGTTCAAGTTTTACTTAACAGCAAAAGGGACCGCCCGCAGGCAGCCCCTGAAAAATCTCTATGATTACTGAATCTTGAACACCAGCGCAATCGGCGCGGAACCGCCGCGGCGTCCTGCAGGAACAGTGACAAGGATTCCTCCCTCGCGTTCCTCAAAAGATACCTCTGAACCGTCATCCACCATTGTGACCTTGGAAGCTTTTCCCTCAAGCGGAATAAAGAGCTTTGCCTCCACGGACTCCTGTGCAACCGGGTACAGACGGAATGCATAGACCGCATCCCCCTTCTTCGTATAGCAGATATTTCCTGACTGATACGGGGCGCAGGCGCGGGTTCCGTACACTGCCTCGCCGTACGTCTTCAGCCACTCGCCCAGACCGCGCAGACTGTCCATCGCATCGACCGGAATTCTTCCGTCCGGCTGCGGGCTTACGTTGAGCGCCATATTTCCTCCCTTTGCGACAATGCCGACCAGGGTATTTACAAGCTCACGCGGCGTCTTATAACGGTCTGCATACTCATAGGTGAAGTCAACGCCCAGTGTCAGGCAGCTCTCCCACGGAATACCCAGCGGCTGCTCCGGCACACACATTTCAGGCGTTACATAGTTCTCGTACTTTCCTCCGATCGTTCTGTCTACAGAAAGAACCCATGGCTGCAGCTTTCTTGCCTCATCCACGATCTCTCCGAGGCGGATGTCCTGGCCGCTGCGCTCGCATACCCATCCCGCATCAAACCAGAGGATGTCAATCCTGCCGTAATTCTCACACAGCTCAAGAACCTGGTTCTTCGTAAACTGCACGAACTTCTCCCATCTCTCCGGGTCCTCCTTTGGATCGTACATCGGCCCGCGGTTCGTCGGCTTATCATCCGCAATCTCCGGTGTGCGGTAGTATGGAGTATGCCAGTCCGCCTTGGAGAAGTATGCTCCGATACCGATGCCCTTGTCTCGGAAGGCATCAAACATGCTCTTTACGATATCTGCATGCTCGTTTGTGTGGTACGGGCAGTCCTCTGCCGTTACCTTATAATCTGTATATTTGGAATCCCACAGGCAGAAGCCGTCATGGTGCTTTGTGGTCAGAAGCAGATATTTAAATCCGCAGTCCTTTGCCATCTGTGCCCACTCTTCCGGCTGGAAGCGGATGGGATTGAAGGATTTATTTAAATCGTAGTACTGCTTTTTGAACGTCTCAGCGTCCGTCCAGTTGATCTGGTGACGAGACCACTCCTCGTCCACATCGCTTAACGCCCAGGACGCCACGATACCTGCCTGGCAGTATAATCCCCAGTGCATCATCAGCGCCAGCTTCTGATCCTGGAACCATTCCAGCTGCTTTAATACCTCGGGTTCTGTGGGCTTAACATAGGATTTCGCGGAGCTGTAATTGTGCACGCCCTGCTCTACTACGTCGTCTTTTTCATCTGTAATTGTGCTCATTTTCATTCCTCCGTTTGGCTCAAAAATCTTGTAACAGTTCCCCATTGCTGTACTGTTACCAAATCTTTTCTTTCCGACTCTAAATTGCAGTTTACTTTTTGAAATAAATGCTTTATAGTAATAGCGGCTGTGAAGAACTTTACATCAGGAGGTACACGACATATGCTGATTTACCATGATGACGAATACGTACGCCAACCCAGGCTGCAGAAGCTGAACCGCTGCTATCTCGCAATTCCCGGGCTCCACATGTTCGGGGAAACGGATTTTAAGAAAGCGGCAATCCCTCTGCATGAACATATCCATCCGAACCGCTATGAATTCACGCTGATCCTTACCGGAACACAGCAATATTCCGTCGGTTCCGAGACGTATCTGCTCACGGGAGGAGATGTCTTTATGACTTCCCCGAACGAGGTGCACGGCAGCAACCGAATGCCGCAGTCAGTGGCGCGGTTTCTCTGGTTCCAGCTCGACGTCTCCTGCGCCTGTGGATTTCTCGGGCTTGATCATCCGTTCAGCGACCGGCTCTACGAGGCTTTGATCGGATATCGGCGCAGAGTTACGCATATACCGTCCGCAGATATTGATCTGCTGTCACGTTCCTTTCAATGCTTTCTCGCGGATACGGACGCGCAGCGAAGATTGGGGCACAGCCTGTTTCTCGCTTTTTTGTCCGCGCTTCTGCTCCCGGGGGATGATACGCCCCAGATTACTCCGGATATTCAGCGGGTACTCGACTATATCGAATCAAATATCGCCTCAGAGCTTGACTTCGACACGCTCGCGGAGGTCGGAACCATGTCCGTCTCACACTTAAAAAGCAAATTCCGCGAACAGCTCGGCACAGCTCCCAGAGAGTATATCAACCGGCTCAAGATTGACCGCGCAAAGGAACTTCTGCTTCACGGCTCCAGAACGGTTACAGAGATTGCCTTTGACCTGAATTTTTCTTCCAGCAACTATTTTGCCTCCGTCTTCAAACAATTTACGGGCTTTACGCCTACTGAATATCTGAAGATGAATCGGAAGTAGCCGCCCGCTCTTGCTCCGGCGGCAGATTTTACTATACTCTGCTGCGCTGCATCGTGCATTTAAAATCATATCCCATTCATTTTTATACACCGCTTCTCACCGCTGCCTCCACTGCCAGGCAAAGGCTCTCTGTGATGTCCGCAAGGCTCATAGATGCCGTTCCCTGCGGCTTCTGCGCCGTCTGCTGAGGCAGATACGGGACGTGGATGAATCCTGCACGCATCTTCGGATACTGATGCGCACAAAGATATAGTCCCCGGTACATAACACAGTTGCACACGAACGTTCCCGCACTGCAGGAGATATCGCAGGGAAGGCCGTGTTCACGGACATGCTCCGCCATGGCTTTTACCGGAAGTGAGGAGAAATATGCATTCTCCCCGCCCGGCTGCACCGGCTCATCCGCAGGCTGCGCCCCCGCATTGTCTGGAATCCGCGCATCCATCAGGTTGACTGCAAGACGCTCCACGGTTACGCAGCTTCTGCCGCCGGCCTGCCCCACGCTGATGAGCAGATCCGGGTGCAGAACTGATACTTCTCTCTCCAGAATCCTCTGTGCTTCCTCAAATACAGTGGGAATCTCCCTTTTTATAATCTCAGCGCCGCCGATTCTGTCCGACAGGCGCCTGACCGCCTCCCAGGCAGGATTCATCGTCTCTCCTCCAAATGGCTCAAAGCCTGTGATCAATACCTTCATCTCTCTGTTATTCCTTTCTGAACATTTATTCACCTGACCGCAGTGAGCTTCTGTATGTAATCCTCTTCCCTGTTTAGAAGCTCTGCCGTCTTCTGCACACTCTTTGTCAGCTTTAAAGCCCGGCGCGCCAGAAACTGCATAACCCGTATAAGCTCCTCGCTGTCTGGACCGCCGCTTTCTGTCTGCGGCCTGTACTTTTCATGCTCATCCACATATGACTTTAATCCTGACATCTGCTCTCCGGCCGCGGCACGCGCTTCATACTGACTGCGGTACTCCTTCAGCCTCCCGATCTCTCTGGGAATCGTTCTCCCCTGAATCAGTTTCCTGCGCATGCAGCACGGGCACAGTCTCGTGTGCCATATTTCATTGCCGGATAAGAGCGGGAGCTCCACACGATCGTACAGCAGCAGATCCATATCCCTGTCCGCCAGCTCATAAAAGTCCGTCAGCTTCTCCGATGTCCCCGTGCATCTGCCGCACATATTTTCCGGATACTGTTTCAGAAAATCCTTCTCTGCCACACCGCAGAAGTACGCCGCTTTCTTTAAATAATTTGCCGCCGTGCGAAATCCCTGCGGGGAAAACTCGCCCCTCTCCAGCATGCTCAAACTCTCCTTTGCCGTCTCCCTCAATGTCTGTTCAGTTTCATGATATTCCACTGTTAACCCTTCTTTCTTATGTTTTTTCTGTCTTCATGAAACCGATTTTAGCACTGGCAGAAGTGGCATACTATCAACTTTTTGTCAACTTTTGGTTGCGCCCGGTACTGCCTGTCGAACCGTGTCATTCACTGTCGTTTTGTTCCGCAGTTTCCCGGCTTTCCAGGCTCGTGGCGCTGCCCTGGAGCACCCGCACCTCGGAGAGCTCCCCCTGCTCGATCTTGTAAACCTGGATATACATCCAGCCTGTTTCCATTCCGAGGGTCTGCTCCCGGAAACGGCAGGTGAGCTCGCAGCTCTTTTTCTCCGTCTCCATCATCTCCTTGAGCGCGCTTCGGATATGGCGCTCATCATCCGGGTGAAGCTTTGCGAAAAACTCCTCCGGCGTGATTGCCATTTCCTTTTCCGCCTCAAGCCCGTCGGGTTTAAATACCGTACAGACGCAGTTATCTACATTGTATCTCCAGCGGATAACCTCGCAGTTCTCTCTCTGCCAGTACAAAAGCCCGGCGTTCGCAAATGTCGAATTCTTCATCATCCGAAGCTCCGTCGCCTCCACAAACGTCATGATTACGCCCTCGATGGAATTATACTCTGTCCGGTAAGGGCGGATGCGCACAAGCCAATATCTGCCGCCCGGCTCGGAAATCTCACGGTCAAGAGGCTGCAGCGTCTGATAGACCGTCTTGACGTCCTCCTGCCAGTTCGGATAGGTATCCATTAAGAAGAGATGTGAAATCGGCCTTCCCACGTCCACATCCATGATATGTGTAATCTTTGGAATCATCGGCGTAATCTTTCGGATGCAGAACTGGCTGTCTAGGTAAAGCGCGCCGACCTCGACGTTATTCAGTAGGTTATCCATGTCCGCGTTGATGCGCGTCATCTCGTCGATCTTGGACTGGTACTCGGAATTCACAGTATAGAGTTCCTCATTGACGGACTGCAGCTCCTCATTTGTGCTCTGCAGCTCCTCGTTTGCCGCCACAAGCTCCTCATTCGTGCTCTGCAGTTCTTCGTTCGCCGTCTCCAGCTCCTCAATCGTACTCTGCAGATTCTCCTTTGTAATCTGCAGCTCCTCCTCAAGATCCGTGATCCTCTCACTGATGCCGATATGCACCCCGTCCTTTTCCAGAGCGTCTTCTTCTCTCTCAGAGATCTCTCTCTGTTCAAAGGTAAGCAGAAAGAACGGAGATTTATTGACTGTCAGGCGATATCCGGTGATCATCATATTTTCATTCGGGAACTGCGGCAGCCCGGCAGCACAGATCGTGGACGCTTCCAGCTCGCCGCTTTTCAGCTTGCGCAGGATGCCGTTTACGAATATACCCAGTCCATGCGGCAGGTTGGAAAATACATTCTGCGAGAACAGACCCTGGCGATACTGCAGGATTTTATTCATATCCCTGCCCATGTAGATGATGCTGTCGCTGTCGTTAACCACGATGGAGGACGGCGCAACGGCACCGAATGCCTGCTCGATGATCTTCTCCACCTGAACGCTTCTTCCCTCGATCTTGCCGTCGTTCTGATAGCTTCTGACTGTGTAGCTGCCGTTCGTGCGGTTGATGCGCGTGCCCATAAACGGCAGTTCTCCCGCCATATCCTTCTTCTGATATATCTTATACTTCCTGCTTCTTGCCTGGAATGCATCGCTCATCTCACCGATGGACTCGCTGTTTCCCATGAAGAGATAGCCGTACTCATTTAAAGAATAATAGAACCGGTAGAGCAGGTTCTGCTGGCTGCCGGGCTTAAGATAAATGAACAGATTCCTGCATACCAGCAGATCCAGCCGGGAAAACGGCGGGTCAGTCAGCACGTCATGGGAGCTGAAAATTATCATTTTGCGAAGCTTGGAGCTCACCTTATAACCGCCCTCCGTCTTATTAAAATACTTCTTCAGATATTCCGGCGGGATATCCGAGGCAACACTCTCCGCATAGACGCCCTGGCTTGCAGTGGCGAGCGCCGACTTATCAATATCCGTCGCAAATATCTTAACGTCAGCCGATATATGGTTCTTCTCCATATGCTCTGCCAGAAGCATTGCCAGAGTGTACGCCTCCTCTCCCGTCGAACACGCGACTGACCAGATGCGGTACCCGCAGTTCTGCGGCGTAATATTCGGCAGCACCTGCTGTGCCAGGTATTCAAAAGCCTCTTTATCCCGGAAGAATCCCGTCACTCCGATTAAGAACTCCTTGAACAGGCTTTCCTTCTCCCTCGGCGAGCTTGAAAAGAACCCGAAGTATTCCTCCAGTGAATTAAACTGGCTGATACTCGCCCTGCGCTCCAGACGCCGGCGGATCGTCTGTTCCTTGTAGTTTGTAAAGTCAATCCCGTTCTTTGCCTGCAGGATGTTGAGAATCTCCTGGAAGACCTCATCCTCACTGCGCTGCTCACCGATTCGCTTTTCCTTGCTGAACGGATGCTCGATGTAAGAGATCATCGCCGCTCCCATCGCGTCCGGCTCCAGCACGTAGTCCACAAGTCCCGTTGCTATGGCGCTCAGCGGCATACTGTTAAATGCCGCAGAATGTGGTTCCTGCACCATAATCATGCCGCCGCTCTCCTTAATATATCGGATGCCGAGCGTACCGTCGCTGCCCGCCCCCGACAGCACCACGGCAATCGCATACTTCCCGCACTCCTCCGCCAGTGACTTAAAAAACGTGTCAATTGCCAGATTGATACGCGTCTCGTGCGGCTGATCCGAAAGATGCAGGCGGCGTTTGCGGATTTTCAGCTCCTTCTTCGGAGGAATCAGGTAGACGTGATTTTTCTTCACTTCCATGCCGTCCTCCACAACTTTTACAGGCATTCCTGTACAGCGTGACAAGAGCTCATCCATCAGGCTCTTATAGTCGGGCGACAAATGTTGTATCACGACATATGCAGCTCCTGTGTCGTCCGGGATATTCTTGAAGTAATCCTGCAGCGCCTCCAGTCCTCCGGCAGACGCTCCGACGCCTACCACATAAAAATCTTCATATTTTTGTTTCTGTTCCATACATCACCCCTCCTCTTTTGTGTCCGCTGCCTCAAATACTGCCAGGAATCCCTTCTTTTCTCCTCGCTCCGGAAGCAGCCTCAGCAGATATTCCTTCCGGGAAGGGGTGCGGACGCGTCTTTGCACTGCTTCCCGGCTGCTGTAAAGTTTCGCGAGATCCTGCTTCCACTGCGTGTAGCCGTCCATCAGCACGAGGTTTCCGGCGCAGCGTCCGACATCAAATGTCCGCAGATTTGTTATATTCATAATTCCATCTGTCATTTTACAGATGCAAAGCTTCTCGTCCATCCAAAACGCCTCCATGCCGAGGGCAGCAAGCACCTCACTGCCGGTCGGGTTCTCCTCAGCACATTCGCAGAGCTTCTTCTGATATTCGGTATTAAGCCTTGTCAGCTCACGGTTCGAGGTCTCCAACTCAAAGTTTGAGCTCTGCAGCTCCTCATTGATCAAAGAGAGCTCTTCGTTCGAACTCTGGAACTCCTCGTTCAGCAAATCATATTTACTCTTTGTCTCGTCGAGCTCCTGCAGTGCCTGGTAGAGATTACTCTTCGTCATCCCAAGCTCCTGCTCGAGCTGGCGCAGCTCCTCGCGCGCCGTTTCGTCCTGTTCCGGGGCTCCGAAACTTTTGCCGCGCGCAAACCACAGCAGATAGTAATCCCGGCCGAAAATTGCCCGCCGAACCAGATAAATCCTGATTATCTCAGGAACGCCGCCCAGTTCCACCGTGATCGTGTTCGAGATGCTTTCCTGCTCTTCCTTCTTAAGCTGGCGGAGCAAAACCCTGACGTATGTACCGATCTCCTGCTGCAGATTCTCGAAAAGATCCCGCGTAAACCTGCCCGAGCGGAACTTCAGGTAGTCTCCCGCCTCCCGTCCGTTATAGAGAATCTCCATGCGGTCATTGAAAATAATTCCTGACGGTATTCCCGCCATCAGAAGCGTACCCATCACCCGCGTCAGGGAGAATGTTTCATCCCGCTCCGCTGCGTACGGCAGCACACTCTGTCCGAACGGCGAAGGAGCGGTCTGTACCTTGCGGTACACGAACGGCAGACTGTCGTCTCCGCGGAACCATTCCTCGAGAACTCCCGGATTTTCTTCCCTCCCGAGCACAAGACAGCCGTCCGTGCGCAGTGCATAGGAAAAACGAGCCACAGCAGACCGCCTCCTCTGCGGCTTTAAATTCTTCAGGATACCCCTGCACACCAGCAGATCCAGCCTGGAAAACGGCGGATTGACAAGCATATCATGGACAGAGAAGATTACGCGGCTTCGAATGTTCCGTACGACACGGAACCCCTCTGCCGTCTGTTCAAAAAATTTCGTCTTCCATGCGGCCGGGACAACTCCCAGCGCCTCTTGGGGATAAATTCCCTCGGATGCTTCGTTTACCGCACGCATCTCTACATCCGTAGCAAAAATCTTAACCTTATCGTCCTCGCCGGTGCCGCCGGTCAGCTCGTCCAGGAGCATAGCGAGAAGATACGCTCCCAATCCATCACGGCAGCCGGCAAGCCAAACGCGAAGCCCTCTCTCCTCTGGATGCATTTCGGCAATCAGCGGCTCCAGAAGCAGAAGATCCTCATCTGCGGAGCGTCTTCCCGCGGCCGTTCCCAGAATAGACTCTGCAAGGAGATTCTGCTCCTCTGCCGACGCCTCCAGATAGCGGGCATAGGCGTCCACCGTATCAAACGGGTTCTGTTCTAGCCTGCAGAGCAGTCCCCGCATTACAATCTCATTGCGAAATATTTGAAACCGCACGCCGGTGTTGCGCTGCAGGCAGTCGAGGATTCTCCCTGAAAGCTCCTGATCCTGCAGATCGGGGTATCTCTGAGCCCTCTCGTGAAATCTTCTGCGGATATAGGCTGCGATCCGCTTTCCCATCTGATCTGCACGCACAATGTAATCACACATACCGGTCTGCGCCGCCGCTGTCCGCGCGTCCTCACCCGGCGAGCCGTCCGTCTCGCGAACCAAAAGAAGCGCGCCCGCGGCTTTCAGCTCTTTCAATTCATCCGCAAAGCCATCTCTTCCGCCTGACAGCACCACTCCCACCGCATCTGCACCCTTACGGTGCGCAAGCCTTCGAAAAAATCCCTCCTGGCGCTCTCCTCTTTTTCTGCCCCAGTACAGGCAGACACTGTTCCTCGGAATCGGCGCCCCGTCTGTCAAAAGCTCCATCTGCCGTCGTATCTGCTGTTCCATAGACTTCTTAACCTGCGCCCTCTCCCTGACGGGCGCCTGGCAGTATATAATAAAACTTGTATTATAGTTGTCGTAAATGTCCTCCGGCATGCCGTCAAAAAAGAGGCGCAGACTGTCGAGATCCTCCGCCTGCACCTCCACGCCCACAAGGAAGCCCGGATCAGCCTGCAGCTTCTCTTTTGCCGATGCCTGTATCAGCTCTGAGACATCCATCTGCAGAATTTGAGCAAGCTGCGCCAGTTTCTTCGTGGACGGGTCAGACTGCCCGTTCTCCCACTTCGAGATCGACTGTCGGCTGACACCCAGCTTCTCCGCAAGGTATTCCTGGGAAATATTCTGCTCCACTCTCTTCTGCCGTATTCTGCTCCCCACGCCGGATCCCCGCCTCTCGTCCCGCCCGGAGCCTGTATCGTTTCGCATGATTCTTCTGTTCCTCCTCATCGTAAACAAAATGCCTGATACTATTATAATGGGTTGCGCGGGGCGTTTCAATATGTTCGTACCGTAGATATGGGATCATTGGGCGGCTGCAGGGCAGTGCTCTGCACTTTTTCCTCCGCACGGAGTTCTTCCTTATAGTTTGTATCCTCAATCTGCTCCCTTTAGATATCAGTCCCTTTCCCTACATTTTCAGAAAATCTTCAGCCGCTTCGCAGAACCTCCCTTCCCTTTGCCAAGCAGCTTGATTATTCTGTATTCTTTTCCGTTTACAGCTATCGCATTCTCCATTTATCTATTCCCCCCGTCGCGTCAGTTTATGTTTTTTCAGTTTACGTCTTGTCCGCTCTTATGCCAACGTATACGATATATTATCATAGTAGCACAAACAATTGGTTGTTTCCAGTCTCCTGTCCCTGACTGTTCAAATTTTTCATTTACCCAGCTCTTCCATTTTCACGCCGCTGCTGTATAATAAGCATAGGAAATAAAGATACCGGCAATGCAGTCTGTACTGCACACGGCAGCAGAAAAGGAGATGATGAACCATGTCCATCCCGAATATTGAGCAGCCCGAATATCTTCCCATTGATGACACACTGCGCCTGCACCGCTACGAAGGACGCTGTAGTTTTGCGCTTTCCTGGTATCAGGACGCCGCTATGGTAAAGCTGGTGGACAATGTTGCAGAACCATATACTCTGGACAAACTGACGCGCATGTATACTTATCTGAACCAGATGGGGGAACTGTATTTTATTGAGGTTCATGAAAATGGTATATGGTTCCCTATCGGAGACGTCACCTTCTGGCGGGAAGATCTTCCCATAGTGATAGGAAATGCCGCCTACAGAGGCAGAGGAATCGGAAAAAAGGTGATTTCGGCCCTGATCCGGCGCGGCGCATCATTGGGTTACGAGAGCCTTTTTGTAAACGAAATATATGATTTTAACACTGCCTCCCAAAAGTGCTTTACATCCGTGGGATTCCGGCCATATGAAAAGACGGAAAACGGCTGGAAATATCGGCTGAATTTTACGGAAAACGGATGCAGCGCAGACTTTTTCATTTTTCCATGATACGGCAGAAATACATATTTATCGAGAGGAGATCAATATGTTAGACCGAAGTATACCGTTTAATAATACCATCTTAAGGTGCGATTCTTACAAACATCGGGAAGTAATTCTTCCGAATAAGTTTTCTATTGTACCTTATGAGAAGGGCTATGAAAAAGCATGGGCAGGTCTGGAGTATTCCGTTGGCGATTTTGATTCTTTGGAAGAGGCGGAGAATTATTTCGTCCAGTCGTATATGCAGGATTGTGACGCTTTGCTAAAAAATGTCCGTTTTCTTTTGAATGAAAATGGAATTGTTATCGGCTTCTGCATCGCATGGCATGATATCCGGCAGAATTCCTTCGTGTCTTCGCTGCATTGGCTGATTGTTGATGCACAATATCAGGGTATGAGCCTTGGAAAAGCCCTGTGCTGTGATGTGATGAATATTTTTGAAGAACATGATCTGTTTCCGGTATATATTCATACACAGCCGTGGAGCTGGAAAGCTATTTTATTGTATCTTTCTTTGGGATTCAAATTACAAAAAACGGATACGTTTTCAAACTACACGAATGAATATGCTCAAGCAATGGATACTCTGAAGCCTATCGTTCATGAAGAACAATTTTCCATGATGGTGAAATTATCAGAGGAATAAATACTGTAAAAGCCTGACACCTGCAGTGCAGAGCTCCCGATTTCCATGGCTGAAAGCCCTTGAAAATCGGGAGTTCATCTTCGACACCCTCCAATTCATTCAGGGAACGCTTCACGGTCATGGTACTGCGGGCAAGTGCCGCCGCCAGTTCCATGATGGGAAAACGGATAAACAAAATCTCGTTGGCGTCCTCTATGCCGGACAGAAAACCGAGAGCAGATCAACACCACGCTGTCTGAATTGCATTTGCCCGAAAAAGCCTTGGATGCTTTCTCGGAAATAATCTTAGTTTTTTTGGCTCATATATATGATTGCAAAAGCAACACCCATACCCAGCACTACCCATCTTATAGCTGCCTCACAGAAGTCATAAAACGCACCGCCCACAATAATACTAATTGAATATATTATCGCAACACAAAAAAATAAAAACGCTGTTGTTAATATTAATCTCTTGTTACCTTTCGCAACCCGTACATCCTTCTCAATCTTTTCTTTCATTTTTGCGTCTCCTTTCAATAGTTCATCTAAACTAATTTGATAAAGGTCGCTCAAGTTCATGATGCTAATGATATCTGGTAAGGATTTTCCCGTTTCCCTTAGTTAAAGATATTGTTGGGTATCTCAAGATGTGTCATTCGATTTTGCCGATAAAGCGGTAGAAGATTTCCACTTCCTGTTCCCGGCTTCCGTCCTCACTTTTGACCGCTTCA